>JAZPYY010000065.1:0-63106 GCA_045544375.1 Shuttleworthella sp.
TCAGCGGAAGCTGCGACTGATGACTCCGGAAGAGTATCATGAAGAGTACAATGCGGCAGCATAAAAATACCGCCAGTTGCAACAACCGGCGGTACAGAACTTTTTAATTTTTCACTGTCCTCTTGACGGGTAGCACACCAATGTGCAGGAGTTCCTTTCTTTGGGATGTGTACAGTCAGTCTATCACTGGTTTGACGGCAAGAGCATGCCGACACTCGACAACCTCTACGCATTAAGTGAATTATTGCAGGTACCGATGGATATGCTGGTCGTTGGAGATAGAAGTTATCATCTGATCAATGAATCGTTCACACGTCAGAGCAGGCTTCTTTCTTACTACAGGATCATTCAGGAATACTTGGCTGCATAGCAAGGTTCCGCGACCTGAAAAATAGATACGATCAGAGAATGAATATCCCCGGTATATCGCAGAATGTTCGCGATCATACCGGGGTTTTTTTGAAGGAGATCAATATGAGAAAGTTAGCGAGTATTCAGCGCATATGGAGGATCGATCCGATTGAAGGCGCTGACAGGATCGAACTGGCACACGTGCTGGGATGGCAGTGTGTTGTAAATAAGGGACAGTTTCAGCCGATGGACTTAGCTGTGTATTTCGAGGTAGACAGTTTCTTGCCTGTTGTGCCGGAATTTGAATTTTTGCGGGCATCCAGTTACAGGAAGACTGATGTCATGGGAGAGGGCTTTCGCCTGCGGACAATGAAGTTTAGGGGACAGATTTCCCAGGGGCTGCTTCTGCCCGTCAGCAGCTTTGCTGTGATTCCCGAAGACGCCGAACTGGGGATGGACGTGACGAAACTCCTTGGCGTTAAGAAATGGGAAATTGAGGAGCGAATCTCGACCGGCGGTACGATGATCGGTACGCTTCCATATGATATTCCTCACACCGATGAGACCAGAGTACAGGCGGAACCGGAATTGATCCAGGCTTTTGCAGGATTGGAATACTATATCAGTACGAAGATGGACGGTTCTTCTCACTCTGTCGGAATTGATGAAAATGGATTCCACGTGACCGGCCATAATTACGAGTATAAGGATGATGGCAACAGTCCATTCTACGAGTTGGTTAAAGCAATGGGGCTTGGTGAGAAGATGAAGGCCTTTGCGGCGGAAAACGATCTGACTGTGTTTACCATTCAGGGAGAACTGTGTGCACCAGGGATCCAGCAGAACCGGCTGAAGCTGACGAAGCCCCACTGGTATGTGTTTACTGTCAGAGAAGACGGAAGACGTGTGGGTTTAAATCGGATGTTGGAGATCTGTAAAGAACTGCAGCTGGAAACCGTCCCTGTTGAGGAAGTCGGCATGGACCTTCCTGCGAAATATCCGACAGTAGAGGCATTGCTTGAAAGAGCCGATGGAAACTATCCGAAGGGCAGCAAAAAGGAAGGTATCGTGATCCGCCCTACGGAGCCGGTTTACTGTGAACTTATCAGCGCGGCGCTTTCCATGAAAGTAGTCAGTAATAAATACCTTTTAAAGAATAATGAATAAGCAGAAGCCAGAGTTTCCAATAAAAACGCTTGATAATGTAAGGAGGTGAAAAAATGAAGACCTATTTTATCAGCGATCTGCACCTGGGGCATGCAAACTGTATCCGGTTTGACGATCGCCCCTGGGAAACCGTAGAAGAAATGGATATGGGGATTATAAAGCGGTGGAACCGGAAGGTTCAGAAGGAGGATCACGTTTATGTTCTGGGGGATTTTGCCTACAGGAACAACACATCCATCGAAGACTACACAAAGCAGATGAACGGTTTTATTCATCTGATCCGCGGTAATCACGATAAACGCAGCGAAGAGTACGAGAGGTGCTTTTATGAGGTTGCCGATTATAAGGATATGGTAGTTATGGCTGACGGTGTTAAATGCCGCCTGATCCTAAGCCACTATTTCATTCCCTTTTATAACGGTGCCCGGCATATGGCTTTTATGCTGCATGGCCATACGCATAAGACAGCAGAATCGGTTATGGAGGAACGGATCAAAGAGGACATCCGCCAAAAGGGTCTGCGCTGTGAGGCTTATAATGTAGGCGCCATGTGGCAGAATTATGAACCGCAGACGTTTGAAGAAATCATTGCAAGACAGGGAAGGGACATACCATTGATATAGATCTGGGAGTAGATTGCAGTTGAGATATGGAAAGCTTATGGCGCAAAAACAAGGTCAAAATGCACATAATATGATTCAAACGCCAATAAGTCTCTCCTCCACCGCCACGCAAGCGTGGCGTGGAGTCGGACTTTTGGCGTTTGAATCATATTATTAACTTGACATGAAGCGGGAAAAGCCCCTTGACAGATCTTGTTTATCCGAGTAAACTAGAGACATAGTTTATCCGAATAAACAGGCGGAAAGGAGTCTTTATGATAGATTTTGAGCTTGGCGCGATACAGGAACGGTTCGCGGATATCGTCTGGGAGCATGAGCCGATCCCATCCGGCGAACTGGCAAAGGTATGTGAAAAGGAACTGAGCTGGAAGCGTCCGACCACCTATACGGTTCTCCGCAAGCTCTGCGAAAAAGGATTGCTCCAGAACAGGGATGGCATCGTTACTTCCCTTGTTCCCCGGGAGGAATTCTATTCGGCGAAGAGCGAGCAGATCATTGCAGATTCCTATAAAGGATCCCTGCCCGCGTTCATTGCTGCATTTATTTCAAAGAAAAAACTGTCAGCAGAGGAGGCAGATGAGATTCAGCGAATGATTGATTCCTTCAAGAGGGAGGAATAAGCATGAGCAGTGTATTTTTAAAACTTCTGAATATGAGCATTACTGCGGGCTGGCTTATTCTGGCTGTCATTCTGGCGCGGCTGTCTCTGAAGAAGGCGCCGAAATGGATTTGCTGCATGTTATGGGGGCTGGTGGCCGTCCGGCTGATCTGCCCGTTTTCTCTGGAAAGCGTATTCAGCCTGATTCCCAGCAGCGAGACGATCCCCTCCAATATCGCGCTTTTGAGTGAGCCTCACATCGATTCGGGGATCACGGTTATCAACAACGTGGTGAATCCTGTCATTTCGGAATCGTTTACGCCGGCTCCGGTGTCCAGCGCAAATCCGCTGCAGGTGATCATCCCGGTCGCCGCGGCTGTGTGGATGGCGGGCGTCGTCGTTATGCTGGCCTATGCGCTGGTCAGCTATCTGAAGCTGAAGAAAACCGTCTCAGTATGTGTCCCCATTAAAAAAGGCGTACTTTCCTGTGACGAGGTGAAAGCACCTTTCATATTAGGGGTCATCCGACCGGTCATCTACGTGCCTTCTTCCATGCAGGGGGAAACGCTTGACTATGTGCTTCGTCATGAAACAGCGCATCTCAGGCGCCGGGATCACTGGTGGAAGCCGCTGGGGTTTCTGCTGCTGTCCATTTACTGGTTTCATCCGTTGTGTTGGATCGCTTATGCTCTTCTCTGCCGGGATATCGAGATGGCCTGTGATGAAAAGGTCATCCGAGATATGGATAAGGGGGATATGGCAGCCTATTCGCAGGCACTTCTGGACTGCAGTTTTCCCAGGAAAAGAATTGCCGCCTGCCCGCTTGCTTTTGGCGAGAACGGAGTGAAGGAACGGGTCAGGGGCGTTTTGAATTATAAAAAACCTGCATTCTGGGTCATTCTGATCGCCGTTATTGCCTGCATTGTACTGGCGGTATGCCTGATGACAGATCCCATCACGAACGAAAATGCCATGGAGACGGATCCCGGTTCGAGCGAAACTGCCATGGAGACGGATCCCGGTTCGAGCGAAACTGTTATGGAGACGGATCCCAATTCAAGCGAAAATGTCATGTCGGAAGAAACGTTAAACCTGGACGCATTAAGAGAAGCATATCCGGATTATTTTGATCTGGACACATCAGATGGACTGGATCTTTACGTCTGGCAGATGGCTGCGGACAGTTATTCGTGCGGGCTTTTGCCGGGGACGAATCCAGATAAGACGTCGGAAGAACTGCTGAAACTGAAAGGCGCAACGATTCCTGAGATGCGGGCAATCCTATCCACCTATGAGATCAACAGGGAAGACATCCGCATTGTTCCCTGGCAGAATCCGGCGTCAAGCTATCTTAACGCGTACTGGGTCGGCGGGAAGGATGAGAGCTCTGCCAACGCCCAAAAGCGCAGGCAGGAGATTATTGAAGGCATTCAGAAGATGCTCTATGGAGATGCCCAAACGGGAGAGCTTGACGCACAGCTGATAAAGGAATAACGGCTTCCTTCTCCTTTGTGTTAAGATAGAGGCTGATTCGCACAAAGGAGGAGGTTTTTATGTTGGGAATCATTACATCGCTGATTTCTGCTGCGCTCTGTCTGGCAGTATACGTTCGCATGATCCGTCGCGAGATTCCGGAACCTATGCCAAAGAAGAAAGCCATCATACCCGTGGTGGTCGGCGTGTTCTCGACGTTTCTGGCGACGGTGGGTACGCTGTTGGCCGGCCTGTCTTGGCCTGCTGCTGCCCGTGCTGTGGCACACGGTTTTCGATGCGTCGGCTGCGTTTAATGCGGCTCTGTCTTCGGAGGATGAGCACGAGCAGCTGCTGGGTATCGTGATCTGGCTTGTTGTGTTTGTGGTTTCGGTGGTGCTGCAGTTTGCGATACTGATCCGGTTTAAAAAGAATACGGAAAAATACTGCGCCATGGAGCTGCAGGATCCTGCACCTGATTCCGCACCCGATGTGGATTTCGCAGTTGCGGAAGAGGCTCAGGCTGTGGAGTTGCAGGATTCCGCGCCGGATTCCGCACCTGTCGCGGACGGAACGGATACGATCTGATTGAGGTTGAGATGGATTTTCTGCATTTTGGAAAAGCCGGCGGCCCGGTGTTTGTGATTCTGCCGGGTCTGGCGTTGAAGAGTGTTTTGGGTGCCGCAGAGGCGATCCGATCTGCCTACGCCCTGCTGGCGGAGAACTATGAGATTTACCTGTTCGACCACATCCCGGTGGAGCCGGAGGGCTACACCATTGCGGATATGGCGGCGGATACCCTGGCGGCTTTTGACGATCTGGAGCTGGATCGCGTCCATCTGATGGGGGTTTCCATGGGCGGCATGGTGGCCCAGACCCTGGCGCTTATGGTGCCGAAGCGGGTGGCATCGCTGATTCTGTGTTCCACGGCGCTGGATACGGTCCACAGTGACCCGGCGGTTTTTTCCCGCTGGAAAACTCTGGCCGAAGAGCGAAATGCCACGGCGCTGATGGAGGCCTTCGGAGAGAGCGTTTATACGCCTTCCTTCTATATTCAATATAAGGATGCGATTCTGGCTTCCGGCGAGGGGGTCACGGAGCAGGATTTCCGCAATTTTCTGATTTCGCTGGAAGCGGTCCGCGGCTTTTCCCTTCGGGATCGGGCGAAGGACATCACCTGCCCGGCCTTTGTGCTGGGCGCCGGAGCGGACCGGGTTCTGGGACCGGAAGCGGCCCCGGAACTGGCAGCGGCGCTAAATGCGGATTGCTTTATCTATGAAGATCGGGGGCATGGGGTTTATGACGAGGCTCCGGATTATCTTGCGCGAATCAGTGATTTTCTGAAAAAGAATCATTTTGTGGACAATCTGATCTCGAGGCTTTATCATTAGTGGGACGGTGTCCTGACCCCGCGCTCATATGGAGGTTGAAATATGAATATGAAAGAAAAGTTCAGCAGAAATCTGTTATCGGCGGCCGGCTTTCTTCTGCTGCTGACTCTTGCCGCGGTGGTTTTGCCGGGCTTTTCTGCGAAGGCGGCCGGTATTGACAACATCCGCGCCCGGGCGCACCAGCTGTGCGAGATTGAGTGGACGCCCTGGAAGGATGTGCTGGTTCATTCTTATAATGAAGATGAGGGAAACGACTGGGCGTATGAAGCGGGGGAGACCTATTATGGCATTCCCTACGGTCAGGTGCCCGGAGAGGGATATTACGTCACCTTTGAGGCGTCTTTGGATGATTTCCTGGCAGCGGTGGCCGATCCCAACAGCGATTTTTATACAAAACGGGCGAAGTACGGCAGTCAGCGCTCGCCCTGGTACGCCATGGACTGCAGTGCTTTCGTCAGCTACTGCATCGGATCCCCCCGGTATCCCACGTCCTACATCGGCAGTCTGACCTACGATGTCTCGGATACGTCCAATGAGCTGGCGTCGAAAAAGAATGCCTTTGCCCGGCTGGCCTATATTCCGGAGTATGATGTGAGAGCTTTCCTTACTCCCGAGGACGACGCCTGGTGGTACTATTACAATTACGAAGAGAACAAGGCGGAAACCGTTGACTACGACCACACCTGGGAGTCCCTTATCGAGCCCGGCGACTGCGTCAACATGCCGGGATATCACGTGGCGCTGATCATGGATGTGTCCCGGGATGAAGACGGAAAGCTTCTTACCGTGACCGTGGCGGAGACCATGGAGCCCGTTCCCGGCATCTATGAGACATCCGCAGCCAATTTTGCATCCCGTTTTGCCGAATATCAGCTGGTGCGCTACAACGCAAAAGATGACTGTCCGCCGCCGGTGGCCTACACGCCCCGGGAAACCGGCCGCAAGGAGGGCTGGCCCGTAGCCGTGTTTAATGAGAAAGCGCGTTCCGGCGCAAACGCCATGTACCGGCTGTATTATCCCGGAACCCATGAGCATCTGTATACGGCGGATCGGTACGAGGCGAAAACCCTGTGCACACCGGAGCGCGGCTGGTATTTTGAAGGCGTATCCTGGTATGCGCCGAAAACCGGGGATCCGGTGTACCGGCTGTTTAATCCCGCCACCACCGATCATCACTACACCATGGATTACAACGAGTACATGATCTTAGGAAGCCAGGGCTGGAATCAGGAAGGCATCGGATGGTATTCCGATCCGGCGAAGGGTATCGGCATGCACCGCCTGTTTACAAAGGAACTGGTGGTGGGCGCCCACCATTACACCTCAGATGAAAACGAGTACAAAACCCTGATGGCGACGGGTTCGTGGATCGACGAAAAGTATGGCTGGTACGGCCTGAAATGAGTCAAAAGTGACAGGCACTTTTGACTCAGCGAAAGAGACCGGTATTCCCGGCGCATTTTAAGCAGGCTCCTCTCTTTGTGAGAGGAGTCTGTTTTTTACACTTGACTTTTTTGCGTTGAAGCGTTAGTGTATAGAAGATGCTTTTGCGCGTTAAAGCGAAAAAGACCGGAGGGGAACCCACGGACCGAAAAGACGGAAATCCCAATCCTCCCTGAAAGGAAGCAGAAAACGGCGAAAGGAAAAGAAACAAAAGGGAAAAGAAACAAAAGGGAAAAGAAAGAGGTTTTGCGATGGATTTACTGATTAAGGGAGGCATGCTGGTTATCTTTTTTGCCATTATGGTCGGCGTGGGTCTGTACTGCCGGCGGCATGCGACGGACGTGAATGGCTTCGTTTTAGGCGGCCGCTCCGTGGGCCCCTGGCTTACGGCGTTTGCCTACGGAACATCCTATTTCTCGGCTGTGGTGTTCGTGGGTTACGCAGGCCAGTTCGGCTGGAAATATGGCATCGCTGCCACCTGGGCGGGTATCGCCAATGCCCTGTTAGGCTCGCTTTTGGCCTGGGTGGTGTTAGGACGCCGCACCCGTGTTATGACTCAGCATCTGGATCCGGCCACCATGCCCCAGTTTTTTGAGAGCCGGTTTTTCAGCCGAAAACTGAAACTGGTTTCGTCGGTGATCGTGTTTATTTTCCTGATCCCCTACACGGCTTCGTTATACAATGGCTTAAGCCGTCTGTTCGGTATGGCATTTAACATCGACTACTCCATCTGCGTGATCGTCATGGCCGTGCTGACCGCGGTGTACGTCATCGCCGGCGGCTACATGGCTACCGCTGTCAACGATTTCATCCAGGGCATCATCATGCTGTTCGGTATCGTGGCCATCGTGCTGGCGGTGTTAAACAGCCAGGGCGGCTTCATGGCGGCTTTAGACGGCCTGGCCCGGGTTTCCGATCCGGCGGTTTCCGACACCCCCGGCGTGTTCGCGTCCTTCTTCGGACCGGACCCCATCAACCTGCTGGGCGTGATGATTCTGACGTCTTTAGGTACCTGGGGCCTTCCCCAGATGGTGCAAAAGTTCTACGCCATCAAGAGTGAAAACTCCATCAAAAAGGGCACCATCATCTCCACCTTCTTTGCCTTTGTGGTGGCCGGCGGCTGCTATTTCTTAGGCGGCTTCGGACGTCTGTTCTCCGACCAGGTGGACGTGGCGGCGGAAGGTTACGATGCCATCGTGCCCACCATGCTGTCGGGCCTGCCCACCATCCTCATCGCCATTGTGGTGGTGCTGGTGCTGTCTGCGTCCATGTCCACCCTGTCGTCTCTGGTGCTGACATCCAGCTCCACCTTGACCCTGGATCTGATCAAGGATACCTTCAAAAAGGATATGGATGAAAAGCAGCAGCTGGTGTGGATGCGGGTGCTGATCGCCGTGTTCATCGCCATCTCCGCCATCATCGCCATTCTGCAGTACCGTTCCAGCGTCTCCTTCATCGCGCAGCTGATGGGTGTTTCCTGGGGCGCGCTGGCCGGCGCCTTCCTGGCTCCGTTTATGTATGGTCTGTACTGGAAACGCACCACCAAGGCGGCCTGCGCGGTGAACTTTGTGTTCTCCACCGTGGTGATGCTTTTAAACATCTTCATCCGTCCCATGTTCCCGGCGATTCTGCAGTCGCCCATCACTGCCGGCGCCTTCTGCATGCTCATCGGCATGGTGATCGTTCCGGTGGTCAGCCTTATTACACCCAAGCCGGATGCGGCCAAAGTGGATTCCATTTTCGCCTGCTACAGCCGGAAGGTCACGGTTACCGTGAAGGATTCCATCGAGGAAGACGAGGCGTAAAACAGGACTGCGGCGGGCAGATCCGCCGCGAAAACAGGCGGCTTAGAAAGCGGTCAAAGCGTAAAAACGGGTGGAAATCCGACCGTTTCTGTGCTTTAATAGAAGTGCCTTTTCGGGGAAGCTTTTCAGAAGAAAGGCTTCCCCTTTCATGTGCGTAAGAAATGAGCCATGCGCGGTGGAGGAAGATCCGGCGCCGCCGGCTGGCCGGCGCAAGCGGGATCTGACGAGACCGCATACGGCGAATGCCGCGACAACGAGCGAAGGCCTGCCTTTGCGAGTCTGTCGGGCATGGCTTAAGAATATAAAGCTGTTTCCTGAAAGCGAGGCACTATGCAAACGGGCTTTTTCTATGAAACAGACAACGGACGCCTTTTTATGCGGCTGGAAAACTGGCTATACGCCTGCGAGGTGATCACCGGCCGGTATTATCCGGTGGATCCGGTGGATTTAGACAGCATCGAGCCCTGGCTGGTTCCCTGTACCGAGGCGGAGTTTATGACCCGCCGGGCCCAGCGGGCGCCGGAGCTTGCCATCCTCTCCGAGCGGGCCGCATCCATCTGCCGGCGCGCCCACGAGGGACAGAAGGACCGGGGCGGAAAACCCTACGCCCAGCATCCCATCGCCGTGGCGCTGATGTGTAACCTGGAAGAGGAACGGATCGTAGCTTATCTGCACGACGTGATCGAGGATACGTCCTTTACGTTAGAACAGCTGATTGCCGAGGGCATGCCTGAATGGGTGATCGACTCGGTGCTGCGGCTGTCGAAGGATCGGTCGGATCCCTCCTATTCTTATCGGAACTATCTGGCCGAGATCAAGCGGGATCCCATCGCCCGGGCGGTAAAGATCGCCGACATGGTGCACAACAGCGATCCGACCCGGCCGCTGGAGTACGGCGCCTTCGAGATTTCTCATTATTTTAAGTACAAACAGAGCCTGGCGTTTCTGCGTGCCGAGCAGGGGGCGGAGTATATTCCTCCGGAAGGGGTGTCGCCGGACGAGGGCTGAGACGAAAAAAGATTTAACGGGAAAGGTTTTAGGGGGATGTTTTGCAGAAGATTTATGAATGCTGACAGAAAACAGAAAAACGCTGTTCGCCGCGGAGCAGCCCTGTTGTTAAGCGCCGTTTTCGCGGTTTCGGTGCTGCTTGTGCCGGCGGCTTCCGGCGCAAAGGCGAAGGCGGAGGATTTTACGCTGGCGGAGGCCCAGGCCTGGGTGGAGGCAGCGCAGGCCGAGTTAAACGCCATTAACGCGCTGTGGGATCGGGGCGCCTACGGCTTTTTTGAGTGGGTGCAGTACACCTATCCGGAACAGGCTGCGGACGCTGCGGCTGCCATCGAAGCCCTGAATCAGTATAAGGATGAGGCGCCGGGGATTGATCCGGTGGTTTCGGGTGACGCTACACAGATTACATCGATGTTTGACAGCCTCGAACTTCTGGTGAGATGCAATCAGCTGCGGCAGACGGATGACAATTTCCCGGGACTTCAGCCTTTTGGTGTAACGCACACGTTGATGGCGATGGCCATGTCCAATGCGGATCTGTCGGTCGATCCGAATAAAGGCCATCTGGGCCATTTCGCCGTCGGCGAAAATCTGGCCTGGAATTTCGGGAATCCATATAATGGCTGGTATGATTTCGAAAAAAAAGACTATGACAACGGTAAAACCAGCGGTATTGGCCATTACTTAAATATTGTCAGCGACGGGTCGAATGCTACTGGCCTCGGAACCAATACCCGTGCGTATCCGGGAGCGGAATACGATGTCTACGACAGTGTGCACAGTCAGGTCTTTACTACGGTGGATCCTGCCACGCTGATCTCTGTGGATGATTACACCAAAGAGCTGTCTCTTTACGTGCAGGAAATCGATCCCGAACCCTACGAGGAAGCCTTAAAGACGGCGGAATTCATAAGGGATTCGCTGACACCGGTGGCCATGTACCGTCTGTACTATCCGGATACCCATGAGCATTTTTACACGGCGGATCTGAATGAGAAGAATACCCTGACAACGCCCGAGCGCGGCTGGGTATACGAGGGCATCGGCTGGTATGCGCCGAAGGCCAGCGGAACCCCGGTGTATCGTCTGTACAATCCCTTCTCCACCGATCATCACTATACCAAGGACTACAACGAATACGTGGAACTGGGCAAGGTCGGCTGGGAGCAGGAAGGCATCGGCTGGTATTCCGAGGATCCGGCGAAGGGCGTTCCGCTGTACCGCCTGTTTACCGAGGCACTGGAAGTGGGATCCCATCACTATACAAAGGACCTTCACGAGCGCACGGAACTGATTAAGTCCGGGGCCTGGAAGGACGAAGATATCGGCTGGTACGGCATGACGGAGAATTAATTAGAGAGCAAGAGGGGGAAAACGATGAACGAACAGGAACTGCTGCAGCGTTTTGCGGAGCTTTTTGGGGATGGGGAGGAACCGCGCCTGTATTTTTCGCCGGGCCGGGTGAATCTGATCGGTGAGCACACCGATTACAACGGCGGACATGTGTTTCCCTGCGCACTGACCTTAGGCACCTTTGCCGTGGCGCGCCGCCGGGCGGATGACCGGATCCTTCTTTATTCCGAAAACGTAGCCCGCTTTGGCGTGGTGGAGGCCAAAAAGGAAGATCTGGCGGATCGCCGGGATTTCGGCTGGGCCAACTATCCCCTGGGCGTGGTCTGGGCGATGGAAGAGCGAGGCTATGTGCCGGACAGCGGTTTTGAGATGCTGCTGTGGGGCAACATCCCCAACGGCAGCGGCCTGTCTTCTTCCGCATCCTTAGAGGTGCTCACCGGCGTGGTGCTGCGGGATCTGTTCGGCTGGGACGCCCTGACCGGCGTGGATCTGGCGCTGATCGGCCAGCGGGCGGAGAACGGCTTCTGCGGATGCAACTGCGGCATTATGGACCAGTACGCCGTGGCTCAGGGCAAGAAGGACTGCGCCATGTTCCTGGATACGGCGACCTTAAAGTGCGAGTACGCCGAAATCAGGCTGGAAAATGCCAAGATCGTCATCACCAACAGCAACGTGAAGCATTCTCTGGTGACCTCGGCCTACAACGACCGCCGCAACGAGTGCGCGGCGGCCCTGGAAGATCTGCAGAAAGTCTGCGATATCCAGAGCCTGGGCGAGCTGAACGAAGAGCAGTTTGAAGCCCACAAGGATGTGATCCGGGACGAGATCTGCCAAAAGCGGGCGAAGCACGCAGTGTACGAAAATCAGCGCACCATCCGTGCGGTGGAAGCCTTAAAGGCCGGCGATATCACGGCTTTCGGTCAGCTGATGAACGCCTCCCATGTGTCCCTGCGGGATGATTACGAAGTGTCCTGCCCCGAAGTGGATGTGCTGGTTGACGCCGCCTGGGCGGTGCCCGGCGTTATCGGCAGCCGTATTACCGGCGGCGGATTCGGCGGATGCACGGTGAGCATTGTGGAAGATGATGCGGTGGAACGGTTCAAGGCCGAAGTGGAAAAGGCTTATGAGGAGAAGTGCCAGATGAAGGCCGATTTCTATGTGGTGGAGATCGGAGACGGCGCACGGCGGATTTAAGATATAAGAAAGCTGCTTCGCAGCGCGTCGCTCCGCTATTTGCGATTCCGCCGCACCCAAGCCACAGCCCGTCCGTGCTGCGCACGTCCGCCGCGCCTGCGGCGCTTTGGCTGAGGCTGTGTGGGCGGCCGTTGCTTCGCAGCTCACGTCAGAAAAATAAGACCACGGTTTTCGTGCAAGCGCGAAACCGTGGTCTTTTTTTCTTCCTTATCGCGAATAGCGGTTCTGGTGTTCCAGGTTTGTGAACCTCGTGTACTCCGGCAGCCAGGCCAGTTCGACGGTTCCGATGGGGCCGTGTCTTTGCTTGGCGACGATGATTTCGGAGATGTTTTTCTTTTCCGTGTCTTTGTTGTAGTAGTCGTCGCGGTAGATGAACATGACCACGTCGGCGTCCTGCTCGATGGCGCCGGATTCACGCAGGTCGGAGAGCATGGGCCGATGATCCGGGCGGCTTTCCACGGCTCGGGACAGCTGGGAGAGGGCGACTACGGGTACAGCCAGTTCTCGGGCGAGGGCTTTTAAGGAACGGGAAATTTCCGAGATTTCCTGCTGCCGGGACTCGCTGCGTCCGGATCCGCTCATCAGCTGCAGATAGTCGATGAAGATGATGTCGAGGCCGTGCTCCAGCTTGTATTTGCGGCATTTGCTGCGCATTTCGGATACGGAGATACCGGGGGTGTCGTCGATGATCAGGCGGGAACTGCCGATGACGCCGGCGCTTTCCACCAGAAGGCCCCATTCGTGATCGGCCAGATTACCGGTTCGCAGTTTCTGGGCATCCACGTGGGAGATCTGGGAGAACAGACGGTTGACCAGCTGTTCCTTGGACATTTCCAGCGAGAATATGGCGGCGGCGTGGCCGGCGTCCATGCACACGTACTGGGCGATGTTTAAGGCAAAGGCGGTCTTGCCCATGGAAGGACGGGCGGCGATCAGGATCAGATCCGAAGGCTGCATACCGGCGGTCTGATAATCTAAGTCCAGAAAGCCCGTGGGCACGCCGGTGACGTTGCCCTTGTTCCGGGAGGCTTTTTCAATCCGGCTTAAGGCTTCCACCACCACCTCGTTGATGGGGACAAACTCCGATACACCCCGGCGCTGCAGCAGGGAAAAGGTGGCCTTTTCCGACTGCTCTAAGATTTCGTCGATGGGGGTGGCGTCCTCGTAGCAGAGGGTTTCGATTTGCTGGTTGGAGCGGATAATATCCCGCAGCAGGGCCTTGTTTTTCACAATGGCGGCGTAGGAGCGCACGTTTACCGAGAAGGGAACGGCGGCCACGATGGCGCTGATGTTGGAAAGGCTCGCCACCTCTTCCGGCACATTCTTTTCCCGCAGCTTGTTCTGCAGCGTGACAAGATCCACCGGCTGGCCGGCGTTGTGCAGTTCGCAGATCGCGTCGAACAGCACGCCGTACTGCTGCTGGTAGAAATCCTCCGCCGTCAGAATTTCGGCAGCGGCGGTAATGGCATCCGCGTCCGCAATCATGGAGCCGATGACCGACTGCTCGGCCTCGGGGGAGTGCGGCATCATGCGTTTTACTAAAGCATCTTCAGAAGGCATAGAAAACTCCAATGTGGGGCAGGGACAGGTCGCCGTGTCACTCAATCAGTGAAAATGAGACAGGTTGATCTCCTACGCTTCGATCACGACCACGTGCAGAGTGGCGGTCACCTGGGGGTGCAGTTTCACGGTGACTTCGTGGGTGCCTAAAGCCTTGATGGGGTCAGACAGCACGATTTTCTTCTTATCCAGTTCTTTTCCGTACTGCGCCAGGGCGGCGTCGGCGATTTCCTTGGAGGAAACGGAGCCGAAGATGCGTCCGCCTTCGCCGGTTTTCACAGCGGTTTTCACGGTCCAGGAGGCCATTTCGGCGGCCAGCTGCTGGGCGGCGGCCAGGTTCTCGGCGGCCACTTTTTCGTTGTGGGCGTTCTTCAGTTTCAGGTCATTTAAGTTTTTCGTGGTGGCTTCCACGGCCTGCTTTTTGGCGATCAGCACGTTGCGGGCGTATCCGTCGCTGACTTCAACGATTTCGCCCTTTTTGCCGTGGGGTTTCACATCTTTTAAAAGAATGACTTTCATGGTGGTTCCTTTCCGGGGGACTTTGCTGTCTCCCTCTGATTTAGTGGGTATTAACGTATGGTCTTTCTGAAATGAGTCGAAGGGGTCTGTCCCTTTTGACTCATGGTCTGGCGGGAATGAGTCAAAAGTGCCTGTCACTTTTGACTCACAGGGTGATCTGTCCGGCGTCGATCATTTCGTCGATGACGTCCGTCAGCAGATCCTGCACTTCGTCCACGGTTTTTCCGTCCATCTGGGCACCGGCGACATTTAAGTGTCCGCCGCCGCCGAGGCGCTCCATAATGGCCTGCACGTCGATTTCGTCGATGGAGCGGGCGCTGATGTAGATTTTGTTATTGTAATCCGTCAGCACGAAGGAGGCCTTGATGCCTACGATGTTTAACAGTTCGTTGGCGGCCTGGGCACCCACCACAGTGGGGCTTTCCACCCGGTCCGTCGGACTGGGCAGATAGTGGGATACGGCGAAGGCGTCCCGGTAGACCATGGCGTGGCGGACGATTTCCGCCCGGGCCTTGTAGGAGCCGATGTCTTCCCGCAGCAGTTTGCGCACCCGGGTGACATCCGCGCCGCTGCGGCGCAGCCAGGCGGCAGCTTCAAAGGTGCGCACGCCGGTTTTCGTCACGAAGTTGTTGGTGTCGATTAAGATGCCGGCGTAAATGCAGTCCGCTTCCTGGGGACGGATGGTGACCTTATCCGAGAAGTAGCTGAGCATTTCGGCGATCATTTCGCAGGCCGAGGACGCGTAGGGTTCAATATAGGAAAGAACCGGATTGCTGACCACTTCGGCGCCCTGGCGGTGATGGTCGAAAACCACCACGTGCTTGCTGCGGTGCAGAAGCCCCGGACACTCGGTGTAGCTGGGGCGGTTGGTGTCCACCACCACTACCAGGGTGTGGGAATCCACCATGGAAAGGGCGGTTTCGTTGTTGATGATCATATCCGGCGGATAGTCCGGATTATTCAGGAACAGGTCCGCTAAGGGCCGCAGGGAGGCGGTGATGGTATCCAGCACGATGTGGGCGGATTTTCCCAGTTCCCGGGCGGCCACGTAGATGCCGATGGCGCTGCCTAACACGTCTTCGTCGGACAGCTGATGGCCCATGATCAGGATCTGCTCCCGGGTGGCCATGATTTCCCGAAGGGCCAGGGCCTTGACGCGGGCTTTCACCCGGGTGCTGCGCTCGATTTCCTTGCCGCGCACGCCGTAGTAGGAAACTTCTTCGGCGTCCTTGATGACGGCCTGGGAGCCGCCCCTGCCTAAGGCCAGGTCGATGGCGGTGCGGGCGTATTCGGCGTTCTGTACGTAACTTCCGCCGCCGAGACCGAGACCGATGCTGATAGTCACGTCGTAATTGCTGCCGCCCACCTTGGTGGCTTTGACATCTTCCAGCAGGGAGAATTTGCTTTCTTCCATGGCCGCCAGGAAGCGGTGGCGGAAGATGATGAAGTACTTGTCACGCTCGGTTTTGCGGACGATGGCGTCGGCGGAAGAGAAGTATTTGTTGATCTTCCGGTCGATTAAGGCGGTGAGCAGAGAACGGCGCACGGAGTCGATGGATTCCACCGTTTCTTCATAATTATCAATGTACACCAGGCAGACCACGATCTGCTCGTCTTCCTGTTCCTGCCGCAGGAAGGAAACTTCCGTCTCGTCCATCAGCGTCAGGCCCAGCACCGTCTTATCCTTAAAGGAAAGCAGGGAGGGCTCGCTTTCGGGATCCAGCTCCTCCGTGGAGAAGGGCTGCAGCGTCAGGTTGTAGATGGCGTCGCCCCGCTCGTAGTACAGAGAGATGGATTCTTCGCAGGCCGCGGCCAGGTCGGCGGGCGTCAGCACGTCGATATAGTGGGTCACCGGCTCTTCAAACAGCGCCGTTTCGCCCAGCAGTTCCGTTAAAGCGTTGTTGGTCCACAGGATGTGTCCCTGGGGATCCAGCAGGGCATAGGGAATCGTGGATTCCTTCAGAAGCTTGCGCTGCACCAGGCTGTACTGGGTGGCGAAACTGACGATTTCTTCCGAAAGCCGCCGGCGGTTGTACAGATAAAATACAATTGTAATGATGGCGTAGATGGCCGTAATGGCGGCGCCGAAAACCGCGGCGGACAGGGAAATCAGAAATCCCGCGGCCACAGTGGCGGCAGCCAGCAAGGCGATCACAAAAAGCGGAGCCTTCAGGTACCGGTCGAGACGGCCCTTCCAGGTAATCATATCCATAGGACGAAACTCCTCCTTTACAAACCCATAGATATTAGCATTATACCATAATCGCGACGAGGACGGTGGGCATTTTTTGCACACCGGACGACCGCGCATGATAACAAGCGCTTGCGCTTGTTATACCACAAAGCAACGAGGCAAGTGAACACTTGTGTTCAGTTGCCGACTGCCAAAGACCGCGGCCGCGCTTTACGGCCGCGGTACCACAAAGCAGCGAGGCAAGTGAACACATCTAAGATTTGTCAAAATAACGAAAGCGGCCCCGGGTTTTTCGTCATCGCTGACATTGTGAAATTTCCTCCGGAACCATAAAATGAAGCAGTAACAAGGAACTGTATCTTCAGATACGTAAAAAAGGGGCAGGGGAAATGAAGCAGATTAAAATCAGCATCAATTCGATCGACAAGGTAAAAGACTTCGTCAACACCGTTTCCCGGTTTGATAACGATTTCGACCTTGTGTCCGGCCGCTACGTGATTGACGCCAAGTCCATCATGGGAATCTTTTCCTTAGATCTTTCCAAAGATCTTGACCTGACGATTCAGCACGACACGGACATCGATGAAATTTTAGCGGCACTGGCGAAATTCACGGTTGAATAAAGAACATTCAACCTGAAGGAAACAAGAATCCAATCAAGAGAGGAGAGCAGCACCAATGGCAAACATTTCACTGAAGAACATCAACAAGATCTACCCGAACGGCTTCCACGCAGTTACCGATTTCAACCTCGAGATCGAAGACAAAGAGTTCATCATCTTCGTCGGTCCCTCTGGTTGCGGCAAGTCCACCACCCTTCGTATGATCGCTGGTCTGGAAGATATCTCCACCGGTGACCTGTTAATCGATGGCAAGCGCATGAACGATGTCGAGCCGAAAGATCGCGATATCGCCATGGTTTTCCAGAACTACGCTCTGTATCCGCACATGACCGTGTATGATAACATGGCATTCGGCTTAAAGCTGCGTAAGGTTCCGAAGGACGAAATCGACAAGAAGGTTCGCGAAGCCGCGAAGATCCTTGATCTGGATGCCCTGCTTGATCGTAAGCCGGCCGCTCTGTCCGGTGGTCAGAGACAGCGTGTTGCCATGGGTCGTGCTATCGTGCGTAACCCCAAGGTATTCCTGATGGATGAGCCGCTGTCCAACCTGGATGCTAAGCTGCGTGTTCAGATGCGTACCGAGATCGCGAAGATCCACGATCGTCTGGGCGCCACCATCATCTATGTTACCCATGACCAGACCGAAGCTATGACGCTGGGTACCCGTATCGTTGTTATGAGCAAGGGTATTGTTCAGCAGACCGACACCCCCGAGACCCTGTACAACCGTCCGGGCAACCTGTTCGTCGCCGGCTTCATCGGCTCCCCGCAGATGAACTTCATGAACGTGAAGATCGAGAAGGGCGCTGCTGGTCTCGTGGCTATCATGGATCAGTCCACCCTGCAGATCCCGGCCGCCAAGGCTGCTAAACTGGAAGCTTATGTGGGCAAGGAAGTGATCATGGGCGTACGTCCGGAAGATGTTTACGATGCAGCGTTCGTTCCGGAGAACCCGAACTGCTTCGAAGCTCTGATCCGTGTGTACGAACTTCTGGGCGCCGAAGTTTATCTGTACTTCGATTATGACAACACCCAGATGACCGCTCGTGTCAATCCGCGTACCGCTCTGCGTACCGGCGACACCGCGAAGTTCGCTCTGGATATGGAGAAGGCTCACTTCTTCGACAAAGATACCGAGGAGACCATCACCAACTAGTCTCACAGCGGGAATCCGTAAAAACAAAAGCAAGGCCTGCGGGACACCGCAGGCCTTGTGTGCTTTATAAGGAGTTTCACATGACAAAGGAAAAGAATGAAAAAATCATCGTTGGCTGCATGCGTCAGTATATGAAGACGCCCCAGGAGATGAACCACTACATCCACACCGCTCTGGAAGCGGGTCTGAACTGGTTTGATCACGCGGATATCTACGGCGGCGGACGCAGCGAGTCCCTGTTTGGAGAGGCCCTTTTGGGGGATTCGAGCCTGAAGCGGGAAAACATGATCATCCAGTCCAAGTGCGGAATTCGCCGGGGCGAAAAGGGGAACTATTACGATTCCTCAAAGGAGTATATTCTGCAGTCGGTAGACGGCATTCTGCAGCGCCTGGGGACGGATTATCTGGACGTTCTCTTAATTCATCGCCCGGACACCCTCGCTGATCCGGCGGAGATGGCGGAAGCCTTCGACATCCTGGAAACCGCGGGAAAGGTGCGCGCTTTCGGCGTGTCCAACCATCGCTCCATGCAGATCGAACTGCTGCAGAAGTACGCAAAGCAGCCCATCCGTTTTAACCAGCTGCAGTTTTCCCTTCCGGTGTCCAACATGGTGGCCAACGGCATCGAAACCAACATGGAAACCCCCGGTTCCGTGGATCACGACGGAAGCATCTTAGAATACTGCCGCCTGCACGACATTACGATCCAGGCCTGGTCGCCCTTCCAGATGCCCGGCTGGCGCGGACCCTTCATCGGTTCGGAAGACTATCCTGAACTGAATGCCGCCCTGACGGATCTGGCAGAAAAGTATGAAACTACCCCCACAGGTATCGCCACGGCGTGGATTCTGCGTCATCCGGCCGGCATTCAGATCATCGCGGGAACCGCCAGCGAAGAGCGGCTTGTGGAAATCGCAAAGGCCGCGGATATCACCCTATCCCGGGAAGACTGGTACCGGCTGTATGCAGCCGCCGGTCACGTTATGCCGTAAAATGGAGGCATCCGCATGTTTTTTCAGAAGAAAAAGCCGAAGATATCCTTTGATCCGGCGCTGCAGGAGCCGGCTGTCCGCCAGAGCATCTGCACCGGCGAGATGACGGTCGGTTTCATTGACCGGCAGACCGGCGCCTTTCACGACGTTATGCGCGTGGACGGGCCGAAGGGACTGCGCAGGTTCTGCGAGGAAATCGGAGTGGAGCCGGAAAGCGTAAAGACGATATATTAATGATGGCAACATCAGGGTTCTGACGGACCATCCCACTCGCTGACGCGCCAGGGATCGCCTTCGATTTCCTGAAACTGCTCTTCGATCCGGTAGGCGGCGTCCATGTCGGCGTACAGGATCAGCTGGGTGAGGAACAGAATGTACCAGAAGCCCAGGAAGGGGATCAGGATGAGAGTCCAGGGCGCGAACAGCACGATGATGGCCACGTAGAGCAGGATCAGGGCGGAGGTGCCCAGTACTTTCCAAAGATGCATCGCCCCAAAGAGGACACAGTTTTTCAGACGGATCAGATTGCTCTGGGAAAACAGAACCAGCTGCGGCCAGTACAGGGACTGCAGGGACACAAAGAGCAGTGCGGCAAAGAGAATCAGAAGGATGGTGCCCCACCCGGCAAAGGTGGTGCGGCTCCACAGCACATAAACAGCAAACACAAGGATTCCGGTAAAAAGACCGGTTATGGCGCCTGGCAAGAGACTTTGCCGGGCGTTATTTTTCCAGCTTTTTTTGTATAATTCCCCGAAGCGCCCAGGCGCGTCCCGCAGACCCCGAAGGATGGAGTCGTACATGGCGGCCAGAAAGGGGCCAAGGATCAGCCCGCCTGCGATGGAAAAGGGAATCAAAAGCAGCAGACTGGAAGACAGAATGGCATAGGTAATCCCCGCGGCTAAGGGCAGCGCGCCGGCGACGGTGAGCAGATTCACCCGCAGCCAGCGGAAGGCGTAAAAGCTCAAAAGCTGCCGGTAGCGGGCAAAGCCGGTCTGTCGGTAGGCGTTGGCATCGTCGGATTCGTGGAAGAATAATGCCATGAAAAGTCCTCTCTAAATAATGATTTATTACCGCCGCAGCAGACTTTTGCTGTAATGGCATCTGCCCAGGAAGGATTTAAGCATCTCCCCGGCGGAATCCGCCTCGTCCTCCATGCAGGTCAGCTGGATAACGATGGCGTAATGGTCGTAGGTGGTATAGGCGGATACCAGATGATCGTAGGGGTTGGTATCGGATGGGGTGCTGTAGGAGAACAGGCTGTATTGCTGGCCGTTGATATCCGCCGCTTCCTCCGAAAGCAGTTCGCCCAGAGCTGCTTCCCGCTCTTTAAAATCGGACAGTGCGGACTCGGCCGCAGCCGCATCTGCACATCCGTACAGCAGCACATGCACCTGCTGTGGATAAAGGGTGGTGTCCTTGCCCTCGGCGTTGGTAAAGGGCGTGCCCTCTCCCCGCACCCAGGAGGCGTAGAAGGTGTCGTCGCCGGCTAAAACCACGTCGTTTTCCAGCAGGGTAAAGCCGTCTCCGCCTTCAATGCCTAAGACGGCACCCAGCATTTCCCAGGATTTGTCCCAGACCGCGCCGTCATCCGCCCTGTCCGGATAGGATTCGCCGCAGCCGGAGAGAAAGAGGGCCGACAGTGCGGCGGCAAACAGAAGCACGGACAGAAGGCGGAGACGGTGGTTTTGCTTCAGAGAAGGGGAAAGTCTGTTTTGCATGGAAATCTCCATTCTGTGATTTCATCTTTATTTAGGATTTGCAGCATCCCCGGCGATGGCTTCCCACAGGGCCAGGCACCACTCTGGATGCTTCGTGGATTTCTCTGACCAGAATCCCCGCCTGGCCACGAAGAGCCGGGACAGGTCCATGCCGGTGGTGTCGCTGATGTCTTCAAAGGCTGTCAGACCGGGACAGGCGTCCCAGTTCAGATAGCAGGCGGAGGCATCCACCTCGGCAAAGCCCGGCAGTGTTCCATCCGGATGGCACAGGATCTGATAGTTGGCCTGAAACGTTTCAGCATCCTCCAAAAGAAAAAGGAAGCTGTCGCATCCTTCCAGATCGGCCATGAGTTTGGTGGAAGAGGCCAGGCTGTACATGCCGGTGTCATCCCCCTCCGGGGAAAACAGATAGACCTGCAGAGCCACGGACACCGGCTCGCCCGCCGCTTCGGTGGCCAGGGACGAAAAGGCATCTTCCAGGGCGGCTTTGGTTTCCTCCGGCATGGGGACGCTGCCTGCGTAGGCCACCAGGATATCCGGCTGGGAAACGCCCCAGCCGAAGGCGAGGCGCACCAGATCCGCGGCCACGATCAGCAGCACGATGCCGAGAGCAATATGCCATTTGTGATAATGCCACCAGTTTTTACGCTTCTGTTCCGGGGTCAGCACCAGTGGCCGTTCCGGTTCCACGTCGCGGCACTGATATTTGATGTATTCGCTTGCCATAACGGCAGATCCTTTCCCGAAGTACCGGATGTCAGATGAGGATGAAGGGATCGCTCCTCATTTCAACAGACGCAACCTATGGAACCTGTCTCGATACCCGGATTACGACGGGATCTCGGCAGGTTCCCGCGTGGTTCCGCCCGGGGCATAGCGCACCGGCAGGTTTAAAAGGGCCGGGGCGGTGATGTCGCGGTTTAGAAGGATGCTGACAGCCATGTCGGCCATCTGTTCCACCGGTTGGACGATGGTGGAGCAGACCCGGCGGCCGGTCATATCATTTACCAGGCCGTCATAGCCGATGACCTGCACATCCTCCGGAACCCGGATCCCCAAGGTGTAAAGCTTTTCTAATATCCGGCAGGCCACCCGGTCGGTGTTGCAGAAGATGCCGTCGTAGTCTAAGCGGCCGTTGGAATAATGTTCCTCCAGATACCGGAAAAACAGTTCTTCAGAGTCGTCGTCATTTAATATGAGAGCATCCGGGGTGATCCCTTTGGCGCGGCAGGCATTTTCAAACCCGGCACGGCGCTTGTCTGCTTCGCCGGGAACCGTGGAGCCGGTGCGCAGAAAGAGCAGCCGGCGGCAGCCTAATTCCATCAGTTTCTGCGCGGCCATCTCTCCGCCGGTGAAGTTGTCGGAGGAGATGCAGGGGATGGAGGCGCTGAAGTGACGGTCAATGGTGACAAAGGGCAGGCTTTCATCCACCTCCAGGCCGGGATTGTAGGTCAGGGCGATGACGCCGTCCACCTTGTTTTGGCGGACCATGGTGATACACTTGGCTTCGGTTTCGGGATCGTAGCCCGTCAGCATGAGAATCGGCCGATACTGATGTTTCATCAGACTGGTGGTGATGTGTTCTACCAGTTCGGAGAAAAACGGGTTGGTCAGTGTGGGCACCAGTACGGCGATGCAGTTGGTCTTGTTGGTTTTCAGACCCCGGGCGTAGTTGTTGACCTGATAGCCCAGTTTTTTGGCGGCAGCTTCCACCCGCCGGCGGTAGGTTTCACCCACGGGGATACCGTTCATGACCTTGGAAACCGTGCCTAAGGACACGCCGGATTCCCGGGCGACGTCTTTCATGGTGGGCTGGGATTTGTGTTCCTTCATTATAAATCTGAGACCTTTTCTTTATGAGCTTTTTCGAGTTCTTTTTCCATTGAATGTATTTCTGGAAATCTGTATTCAGTATAAACGTTTCGCGTGAAATTTCAAGTGCTATTTCATGAAATTTCACGGATAATTACGTGAAACACCAAAGTTCGCGGGCAATAACGGGTGGCCGCAAGGAAATAATGACGAAAACAGGGAAGAAGAACCGCGGGGAAGCCATGTTTTGAACAAAAAATGATTGACAACGCCGCAGAGAGGTGATATATAATGTGTAAAACGTTTCACGAGCGGCACAGAGCGCGCATCCGCCTGTTTGTGCACAGCAGACGGAAAGCTGCATGTGAAACGTTACGTGACATTTAACGAAGGGCCTTCCATAAGGACGCTCAGGCGTCTTTGGGGAGGCCAAATGCACCGAAGGGGAGGAGGAAATCCTTATGCAAGAAGCGGTTGCGGGTGCGAAGGGCCGGGCGAAGGCAAAAGCTCTGCCTGCCAACATCGGATCAACCAAATCCGTCAAGCAGAAGCTGGCGGATAACTGGCAGCTTTATCTCCTGCTTCTGATTCCGGTCGTGCTGACATTCATTTACAAGTATATTCCCATGTATGGCATCCAGATCGCCTTCCGCGATTATAAGGCCAACCGGGGAATCTTAGGCAGTGAATGGGTCGGCCTCGACTGGTTTGAGAGGTTCTTTACGGCTCCCACCTGCGGACGTATGATCAAGAACACCGTGCTCCTGAGTCTGTACAGTCTGCTGTGGAGTTTCCCGATTCCGATCATTCTGTCACTGATGATTAACCAGCTGCGGTTTCCGCGATACAAGCGGGTGGTGCAGACGGTGCTGTATGCGCCGCACTTCATCTCCACCATGGTTGTCTGCGGTATGCTGCACATCTTCTTAAGCCCGACCGGCGGCCTGATCAACCTGATCTTCGGCACGAATATCGACTTTCTGACCGAATCCGCCGCATTCCGGACGATTTACATCGCTTCCGGCATCTGGCAGGATACCGGCTGGGGCTGCATCATCTACCTGGCGACTTTGGCCAGTGTGGATACGGCGCTGTACGAGGCGGCCAAGGTGGACGGTGCCTCCGTCTTCCAGCGGATCTTAAACATCGACCTGCCCATGCTTTTGCCCATGGCCATCTTAAACCTGATCATGAGCGCCGGTTCTCTGATGAACGTGGGTTTCGAAAAGGTCTGGCTTTTACAGACCGAGCTGAACAAGGCCACCTCCGACGTCATTGCCGTGTATGTGTATCAGCAGGGTATTGAAAGTGCAAAGTACAGTTATTCCACTGCCGTCAGCCTGTTCAATACGGCCATCAACCTGATCCTTCTGATCGTGGTGAACCGTATTTCCAAGAAGGCTTCCAGCGTGGAATTCGTATAAGGAAAGGAGAATTACGATGACAGATAAAAAAGCATCCAAAGGCCTTTCCGACCGCGCCAGTGACGTGATCCTGATTCTGATTACGGCAGCGATTCTGTTCATTGTGGCGTATCCGCTGTATTACGTGCTGATCGCGTCCGTATCCAATCCCTACGATGTGTATGCGGGCAAGACCTTCCTGCTCCCCAGTGAATTTACGCTGAAGGGCTATCAGGCGGTGTTTGCGGACAGCAACATCTTTACCGGTTACCTAAACTCCATTAAGTATACGGTGATCGGTACGATATTCTCCGTAGTCATGCTGTATATCACAGCGTATCCGTTGGCTCAGAAAGATCTTCCGGGACGTAAGCTGATCAGCATCTTCTTCATCATTACCATGTATTTTGGCGGCGGTCTGGTTCCCACCTACTTAGTCGTGAAAAATACCGGCCTGATCAACAATATGTGGGCACTGTTCCTGCCGGGCGGCGTGGCCGTGGGCAACATGATCATCGTCCGAAACTACTTCCAGAACAGCATTCCCAAGGAGCTGATCGAAGCTTCCGAAATTGACGGCTGTTCGAAGCTGCGGACCTTTTTATCCATCGTCATTCCGCTGTCCATGCCTATTATGGCGGTGATGGTGGTGTTCTCCATGGTGGCTTACTGGAATGACTGGTTTACCGCGTTGATTTACTTAACCGGCGCCGAAAAGGCTCCGCTGCCCCTAGTGCTGCGAAACGTCCTGATCCGAAGTTCGGCTTCGGCATCCCAGGCTTCCACCATATCCGGCGGCTATGCAGAACTGAACAAGGTCACGGAAATGATCAAGTTCGCTTCCATTATCGTGGCAGCGGCTCCCATGCTGGTGATCTATCCCTTCGTGCAGAAGTATTTTGAAAAGGGCATGATGGCCGGCGCGGTGAAGGGCTAAGCCCATATGACTGCAGATTCATGACGGAACCGGGGAATCCCGGCGAAGGAAAACGGAACCGGGGAATCCCGGCGAAGGAGAAAGACGGAACCGGAATCATTCCGGGAAAGGAGTTACAGATGAAATTTCAGACGTTAAAGAGAGTGGCTGCGTTTGCCCTGGCCGGGGTGATGGCGGCCGGCATGCTGGCCGGCTGCGGCGGCAGCGGAAAGAAGAGCTCCAACGGCGAGCCGAATTTCGACACCGACCAGAAGAGCTTTACCATTATCGGCGCACAGTCCGCGCTGTCCCCCGGCTATAAGGACAACGAAGTCTTAAACAAGCTGATGGACGAGACCGGCATCAAGATCGAGTGGAACACCATGAGTGACTCCCTCTCCGAGCAGGTGAATATCCACATCGCCGGCGGCGACCTGCCGGACGCGTTTATGGGCGTCGGATTTTCCAACTACGATCTGTCTTCCTATGGTGCTGACGGCACATTTATTGACCTGACGCCCTACATCACGGAAGAATACATGCCGAATCTGACGAAGATCTTAGAAGAGCATCCGGATGTGCGGGCGGCCATCACCATGGCGGATGGCAAGATCTACGGCCTGCCGGCGGGCGAGCAGATGGGTACCGCCGGTATCGGCAAGGAAGAGGATTATTCCATCTTTACCATCCCCCAGTTCTCCATGATCAACAAGGCATGGCTGGACGAGCTTGGAATGGACGTTCCCTCTACGCTGGACGAGCTGCATGCCGCGCTGGAAGCGTTTAAGGAAAATGATATGTCTGCCAAGTACTATGGAAACGAAGCAGGCTCCACCATCCCCATGACCACCGGCTTTGACGAGTGGTGCTGGGGCCAGAACATCTTCTACGCCGGCTTTGGCTTTACCAACTGGCCCAACGACGTGTGCAACGACCTGGTGCTGGGCGCCGACGGCAAGGTGAACTTCCTTTCTGACGACGACAACTACCGTGAGGCCCTGACCTACTTCCATGACTGGTATGAGGAAGGCTTAATCGATATCGAGATGTTCTCCCAGTCCGACACCCAGCTGATGTCCAAGTGCCAGCAGGGCTATGTGGGCGTTTCCACCTGGTGGTACATCGAGGAGCTCATGGGCGACTATGCCAAGGACTATGTGTTCCTGCCGGTGCTGGAAGGCCCGGACGGAACGAAGAACGTGACCGTTCGTACCGGCGGCGCGGTGAACTCCGGCCATCTTTCCATCACGGAGGACTGCGAGAGCCCGGTGAACCTGCTGAAGTTTTTTGACAAGTGGTACGACGGCGAAACCGTCATGCAGCTGCAGTACGGCCCCATCGGCGTGTACTTCACCGAGCAGGATGCGGACGGCGTCTGGAACTCCATCACCGAAGAAGAAGCCCAGGAGAAATTCGGCAAGGGTGCCGGCGAGCTGAAGAGCACCTATGAAGTGGCCGGCCCGAAGCTGATCCTTTCCAGCTATTATCGCGACAACTTCCACATGGAAGACCGTGCGGTGGAGCGTCTGACGGATCTTTACGACTACTGGATGCCTCAAGTAAACGACGCCTCTGTTTATCCGGTCAGCTGTGTGTTCACCAAGGAAGAGCTGGATACCATCGACCGCTACAAGGCTGATTTTGAAAGCGCTGTTGCCGAGCAGGAAGGCCTGTGGCTGAAGAACGGCGGCCCGACGGATGCCGAGTGGGAAGCCTACAAGGCGAAGCTGACGGACAACTGCGGCATGGAGAAACTGCTGAAGGTGTATCAGGATGCCTACGACCGCTACAAGGCAGCCGAGGAATAAGACAGAGGACAGGTCACCGTCTTGCGTTAAACCCGGCGGCTGCCGCCTGCCCCGGCAGCCGGCGTGAAAATAAAACAGAGGCGGTTGTCCCCTGAAAGTGGAGTAAGCGAGGCGGCCTTCGGGCCGCCTTACGCGCTATCTTAAGAAAGTGGACGTCCGGCTGCGGCGGACGGAGTGAATCATCATGACTGAAGTACTGAAAAAAGCCCGGGAATTTGAAGAGACCTATCTGCCCAAGGTGGATCCGGAAACCCTTCCGGCCTTTCACGTGACGGCGGGCATCGGCTGGATCAACGATCCCAACGGGTTTTCCCTGTACAAAGGAGAGTATCACCTGTTTTACCAGTACTATCCCTACAATGTGAAATGGGGTCCCATGCACTGGGGACATGTGAAGACGAAGGATTTCATCCACTGGGAGCATCTGCCGGCAGCCATGGCGCCGGATGCGCCCTTTGACCAGGACGGCTGCTTTTCCGGCAGCGCCGTGGAGCTTGCCGACGGACGGCATCTTCTGATGTATACCGGCGTCCGAAGCGAGCGCACGGGAGACGGGGTGCTTGACGTGCGCCAGACCCAGTGCGTGGCGGTGGGCGACGGAGTGGATTACGAAAAATATGAGGGCAATCCTGTGATCGGATCGGAGCTCCTGCCGGAGGGCGGCAGTATCCACGACTTCCGGGATCCGAAGATCTTTGCCAAAAACGGCAGGCTGTACGCTGTGGCCGGAAACCGGGACGCGGAGGGCAACGGCCGCATCCTTCTGTACGAGAGCGAGGATGGTTTTTCCTGGACCTATGACGGGGTTCTGGCTTCATCCCACGGGCAGTACGGCCGCATGTGGGAGTGCCCGGATCTATTTGAACTGGACGGGAAGGACGTGCTGGTGCTAAGTCCCCAGGAGATGGCGGCGGTAGGTCTGGAATTTCATCCCGGCCACGGGACCATGTGCATCATCGGCCGTGTGGACTGGAACATCCATCATCTGCTGCGGGAGCGGGTGCAGGCCATTGACTACGGCCTGGACTTTTACGCGCCCCAGACCACGGAGGCGGCGGACGGCCGGCGGATCATGATTGCCTGGATGCAGAACTGGGAGACCACCAACTGCATGCCGGAGGGGCAGCGGTTTATGGGCCAGATGACCATTCCCCGGGAACTGTCCATCGAAAACGGACGGCTGATTCAGCGGCCGGTGCGGGAACTGGACGCCTGCCATGACGTCTGCATTGACTATAAAAACGTGCTGATTTCCTCGGAAAACAGCCTGCAGGGCATCAGCGGCCGCTGCATCGACATGACGGTGACCGTGCGCCCGGCCAACGGCGCGGATCTGTACCGATGGTTCCGGGTGAACGTGGCCACGGACGGCGAACGCTTCACGGCCATCCGCTACAAGCCGGAAAGCAGCATTGTCCGGGTGGACCGTACCCACAGCGGCTTCCATCACGATATCATTAACGTGCGGGAATTTGTGGCCGACCGCCGGAACGGCGAAATCAAGATGCGCATCATCTTAGACCGGTTCAGCATGGAGCTGTTTATAAACGACGGACAGCAGGCCGCGTCCTTCGTGCTGTACACGCCCCTGTCCGCCACGGCCATCAGCTTTGAAGTGGACGGCATGGCGCTGATCGATGTGGAAAAATACGATTTGGTGATCTGACGATTCCAATGCCAAAAGTCCGACGACGCTGACACGCTTGCGTGGCAGCGGAGGAGTGACTTATTGGCATGCCCCACAACGAGGGCGAAGTGGAGTGCCCCTATGAACAATGCAATGGAAAAACGCCTGGCGGCTCATTACGACGAGCTGAAATGGCTGTACATGGAGCTGTATCACGGCGATGAAGCAGCGTTTTCGTATTTTGTTCAGATGCTTCGCCGGATGTACAGGGATCGGAAGGAGGCGCTGCGCCGACAGGACGCGAAACGCCTGAAAAACCCGGACTGGTACCGCTCCGAGAAGATGCTGGGAATGATGCTGTACGTGGATGCCTTTGCAGGGAATCTGCAGGGCGTGCAGGAGAAACTGCCCTATCTGACCGAGTGCGGCATCAATTATCTGCATCTGATGCCCCTGTTAAAGACGGTTCCGGGCAAGAGCGATGGGGGATATGCGGTGGCGGATTTTCGCACCGTGGAGCCCTCTTTGGGTACCATGGAGGATCTGGAAGGGTTAGCGGATGCCTGCCGCAAAAAGGGCATCGCCCTCTGCCTGGATTTTGTGATGAATCACACCAGCGAGGAGCACCCCTGGGCCAAGGCGGCCCGGGCGGGAGATCCGGTGGCCCAAAGCCGCTATTTCTTCTTCGACAGCAGAGAGATTCCGGACGAATACGAAAAGACGGTGCCCCAGGTGTTTCCCACCACGGCGCCGGGGAATTTCACCTATCTTCCGGATTGTGGGAAGACGGTGATGACGTTTTTCTATCCCTATCAGTGGGATTTAAATTACGCCAATCCCATGGTCATGAACGACATGACGGAAAACCTGCTGTATCTGGCCAACCGGGGCATCGACGTGCTGCGCTTAGATGCCATTCCCTACATCTGGAAGGCGCTGGGCACGGACTGCCGAAACCGCCCCGAAGTGCACACCCTGTCCCGGATGCTGCACTTAGCCTGCGAAATCGTCTGCCCCGGGGTGCTGCTTTTGGGCGAAGTGGTCATGGAGCCGGAGAAGCTGGCGCCCTACTTTGGCACGGAAGAAAAGCCGGAATGCCAGATCCTGTATAACGTAACCACCATGTGCACCACCTGGCATACCCTGGCCACCCGGGATGTGCGGCTGCTGCGGCATCAGACAGATGCCATCTCCTCGCTGCCCCGGCAGTACACCTTCCAGAACTATCTGCGCTGTCACGATGACATCGGCTGGGGGCTGGATTATCCCTGGCTTTCGCAGTTTGGCATGGAAGAGGTGGCCCACAAGAAGTATTTAAACGACTGGTTTACCGGGAAATGGGAAGGCAGTCCTTCCCGGGGAGAGCTGTATAACGACGATCCCCGTCTGGGCGACGCCCGCCTGTGCGGAACCACGGCTTCTCTGTGCGGGTTTGAGACGGCGGATTCTCCCCAGGCGGAGGAACGGGCTTTGCAGTGCGATCTCATGCTGCACGCCTGGGTGCTGACCCAAAGCGGCATTCCGGTGCTGTACAGCGGGGACGAAATCGCGCAGCTGAATGATTACACCTATCATGACGATCCGGACCGCCGGGAAGACAGCCGCTATCTGCACCGCGGACGCTTTGACTGGGCGGCAGCGAAAAAGCGAAAGCAGCCAAACACCCGGGAAGCGAAGATCTTTGCAGGGCTTCGAAAACTGGAAAAGATCCGCGCGTCCCACGGGGTATTTCGCTCGGATGCGGAAGTTGAAACCTTTGACACCGGAAACGATGCGGTGCTGGGGGTGGAAAGAACCGGTAAAGACGGACAGCTTTTCGCCATGTTTAACTTTTCGGAAGAGCCCCAGGAGGTGATCAATCCGGCCCGGGGCGGAAAGGATCTGGCCGGTGAAGGAGTTTTTTACAGCGGAAAGATGACGCTGCCGGCGTACGGGTTTGTGTGGATGGAAAGCGGGGCGAACGCAGATGGAAAAGAAATATGATGTGGTAGCGTTGGGTGAACTGCTGATTGATTTTACGGAAAACGGTGCAAGCGGCCAGGGAAATCCGCTGTTTGAAGCGAATCCCGGCGGCGCGCCCTGCAATGTGCTGGCGATGCTGCGCCGGCTGGGACACGATTGCGCGTTTATCGGCAAAGTGGGTGAGGATATGTTCGGCCGGCAGCTTCGTACCGTGACGGAGGCGGCGGGCATTGACATGTCCGGTCTCGTCATGGATCCGAAGGCCCACACCACCCTGGCCTTCGTGCACACCTATGAGAACGGGGACCGGGATTTTTCCTTCTACCGGGATCCCGGTGCGGACATGCTGCTGACGGCGGAAGAACTGCCGGAAGAGATGATCCGCTCCGCGAAGATCTTCCATTTTGGTACTCTTTCCATGACCCACCCCGGGGTGCGGGAGGCGACAACGCGGGCCGTGGCTATCGCAAAGGAAAGCGGCGCTTTGATCTCCTTCGATCCGAACCTGCGCCCGCCGCTGTGGGAAAGCCTGGAGGAGGCCAAGGAGCAGATCCGCTGGGGCCTGTCCCAGTGCGATATTTTAAAGATTGCGGATAACGAGATTGAATTCATGACCGGCGAAACGGATCACGACCGCGGGGCTAAGGTCCTGGCGGAAGAATTCCCGAACATCCGCTTCTTAAACGTCACCGAGGGCGCGGCCGGAAGCCGCAGTTACTCCGGAGATGAACCTGTTTTTGTGCCGTCTTTCTCCCTTGGCGGTACCATCGAGACCACAGGCGCGGGAGACACGTTCTGCGCCTGTGTCCTGCATGACGTGCTGACCTATGGCTGCGAGGATTTTTCCGAAGAGCGCCTGCGCCGGCAGCTGCGGTTCGCCAACGCCGCGGCCTATCTGGTGACCACGAAAAAAGGCGCCATCCGTGCTATGCCGGATCCGGAAGACGTGGAAGCGCTGCTGAAATAAAAGAATACTTCCTTATTTATCATTCATCTCCTTCACAGAACACCCGGGCTTTGTGCCTGGGTGTTTCTTCGGTTTACACTTCTTTCAAACCGCGGTAAAATGGGAATGCTTTATTAACACCGTCAGGAAAGTGTTCTCTTATGCTCCAGTCCCGCCCTGCAAAATCCCGTACCCACGATATGACAGAAGGATCCATCGTCAAGCAGATCCTTCTGTTTTCTGTGCCCTTAATGATCGGAAATGTCTTCCAGATGCTGTACAACACCGTGGACAGCATCGTGGTGGGCCAGTTTGTGGGCAAGGAAGCTTTAGCGGCCGTGGGCAGCACCACCATGATCGTCAACATGCTGGTGTTTTTCTTTAACGGCTTTTCCACCGGAGCGGGCGTGGTTATCGCCCGGCATTTCGGCGCCCACGACCAGAAGCGCCTGCACGCGGCGGTGGAGACCACCATGGCGCTGACCTTTCTGTTCTGCATCGCGGCTACCGTCATTGGTCTGGTGGGCGTCAAACCCATGCTGCGTTTCATGGACACGCCGGAGGATGTGTTCCCCGGCGCTGTGATTTATCTTCGAATCTATTTTGCAGGATTTGCGGGCCTTCTGATTTACAATATGGGCAGCGGCGTCCTGCGGGCGGTGGGCGACACCTTTCGGCCGCTTTTGTTTCTCATTTTTACCAGCATTTTGAATACGTTGCTGGATCTGCTTTTTGTCGTGGGCTTTCATATGGGCATCGACGGCGTGGCCTGGGCCACCATCATCGCGCAGGCGGTATCCGCCGTGCTGATTCTCGTGCTGCTGACAAGAACCACAGACGCCTGTCGGCTGGTCTGGCGGGACTTAGGGATAGACAAGGGCATTCTGGGAAACATCCTCGCTGTGGGCACACCCATGGCGATTCAGTCGACGATTACAGCCTTCTCCAATGTTTTCGTCCAGTCTTACATCAACTATTTCGGATCCGCAGTCATGGCCGGCTGGAGCTGTTACAACAAGCTGGACAGCTTTATCTTCCTGCCCATGTCCTCCATCGCCATGGCCGCCACCACCTTTGTCAGCCAGAACATCGGCGCCGGAAAAGAGTCCCGGGCCAACAAGGGAACGGTGCATTCGCTGATTCTGACGGAGGTGGTTACCGGTGGAATTGCGGTATTCCTGTTTATTTTTGCTTCGCCGACCATCCGGCTGTTCAGTCAGGATGCGGCGGTGATCGAAGCCGGGCGCATTTTCCTGCAGACCAACGTCTTTTTCCTGCTGTTTAACTGCGTCAACCACGTGCTGGCGGCAGCGCTGCGCGGCCGGGGCGATTCCCGGGGACCCATGATCATCATGCTGGCCACCTTCGTGGGCGTGCGCCAGGTGTACCTGTATGTGCTGACTCACTTTATCGCGAATACGGCCCGCTTGGTGGGTTTTGGATATCCGGTGGGATGGATGTGCTGCTGCGTCGTGGAGCTGGTGTACTTTTATTACCACTGGCTGCGGAAAGGAACAGTGTCACGGTTTTAGAAGATGGGTCGCAGGAAGCGCTTTCCAGCCTACAGCCCCAAATCAGCATTTCACATCCTGTATATGTTATAGTAGGAAGTAAGTTACGACAGTTCAGGCAAGAAACATGCCGGGTTACATTTTTTAAATGATTTATTCAAATGAAGGAGGCTTCCCATGATTCGCAGAAAAGAAGAATGCACCACTGAAATCCGTGAGCATATGCGCGAGGGCGATGGCAGCGTGCTGCTGACCAACTTCATCGCCGGCCCGGAGGAATTAAACGGCAAGGGCCGCCTGTTCTCGAAGATCACCTTAGAGCCCGGCTGCAGCATCGGATATCATCTGCATGACACGGATGCCGAGCTGTTTTATATCCTTCGGGGAACCGCGGAATACAACGACAACGGCAGCATCCGCACCGTTTCGGCCGGGGATGTGACCATCTGCCCCACAGGGGAAAGCCATGGTATTGCCAACCGCAGCGATGAGACCGTGGAGCTGGTGGCCGTGATTGTGTATGCTTAAAACGCGGTTGCGCTGAGAGGGGTGAATTCTGGGGAAAATCGGGCACGCATGCCCGAAAAAAGGGCGAAAATCACCCGCATCCCCCGTTTGCCTAAACAGGAGTGAATTACAAGGGAAAATCGGGCACGCGTGCCCGATAATAAGGCAATAATCACCCGCTGAAACTGTAGTCAGGAGGAATATTTGAATCAACAGTTGGAAGAAACCACCCGCGTCATCCTCGTGGGTCTGCAGACCAGGGAAACGGACGCCCAGTTTGCCCGGGCCATGGGCGAGCTGGGGCGTCTGGCGAAAACCTGCCACATGGAGGTGGTCTGGAAGATCACCCAGCGGGCGGATGCCCCGGTGAAGGCGACCTACATCGGCAGCGGCAAGCTGGAGGAAGTGAAGCAGTGGGTGGACGCCGAAGAGGCCCAGATGGTCATTTTCGACCAGACTCTGTCCCCCATGCAGTTTCGAAATCTGCAGAAAGAGCTGTCCGTGGAGGTGATGGACCGCACGGGCCTGATCCTTCGGATTTTCTCGGAAAACGCCCGTACCCGGGAGGCTCGCCTTCAGGTGGAGCACGCCCGGCTGCAGTACACGCTGCCCCGGCTGGCGGGTATGTGGACCCACTTCGGACGGCAGGGCGGCGCAGGCGGCGCGGCGGGCGGACGAGGCACAGCCACCAACCGAGGCGCCGGTGAAACCCAGATCGAACTGGACCGCCGTCACATCGAAAAGCGCCTGTCCGAGCTGGAAAAAGAGCTGGAGGGCATCCGCCGGGAGCGCCAGACCCAGCGGGAACGGCGCATCGGCACGGACATCCCCAAAATCGCTCTGGTGGGTTACACCAACGCCGGGAAATCCACCCTGATGAACGCCATGCTGGCCAAAAGCGTCCACCCGGGGGCCAACAAGGAAGTGTTAGAGCGCGACGCCCTGTTTGCCACCTTAGACACCACGGTGCGCCGGATCGAGATTCCCGACCGCCATCCTTTCCTGTTAACGGATACCGTCGGCTTCATCAGCGAACTTCCCACGGCCTTAGTCAAGGCCTTCCGCTCCACCTTAGAAGAGGTCTGTTACGCGGATCTGCTGCTGATGGTGGTGGATTTATCCGACCCGGAGCACGACACGGACATGGCGGTAACCAAAGAGACCCTGCGGGACATCGGTGCAGGGGCGATCCCGATGCTTACAGTGTTCAACAAGCTGGATAAGGCAGAGGATTATCCGGAAACAACCGCGGCAAAGCGGGGCGAATCCCTGTTCATCAGCGCGAAGCGTCCGCAGGACGTGGACATTCTGCTGGACGAGATCGAAGCGCACCTGATCAGCACCCGAAAGGAATGCACGCTGCTGCTTCCGTACAGCAAGGGAGACGTGATCAACCGCCTGACGGAAAACCGGGATCTGATTTCCACGGAATACACAGAAGACGGCATCCGCGTGCAGGCGCTGCTGGCGGAAGAAGAGCAGAAGCGGCTGGCGGCGTATATTTGCGCGGATGACGGGGATGCGACAATAACGGACAATTGATGATTTCCGCCTGCAGCTTTGCGGTATATAGTAACTAATATGAAGAAAACGGACTTTTCCACCGGTCCGGTCTGGCGCGCCATCGTCGCCCAGGCCGTTCCGTTAACCATCGCGCAGATCGTGCATCTGCTATATAATGTTGTTGACCGGATCTTCCTGGGCCACATGGGAGCCGGCAACCACCTGGCCCTCACCGGCGTGGGCCTGGCGTTTCCTCTGATTACGCTGATCATGGCCTTTACCGCCCTGTTTGGCATGGGGGGCGTGCCCCTGTTTTCCATTGAGCGGGGGGCGGGTCACGATGAGAAGGCCGGCCGGATTTTAGGTAATTCCTTCGCACTGCTTCTGATCAGCGCTGGGATTCTGATGCTTTTAGGTTACGTATTTTTAAAGCCGGTGCTTTATGCTTTCGGCGCCAGCGCGGATTCCTATCCTTATGCGGCCCGCTATCTGCAGGTGTATCTGCTGGGGACGCCTTTTTCCATGATTGCTACCGGCATGAACGGCTACATCAACGCCCAGGGATATCCCCGCATCGGCATGCTTTCCGTGGTGATCGGCGCGGCGGCCAATATCATTTTGGATCCGATCCTGATTTTCGGGCTGAACATGGGCGTCATCGGCGCGGCCTTAGCCACCATGATCAGCCAGCTGCTTTCCGCCCTCTGGGTGCTGGTTTTCCTGACGGGAAAGAAGATCGCCCTTCCCTTACGGCGGGCGCACATCCGGGTGGAAGGCGCCATCGCGGCGTCCATTGTGCGGCTGGGCCTGTCCAGTTTCGTGGTGCAGGGAACCAATTTCGCCGTGCAGGTTGCCTGCAACCGGATGCTGTCCATTTACGGCGGCGACCTGTACGTGGGGGTCATGACCGTGGCCAACTCCGTGCGGGAAATCTTCAACCTGCCGGTGCAGGGCATCACCAGCGGATCCCAGCCGGTGATCAGTTTCAACTACGGCGCAAAAGCCTATGACCGGGTCAAGGCGGGCATCCGTTTCAACACCTTTCTGGGAAGCGCCTACACGCTGCTGGCCTGGCTGGCCGTGGTGGCCGCCCCGGCCTTCTGGTTCGGCATCTTTTCCGACGAGCCCCAGATGACGGCAGCGGGCATTCCGTTGCTTAAGATTTATTTCTTCGGCTTCGTGTTCATGGCGCTGCAGTTTTCAGGGCAGACCGTCTTTCAGGCCGTGGGAGACGCCAGGCACGCCATTTTCTTCTCGCTGCTGCGGAAGATCTTCATCGTGGTGCCCCTGACGCTGATACTGCCGCGGATCGGATTCGGCACGGAAGGCGTGTTCCTGGCGGAGCCCATATCCAATGTCATCGGCGGCACAGCCTGCTTTGTGACCATGTGGCGGACGGTGTATCGGAAATTGTAAAGCAAGCGGGGGTTGAAACGGGCATTTCTGGTGGAAAAATGGGCACAGAGCCCCGTTTTTCGGCCGAAAAACACCCCGGAAGCTACCATATAAAAGGAAACAGTTAATTGCGAAAAAGAGGAGGGAAGTACTATGCAGCTGTCATTGATGTCATTTTCCATGATGAAGGACGAAATGCTCAAAAAAGTCACCATCGACACGCTCTGCCAGATCGTGAAGGCCTGCGATGTCTATTCGCTGGACTTAATGGAGCAGGAAGTGAAGATGTTTGGCGGGCCGGATAAGGTGGCCGCGGCCATGACGGCCCATGGTGTGCGTCTGGGCAGCCTGATCGTCAACGCGCCGTTTTATTCCAAGCCCCGGGAGGTGGAAGGCTACATCCACAACATGCTGGAGATGGCCAAGACCCTGGGCACCGACACCCTGATGGTGGTTCCGGGCAGCCCCATGCCCACCGAGCGCAAGGCATTAGAGCGGATGGATCGGGTCACGGCCTTAAAAGTGGCCATCCATCATTTCCGCAATGCCGTGGAGCAGGCAAAAGCTTACGGCATCAAGGTGGGTTTTGAGAATACGCCTCAGGATTTCAAGCCTTTAGCGTCATGCGAAGATGTGAAAAAGGTGCTGGAATTAACGCCGGGCCTGGGTCTGATCTTAGACATCGGCAACTTCCGCGTCGCGGACAAGAATTGTGACGAGCGCGCCGTCTATGAAGAACTGAAGGACTACATCATCCGCGTGCATGTCAAGGATGTTGTCATTGTGGAAGATGGCGGTATGCGCGGCGAACCCTGCGTGGGCGGCGGCGCCATCCGTGCGGTGATGACGGGCAGCGGCATCATTCCGGTTTCGGATCTGCTTTCACGCCTGCGGGCCGGCGGCTATGACGGCGATCTGTGTATCGAATACGCCGCGCCGGATAATGTTTCCGGTGTGGAACATGCCGATGTGGTGCGCCTGTACGCCGAAGCGATCCGCGGCATGTGGGAAGGCACCTGGCAGACGGCTCCCCAGGACGATTTTCCGGGGCTGGACAAAAAGGTATCCCGTCTCTTCTTCGGTACGGCCATTCCGCCGATGCTGATGGGCAAAAACGTGAACACCCTGCTGGATGCCGCGTACGCTGCAGGTATCAATGCTTTCGATACCGCCCGCGGCTACGGGATGGCGGAAAAGTCCCTGGGTGAATGGGTTGCGGCCAGAAACAACCGCGAGCGCATCGTCATCCTCTCAAAGTGCGGAAATGCCGGCATGGGCGGAAAAGTCAACGTGAACCGCGAGGTCATCGAAAAGGAACTGGAGAAGTCCTTAAAGACCCTGGGCACAGACTACATCGACATCTATCTGCTGCACCGGGACGATCCGAAGACGCCGGTGTCCGAATTTATCGACACGTTAAATGAGAAAAAGCGGGAAGGCAAGATCCGCGTCTTCGGCGTGTCCAACTGGACCCACCAGCGCATTCAGGAAGCCAACGCTTACGCCGAGGCCCACGGCCTGGAAGGATTTACCGTTTCCAGCCCCAACTTTGGACTGGCCCAGCAGGTGGAAGATCCCTGGGGCGGCGAGTGCGTGACCATTTCCGGACCCGAAAATGCCGACGCCCGCGCCTGGTACGCCGAAAACCAGATGCCGGTCTTAGCATACTCCAGCCTGGCCCGGGGCTTCTTCTCCGGCAAGTTTAAGAGCGGCGACTTCGAAGGCGCGAAGAAGGTCTTGGATCACGCCGGCCAGAAGGGCTATCTCTGCGACGAAAACATGCGCCGCTTATGCGTTGCGGAAGAAATCGCCGCCCGGGACAACGACACGGTAGCGGGCGTGGCCATGCGCTACATCTTCAGCACTTCCATGAACGTGTTCGCTCTGGTGTCCAGCACCAATCCGGCCCGCATGCGCGACAACATCCGCGCTGCCCGGGAACGTCTGGACGCGGCGGACGTGGAACGTCTCGAGAATCCGTAAAAAGCGGAGCAGGGGGCAGGCCCCCCTGTTTCGGTTTCAGCAACCGCGGATTCTTGAAAAAATGAAAAATCGCAGTTGACTGGTCAGACCAATTGCGGTATAACAGATACAGATCGGATCAGAAGATCCGATCTGCGCTTTCACCGAATTGGTCAGGCCAATAAAAGACAGACAAAAACAAAACGGCCACAGATCAAAAAGGCACAGATCAAAAAAGAAGAACTGCAGGCGTAAAAGAAAAAAGAGAGCAGGGCTTTGTCCGGTGGTTTCAAACGTCAGAAGAAAGGGGAATAATATCATGGCTAAGGTTCGATACGAGGACATGGAGAATTACGTTACCAACTTGTGGCAGGCGGCCGGCGGTTCGGAAGAGGACGCGAAGCTGATGGGCCGGATCTTTACGACCGAGACCCGGCGCGGCCAGGGGCATCACGATATCCACAATTTCCCGTCCCGTCTGGACCGGATAGCGGACCGTGTCATTCACATCGAAGCGAAGCCCGAGCTGCTTTCTTCCTTCGGCGGGATGGAGTGCTGGGAAGGCAACTATCAGACCGGCGAAGTGTTAAATACGTTTATCATGCAGCGCGCCGTCGATCTGGCCCAGGAACACGGCATCGGACTGGTGACGGTGCGTCATTCCAACCACTATCTCTGCAGCGCACCGTACACCAACATGGCGGCCGAGCAGGGATGCATCGGTATGATCATGGCCAAATCCTTCCGCGCGATGGGTCTGCCGGGCATCTTAAAGCCCATCATCGGCCAGGCGCCGATCGGCTATGCATTTCCCACGGACGCAGAAGATCCGGTCCTTCTGGACATGTGTCTGGCAGTCATCGCCGGCGAGCCGCTGCAGAAGATGGCGGAACGCGACGAGGATGTTCCTCCGAACTGGGGACACGACAAAGATGGCAATCCGGCGAAAAAGGCCCGCGATCTTGTGCGCGCGATGAAGTATCCCATCGGCCTGCACAAGGGTTACGCGCTGGCAATTCTGGAAGAGCTGCTGACCGGCGTGCTTTCCCTGGGCAGCATCTTAAACGAAGGCGAGCAGAATTACGCAACGGATCACTGCACCTGCCACACCGCCATCGCCATCAAGACGGACGCGCTGATGAGCAGGGAAGTATACGAGCAGCGCAGCGGCGATCTGATCCACCGGATCCGCACGCTTTCCGGCGATAAGGCGCACATCCCGGGCGACCGCACATGGGCGGCCATCAAAGACAGCGAAGAAAAAGGCTATGCTGAGCTGGAAGACGAATTTGTCGCGCAGATGAACGAGTATGCTGCAAAGTATCACTGCGAGCCGATCGCGGTAATGGCGGAATAATCATACGGCCGCGGATGGGCGGAACACAGGTCAAAAAACCCGGCTTCGAATCCACGAAAGACAGGCCAACCCCCGGCTTCGAATTCACGAAAGAGAAGCAGGTTTCGCCCATCTGCCGGAAAGGAAAGCAAATGAAAATCCTGATCTGCAACGTGGGGAGCACTTCCTTCAAGGCAAAGCTCTATCAGATGCCCGAGGAAACCGTGCTGGCCGTCTGCTCCATCGAGCGCGTCGGAAGCAGGGACGACAGCATCTTCCACTATGAAAACCGCGTCAGCGGCGAAAAACTACACACGAATCAATGCGCGATTCCCGACATCCGCAGCGGCCTTTTGCTGTTTCTGGAAGCGCTGACCGACGACACCGCCGGCGCCGTTAAAGAAATCAAAGAAATCGAGCGCGTGGGCTTCAAGGCCCCGTGCTCCAAAGGATACTCCGGCGTCTTTGAGCTGACCGACGAGGTGCTTGGCGGGATGGAAGCATGGATTCCCATCGCGCCGCTGCACAATCCGGCTTATATCACGGCCATCCGCCAGATGCGCGAAGTGCTTCCGGACGTACCGTTCATCGCCTCCTTCGAGACCGGCTTCCACCGGACCATTCCGCTGGAGCGGCGGATCTACGGCGTGCCTTACGAATGGTATGAGAAATACCAGGTGGCGCGGCTGGGCTACCACGGCGCGTCCCACAGCTACATCGCGTCCGTGCTTTCAGAACGTTTCGGCGCTCAATACAAAGCGGTCTCCTGCCATCTGGGCGGAAGTTCTTCCGTCTGCGGCATCAAAGACGGGCAGAGCGTCGACACGAGCTTCGGCATGACGCTGCAGACGGGCCTGATCCACGCGGCGCGCACCGGCGATCTGGACTGTGATCTGACCGATTATCTGAAGAGCGCAGGCTTAAGCGAAGAAGAGATTCATAAAGGCATCGTCGGAAACGGCGGCCTTTTAGGCATTTCCGGTGTCAGCAGCGATCTGCGCTATGTGGAAGAAGCCGCGGATGCAGGAAATGAGCGGGCAAAGCTGGCCATCGACGCATTCGTTTCCGGCATTGTCCATTACATCGGCGCTTTTGCCGTGGATATGGAAGGACTGGACGTCATCGTCTTTACGGCCGGCATCGGCGAGCACTCCGCAAGAACCCGGCAGGAAGTCTGTCGGCGGCTGTCGCTTTTTGGCGTGTGCCTGGACGAAAAAGCAAACGCAAACGTGCCTGAAGACGGCGTGATTTCAACAGAAAGTTCGAAAGTGAAGGTGCTGGTGATTCCCACAGACGAAGAAAAAGGCATCGCCAGAAGCACCTATCTGTATAGATGACATTCGAGGAGGAAAAAGCCATGACACCGAAAGAGCGGATCGAGGCTGCAAATCAGAAGGCCGGCGAAATCTTAACCGGCGGACGCCCGCGTTGGGTGGACGTTGCGCCCGCCATCGACGTGGTTCCGGGAATGACGGAGAAAACGGTGCTGATCGCCGGCCCGCCGATTGCGCCGGAAAACATTCCGGAGACCATCCGCACCGCGATCTGCGGCGCGATCCAGTACGAAGGTCTGGCAGACAGCAGGGAAGCCGCGTGGGCTTTGGTGGTGTCCGGTGAAGTGTCCGTCGAGCCGGCGCAGGATCACGATGTGGCCTGCGGCGCCGCGATGGCGCTTTCTGCACACATGGATGTGCTGGTCTGCGAAGATACCGTCTATGGCGGCCGCGGCTTCTGCGCGCCCCATCCCGGCCCGGGCAACCACGTGCTGCGCTGGGGCGTCTACGACGAGAAGGTCCAGGCGGATCTGGAATACTTCCGGGATTATTACTGTCCGGCGCTGCGCCGCACCTTAAAGCGTACCGGCGGCTTTGATCTGATTGAAATCCTAAGCAAAACGGCCGGCATGGGTGATGAAAACCACAACCGCCAGACGGCGTCCACGATGTATCTGGCGCTGCGTCTGATCCGGGCCATGAGTGAAGATAATTTTGCGGATCGTGACCGTATCATCGCCATGCTCTGCGACAACGAGCGTTTCTTCCTGCATGTGATGATGGCCGGCGCAGAAGCGGTCTTAGCGTCGGTCAAGCAGATCCCCGATTCCACGGTGATGGTATCCATGGGCGGAAACGGCGTCGAATTCGGCGTGCAGTTTGCCGGCCTTCCCCACCAGTGGTTTGCCACCGAAGCACCGATCATCCGCGGCCTGTTTCTAAAACCCACCTACTCGGACGCCGACATGCTCGGTTTCTTAGGCGACAGCTGCGTGACCGAAGTATACGGCTTAGGCGGCATGTCCGCGATCGCGGGGCCGGGCTACGTGATGCTTTCCGGCGGTACCTTTGAGGACGGCATTCAGCGGACGGAAGATGCCCGCACCGTCAGCGTGGCAGAGCACACTTTCGCTCCGGTACCGTGGTGTCACAACTGCGGATTCCCGGTGGGTGTGGATCTGCGTAAAGTGGTGGCAACCGGCGTCGTACCGACCAGTCATGGCGGCGGCACGTTAAAGAGCGGCGGACAGGGCACCATGGGCTTCGCTAAGCTTCCCATGGAGTGCTTTATCAAGGGACTGCGCGCATTTTCCGAGAAGATGAAAGAGGCATAAAATGATATTTTCCGCTGTAAAGAAAAACCAGTACCGTGATTCGCTGGCCTGCCTGGTTACCATGGCCCTGATCGTGGATCAGGACGGGATCGAAAAGGCATATGTATCTATGGGTACGGCAACAGCCAGGGAAACGTTCGAAGAACTTGGACTTCTGACCGATGAAATCCGCGCGGCCACGGACGGCGATTACTGTATCGCCGCAGAAGCTGCCACGCAGGAAGCGTTTAAAGCAGCGCTGGCGCTGTGTGAACAGGAGGAAAGCAAATCCGAGGGGACAGCTCATTATCGGACCGTAAGCGACGCGGTCAAAGCGCATCCGAAGGCCAACCTCTGCCAGATTTCCGTTCCGGGTGAATACGTCTATGAGGTGACAAAAGACGCCCTGATGCACGACATGCACTGTATCGTCTTTTCTGCAAACGTTCCCCTCGATCAGGAGCGGAGAATGAAGGAGCTCGCCCGGGAACGCGGCCTTCTGTGCATGGGTCCGGACTGCGGCGTCGCCAACATCAACGGTGCGGCCTTTGTGCTTTCAAGCATCACGGACCGCGGACCCTTCGGGATCGTCGGCGCCTCCGGCTGCGGCATTCAGCACGTCGCGTCGATGCTGCATCAGGCCGGCAGCGGCGTGACCCAGACCATCGGCACCGGCGGCAAAGACCTGACGGACGAGGTCGGGGGCATCACCTTCTTTATGGGCATCGACGCCCTCGAAGCGGATCCGGATACGAAGTATCTGATTCTGATTTCCCGCAAGCCCGGCGACACCGTGCTTCTGCGGATGCTTGACCGCATCAAAGCCTGCACGAAGCCCGTCATCGCCTGCCTTTTAGGCGCAGACTGCGAACAGGAAGTCACAGAAGCCGGCGCCATCTGGGCGGACAGCCTCGACGCCTGCGGACTGGCGGCAATTGCCCTGATCGGAAAGACTTATCCCTTCGACACGGAAGAGCAGCTGTGGGAAAAGGCCCGCACGGCCGCGTCACAGCTTGCGCCGGAACAGAAATACGTGCGCGGTGTGTTCTGCGGCGGAACCTACTGCGACGAAGCCATGAAGACCATGCAGGCGCGGATCGGCGGGATTTATTCCAACTGCCCGCTTTCTGAGGATCTGCGTCTGGCGGATTCGATGGTCAGTTACCGAAACACCATTGTGGACAGCGGCGAGGAAGAGTTTACCGCCGGCAAGCCGCATCCGACATTAGAACCCTTGGTTCGGCTGCCCCTGATCGCCAAAGAAGGCGACGATCCCGAGACGGCCGTGCTTCTGCTGGATTTGATTCTTTGCCCTCCGGAAGCTGCAAATCCGGCAGAAGTCACCTTGCGGGGCATCACAGACGCGCGGGCGCGGGCAGCGGCGTGCGGCCATAAACTCGCTGTCGTCGCATCCGTGCTCGGCACGGACGCGGACGTGCAGAACGCAAGCCGTCAGCGGAAGATCTTAGAAGACGCGGGCGTGATCGTGTGCGCATCCAACCGTCAGGCCGCCGAACTGGCCGCGATGATCGTTTCGCTCCAGGAAGAAAAAGCACAGGCATAAGGAGAAACCGAACATGCAGGATGTAAGTAAAATAAAGGAACTTTTTTCTTCAGAGATCGTCTGCGTCAACGTCGGCCCGCTTCAGATGGCGGACGCCATGACGGCACAGGGCGTGGAAACGATTCAGGTGGACTTCCGTCCGGTTGCCGGCGGAGATCCGGAACTGCGAAAAATGCTGGAACTGCTGGGAGGAATGGAATGGTAAAAAGCTGGGATATCGTCACGGCCGGCCATCTGTCGGCAAACAAATTCTGGGGGGAAGAGGGCATGATGCCTCCGCGCGAAACGCTTGCGACCTGCACGCTGATCCGCACCGATGAAGGGAACATCCTCGTGGATCCCGCCCTGAAGGCCGATGAGCTGACCAAAGCGCTTTTGGACCGCACCGGACTGCATCCGGAGCAGATTGATCTGATTTATGTCACGCACCGCCACGAAGACCACTGGATGGGAACGGAAGCATTTCCCCAGGCCAGGTTGCTGATGGCGGAGGAGGATTGTGTTTTTCTTCAGGAAACCGCCCATGTGTTTTCCGAAGAGCAGCAGACGCAGATCCGTCGGTTTGAGCCCATGGGTGAGGGGGAGATCGCACCGGGGATCTGCACTGTTGCCCTCGGCGGGCACACTGCAGGTCTGCGCGGCCTTCTGATGGACGCGCCGGAAGGCAAAGTGCTGATCACCGGCGATGCGGTGATGACCAGAGAATTTTATCAGGCGCAGGAAGCATTTTACTATGGCGTGGATCCCTACCGGGCATCCTGTTCGGTGCACGAAACCGTGGGCATGGCCGACGTCATCGTGCCGGGACACGGCACACCGTTCCTGCCGAAAGCCTACCCGGCGCGGGAAATGACGCCCGAACCGCCGGTGTACGAGAACTTTGACGGCCCGTTTGGCTACGCGACGCCCATGTCGGTGTTCGATCAGTATCCGGCGGCGCTTGGTGTGTATCGGAAATGGTTCCCGTATCCACAGGTATCCGGGGAACGCTTCTTAGTCATTAATGCAGACCTTCCTTTAAGCGTCTTTCTGACACCGCTGGCCCGTGGCCGCGGGGAAGAAATGGCCCGCCGGCTCATTACGGAGCTGAATGAAGCAGCGAAGGAAAATGCGCCGCAGGGCGAATCATAAAAGAAATCCAGGCCCGCGCACATTGCCCATATGTCCACCCGCAGCGCGGCCGGCATGATGCAAGAAGGACCGGTCTTCGGAAACGTAGAATAAGAAGGAAACATGGAAATAAGAAGGAATCACCTTGTCAAAACGGAAGAATGCGTGTACAATCGGTGCACTGCCCCATTGGCGGGCAGTGCATTTTATTTAGGAAAGAACGCGGTGAAACAGGTGGTCAGCCCCTGGTTTCGCTCTTTGGGTAAAGATGATGACAGCAGAAACAAAAGCCTTCTACAAACGTGTTATTTTCGTGGCCGTTCCCATCATGATCCAGAACGGCGTTACCAACTTCGTCTCCATGCTGGACAACATCATGGTGGGCCGGGTGGGCACCGATTCCATGTCCGGCGTAGCCATCGTCAACCAGCTGCTTTTCGTCTGGTACCTGTGCTTTTTCGGCGGCCTTTCCGGCGTGGGCATTTTCACCGCCCAGTACTACGGAAAGCGGGATGAAGACGGCGTGCGCTACACCGTGCGTCTGCAGTCCATTTTGGCCGTGATCCTGCTGATCGCCGGAACGGCGGTGTTTCTGGCCGGCGGCGACGGGCTGATCCGCCTGTATCTGACCTCGGACGGCGGCGCGGGCAATGTGGATGCCACCTTCGGCTTTGCCAGGGAATACCTGGCGGTGATGCTTTTAGGCATGCTGCCCTTTGCCGTTTCCCAGGTGTACGACTCCACCCTGCGCTCCTGCGGCGAGACGGTGGCGCCCATGACGGCGTCCCTGTTAGCCGTGGCGGTCAACCTGGTGGGCAACTACATCCTGATCTTCGGTAAATTCGGGGCTCCGGCCATGGGCGTCGTGGGTGCGGCCATCGCCACCTGCATCTCACGTGTGGTGGAAACCGTATATCTGATGATTCACACCCACCGGCATCTGAACAAATATCCCTTTATGGTGGGCGCTTTCAGAAGCCTGTATGCTCCGGCCGGCCTGATCAAAGGCTGCGTCACCAAGGGCGCGCCCCTTCTGGCCAACGAATTTTTATGGGCCGCCGGCCAGGCGGTGCTGACCCGCAACTATTCCCTGCGGGGACTGTCGGTGGTGGCGGCGTTTAACATCTCCCAGACCATCAGCAACGTTTTCAACATTGCCTTTATCGCCATGGGCAGCGCCATCGCCATCATCATCGGACAGGAACTGGGGGCCGGCCACTTAAAGACGGTGCGCCGGGACGCCAACCGGATGATCTGGTTCGCGGTGCTGATGTGTGTGATTTCCGGCGCGGCCATGTTTGCGGTCGCCGGCGTCTTCCCGCTGATTTACAACACTTCGGATGATATTCGGGCCACGGCCGCCGGACTGATCCGCATCGCGGCGCTGTTTATGCCCATGTACGCCTACGAAAACGGCGCCTATTTCACCCTGCGAAGCGGCGGCAAAACCGGTATCACCTTCCTGTTTGACTCCTGCTTCCAGTGGGTGGCTTCGGTGCCGGTATCCTATCTGCTGGCCCGGTTCACCGGCCTGCCCATTCTGCCGCTGTACGCCATTGTGCAGTCGGTGGAGCTGATCAAATGCGCCATCGGATTTGTGCTGGTGAAACGCGGGGTGTGGATCCAGGATCTGACCAACGTGTAAAAACCGGATGACCAATGTGTAAAAACGGAGTCTTTTGCAATTCGCCTGATCTGTGATAAAATAAGACGTTAAATCAGATGAATCTGCATGCAGAAGGAAGTTTTATCTCATGACTAAGATTACAGGTGTCCGCTTCCGCGGCACAGGAAAAGCATATTTCTTCGATCCCGGCGACATGGAATTGGCCGCAGGCGACATGGTTATCGTGGAGACCGCGGCAGGCAAAACCATGGGCGAGGTGCGCATCGCACCCCGGGAAGTGGAAGACGAAGAGATCAAGCAGCCCTTAAAACCGGTGCTGGAAAAAGCTTCGAAGGAAGATATCGAACGCGCCGCGAAAAACAAAGAACGGGAAAAGGAAGCCTTCGCGGTGTGCAAAAAGAAGATCCGCGAGCATGGCCTGCAGATGAAGCTGGTGGATGCCGAGTATTCCTACGACAACCGCAAGCTGATCTTCTGCTTCACAGCCGAGGATCGGGTGGACTTCCGCGCTCTGGTGCGTGACTTAGCCGGCACCTTTCACACCCGCATCGAACTGCGCCAGATCGGTGTCCGGGACGAGACCCGCATCATGGGCGGTCTGGGCACCTGCGGCCGGGAACTGTGCTGCAAAAGCTGGCTGACGGATTTTGCGCCGGTATCCATTAAGATGGCCAAAGAGCAGAATCTGTCCTTAAATCCTACGAAGATTTCCGGCGTCTGCGGCCGACTGATGTGCTGCCTGAAAAATGAAGCCGAAACCTACGAATACTTAAACAGCAGCCTGCCCCATGTGGGAGACACGGTGCGCACGCCGGAAAACGAAGTTGCCCGGGTGCAAAGCGTGGGCATCCTGCGTCAGACAGTGCGCGTCATCTTAGAGCACGATGACGAAAAGGAAATGAAGGAATACTCGGCGGCGGATCTGGTGATCGTCGAGCGCCGCAAGAAGGGCAAGCCCACCACCCCGAAGAAGGATGCGGCCGGTGACAATGGCGGTCAGGGCCAGGGCCAAAAGGGCGGCAAAGGCGGAAAAGGAAACAACGGCGGCGCAAAGCAGAACGGCCAGAACAAGGGCAACGGCGGCAAGCAGAACGCAGACGCGAAAGCCGGCGGTGAAAAGCAGAACGGCCAAAAGCAGGGCGGACCGCTGCAGAATGGCCAGAACAAGGGAAACGGCGGTCAGGGCGAAGGCGGAAACAACCGCAGAAACAACAATCACCGGTCCCGGAATCATAATAAAAAGAAGGAAGCGGATACGTCCGCGGAATAAAACAGGTTTTTCAAAGCACAGCCGAAAAAGGCTGTGCTTTTCTGTTTCACCGTGGTATGCAGAATTGGTGTATAATGGCGGAAACGCTGATCCTTCGTTCCGAATGGAAAACGGTTTCTGTACCTAATGCGTTCGACAGATTTTTATTTTGCAGAGGATATTTCATGGAAACAACCGGTACCCTTTATCTTGTCGCCACGCCTATCGGCAATTTGGAAGACATCACTCTGCGCGCGCTGCGCGTGCTGAAGGAGGCGGATCAGATTGCGGCTGAGGATACGCGTCACTCCCGCGGTCTTTTAACGCATTTTGAAATTCATGCGCCCCTGACCAGCTATCATGAATTTAATAAGTTTGAGAAGGCCAAGGTACTGATCGCGGCCCTGAAGGAGGGGCAGAATATCGCCCTGATTACGGATGCCGGTACGCCAGGGATTTCGGATCCGGGGGAGGTGCTGGTTTGTCGCTGTCACGACGAGGGCATTCCTGTGATCCCCGTGCCCGGGCCGGCGGCCTGCATCGCGGCGGTTACCACCGCCGGCCTTCCCTGCCGCCGATTTGCCTTCGAGGCCTTTCTTCCCCGGGAAAAGCAGGAGCGGGAAATGATCCTGGCGGAGCTGAAGAAAGAAACCCGCACCATCGTCCTGTACGAAGCGCCCCATCACCTGAAAAAGACCCTGGCACAGCTGGCCGAAGCACTGGGAGCCCAGCGCCGGATCACCCTCTGCCGGGAACTGACCAAGGTGCACGAAGAAAAGTGGCGCACCACGTTGGGCTTGGCCTGCGCCCATTATGAAACGGAAGATCCCCGGGGTGAATACGTGCTGGTGATCGAGGGCCGTCCCCTGGAAGAAGCCGTTGCGGAAGCCGCCGCCAGCTGGCAGGACATCTCCGTGGCCGACCACGTGCAGCAGTACGTGGATGCGGGCATGGACAAAAAGTCCGCCATGCGCCAGGTGGCCAAAGACCGGGGGATGTCCAGGCGGGATGTGTATCAGGCACTGCTGTGATGAGGGACAAAGATGACAGATCGCAGCCAACTTCGCCGCGAGGAAGCGGCCTATTATATGGAACATCCGGTGGACTTTAAGAAGTTCACTCTTCGGATGCGGGAAGCCTGGAGTGCGTCTCTTTTGGGGGCAAAAGAGCCGCCGAAGGATGTCCGGGAGGGACTTTCCGAACTGTACGAGGGCATCGGACGGAACAAGGATCTGCTGAAACTGTACCTGGCCGTGGGCATCTATCTGGGAACGGAAACCGCCGTGGCCAACGGCGTGCCCGATGAGGAAGCCGAGCGCATTAAGCGGGAGACTTTCGTGGATCTGGCCGGTGCATCCACCTCGGAAGAAGCGGTGCAGATCGCCCTGGCGGTGGAAAAGCAGCTGGAGCAGTCGTACCAGCGCTACGGTATGCAGGGATATTCCTGGATGACCCGACAGGCCATCGAGGAAATCCACCGGCATCGGTACGGCGAAATCCGGGTGCAGCAGATTGCGGCGCAGCTGCACGTGGGCCGCAGCCATCTGTCCGACGTCTTTCACAGAGAAACCGGCAAAACCATGGCTCAGTACATCCGCCAGGTCAAAATGCAGACCGCGGCCGAACTGTTCCGCGGGCATCTGTATTCCATTCAGGAGATCGCGGAGCTGCTGGGCTATCGCAGCACGTCGCATTTCTCATCCACATTTCGCGCCTATTACGGCATGTCACCATCCGAATATATGACAAAGGGGACAGACACTACTGACCCCCCATAGCAACGAGTCAAAAAGGACAGTCCCTTCTGGCTCATTTTTTCTAAAAGGACAGAACAAAACGGCACAAAACAGAACAAATCTAACACATCTCCCGCCTGTTTCTGATATTCTTTCCATAACAAATTCTTTTGCCATCAAAATACGAGAAGGAGGAAGCCGACGATGAAAGCACAGAATCTGAACAGCAGCTGGACACTGATGAACGGGGAGCCGTCCAACCTGCCCATGATGGAGGCCTATCAGCAGAAGCAGGAAGTGAGCCTGCCCCACGACGCCATGATTTCCCAGAACACCGCACCGAATTCCGGGAACGGCAGTTCTGGCGGTTACTACCCCGGCAGCCTGGTGACCTACCGCAAGACCCTGACCCTGACGGAAGAGGATCTGGCGGGCAAGGTGATGCTGCAGTTTGACGGCTGCTACGGCAAAACCCGGGTGCGGGTCAACGGAAATCAGATCGCCCGCCACACCTACGGATACACGCCCTTTGTGGTGGATCTGACGGAAAAAGCCCGTCCGGGGGACAACGTCATCGACGTGGTGGCTTCCACCCAGCCGGAGAAGATGGGCCGCTGGTACACGGGCACGGGCCTGTACCGCGGCGTGCAGCTTCTGACTTCCGCCAAGGCTCACATTGCGCCGGAGGGCGTCTATATTTATATGAAGGAAGCCGCCGGCGACGATGCCGTGGCAGCCTTGGAAGTGACCGTGGCCAACGAGTCCGAAACAGATCTTTATGCCGACGTGGTAACGGCTCTGACTCTTCGGAAGATGCCGGCAGAAGGCGCCCGCTCTGAAGCGGATCCCGACGCTGCTCCTTCTGCCTGCGGAAAGGCCCGCGTCTTCATCCCGGCCCACACCACCCGCATGGTGCGCGACACCATCAATGTGAAAGATGCCGCCCTCTGGAGCCCGGAAGAGCCGAATCTCTACGACGTGGATGTGAAACTTGTGGCCTTAAGCAGCCGGGCAGACGCCGGCACGGAAGGCGGTCAGCAGCAGACGGAAGTGCTGGATGCGGCCCACACGGTTACCGGCCTTCGCACCATTGCGGTGGACGCGGTGCACGGCCTGCGCATCAACGGCAAGGAATACAAGCTGAAGGGCGGATGCATCCACCACGACAACGGTATCTTAGGGGCCGCAGCCTTTGCCGACGCCGAATACCGCAAGGCGCTGCGCCATAAGCAGAACGGATTTAACGCCCTGCGCTTCGCCCACAATCCGGTGTCCGCGGAGATGCTGGCCGCCTGCGACGAACTGGGCATCATCACCATCGACGAAGCCTACGACATCTGGAACGTTTCAAAGACCACCAATGACTACGCCAACGAATTTGACGCGGAGGACGGCGGCGTTACGGAACTGGCCGGCGTGCTGCTTCGGGATCGGAATCATCCTTCCGTCATCTTCTGGAGCATCGGAAACGAACTTCCGGAGCAGGGTGGTTTAGCGGATGGCTACGAAACCTCCCGCCGTCTGGCGGAAACGGTGCGCTCATACGATCGCAGCCGTCCGGTGATGGGGGCGCTGTGCTCCTTCTTCAACGGTCTTGACCGGGACGATAACGCCCGCTTCTGGCAGTCCATGATGGAAGATATGGACGCCAAAAAGAACGCCGCCGGCGGATTCTCCAACATCGATTCGAAATACGGACGAAATGTGTGGCTGGACTATACGGCGCCCTTCGTCACCGATTGGGACGTGGTGGGTTACAATTACTTAAGCTACCAGTTTGACCCCAGTCACGAGCGCTTCCCGGATCGGGTCATGGCTACCACGGAGAGCAAGCCCGCGGAGATGGTGGCCTACTGGAACGAGGCGCTGGATCGTCCCTATGTGCTGGGCGACTTCGTGTGGACCAGCCAGGATTACATCGGCGAAGCCGCCATCGGCCGCAACTTCTACATCGATGACATGGCCGAATTTGAAAAGGTTTCCCGGGCCATGCATAACGCCGAATATCCCTGCCGGCTGGCGGGCGGCGGTGAATTTGACCTGTGCGGATTTGAAACGCCCCGTCTGGCCTTCCGCCGGATTCTGTGGGGATCCAAAGAGACCCACATCGCGGTGCGGGATCCGAAAACCTTAGGAAAAATCGAACTGCTGGGCCGCTACGGCTGGCCGGCGGTGGAACACAGCTGGAACTGGGATGTGGAAGCCGGCACCAAGATGGAAGTGCATGTGTACACCTCCGCGGATGAAGTGGAGCTTTTCGTAAACGGCGCCTCTGTGGGACGGAAAGCCGTCTGCCACGCCCGCAGCGAGCGGGAAGCCTTAGAGCAGGGCGCCAACTGCAAGCCCAACGAAGCGGTGTTTACCGTGCCCTTCGCAAAGGGAACCTTAGAGGCGGTCAGCTTCACAAAAGGACAGGAAGTGTCCCGGGATGCGCTGTGCTCCGGAACCGGCGTTCCGGCGGCCCTGCGGCTGGAGGTAGAAACGGATCTTCCCTCCGATGAGCTGATCTTCGTCCGGGCTGAGGTGGTGGACGAGGAAGGTATTCTGGTGCCCATGGCCGAGGTGAAACTGTCCGCCCAGGCAGAAGGCGGCGAGCTGATCGCCTTCGGTACGGGCCGACCGGTAACGGACGAAAACTACACCGCCGGTGAAATCACTACCTTTAAGGGTGCGGCCCTGGCCGTCATCCGCAAGGCTGGGGACGGAGAAGTGGAACTGGAAGTCAGCGCGGATGGATTTGAGGCGGATGCAAGCCTTTGATTAACAGAAAAAACTGATTGCAATCCCGTCTCCCTTATGTTATTATAACTGCTCGTGGTATATCTATCCTTGCTCTCCCCGGGTGGGAGGGCCACAAGACCGAAAGGAGGAACTTCGCATGGCAAAGTACGAATTGGCACTTGTTGTGAGCGCCAGAATCGACGATGATGCGAGGGCCGCGGTAGTCGAAAAGGCAAAAGATTATGTTGCCCGTTTCGGCGGTACCGTGACCGAGGTGGAAGAACAGGGCAAGAAGCGTCTCGCTTATGAGATCAAGAAGCAGCCCGAAGGCTTCTACTATTTCATCCAGTTCGAAGCACCGGAAACCGTTCCGGGCCAGCTGGAAGAAAACGTTCGCATCATGGACAACGTGCTTCGGTATCTGGTCGTTCGCAAAGACGAAGACTAAGCAGCACAGCCCGGGGGAGGGCTGTTTGCAGATAAGGAGTATCGTATGAACAAAATCATCCTGATGGGACGTCTGACGAGAGACCCGGAAGTGCGCTACGGCGGTGCAAACAACACCTGCGTCGCACGTTTTTCCATCGCGGTCGACCGTCGCTTTAAAAGAGAAGGGGAGCCGACGGCGGACTTTTTCAACTGCACCGCCTTCGGCAAACAGGGGGAATTCGTAGAGAAGTATCTGCGCAAGGGAACCAAGGTCGTCTTAGACGGTGAATTGCAGAACGACAATTACACCAATCGCGAAGGCCAGATGGTTTACGGCATGCGGATCATCACCAACAGCATCGAGTTTGCGGAGAGCAAGGCGGCTGCCAGCCAGAATGGCGGCTACAACGCTCCGGCCGACGGAGGCTTCACAGCCCCGGCAGGCGGCGGATTTACCGCACCGGCAGCTCCGGCGGGTGACGGATTCATGTCCATCCCGGAAGGCGCGGATGACGATCTTCCCTTCAACTAAACATCACGATCTGCAGCGAAGGCCGCAGATTACACTCTGATTATGGAGGTTTTCGATATGGCGTTCAACAGAGAAGGAGACACCGGCCGCAAGCGCACGGTGCGCCGCAGAAGAAAAGTTTGCGTGTTCTGCGGAAAGGACAATGTCATTGATTACAAGGATACCGCGAAGCTTCGGAAGTACATCTCCGAGCGCGGAAAGATCCTTCCCCGCCGCATCACCGGCAACTGTGCACTGCATCAGCGTGCCATCACGCTGGCCGTAAAGCGCGCCCGTCATCTGGCCCTGCTCCCCTACGTGCAGGACTAATAATAGCGTATAAGCTGTTTTCAAAAAAGGCTTCCGACATGTTTACATGTCAGGGAGCCTTTTTTAGAAAACGCAATGGATATGGTACAGCTTTCCCTCACCATCGAAGAAGATCTGGACATCTGCCTCGAGGAGCAGGAAGAATTTATTACAGCCGAAACGGTGGCAGACATTGTGGCGCTGAGCGAGCGGCTGTATCAGATGATGAATTCATAAACTGCGAGGGCATAACGCGGAGGGCCTGAATCGGGGAGTTTGAGGATAATCTGCGTCGAAGCGGAGCCATCAGATGGCGAAAATGTGAAATGGTTAACAAAAATAGTATCGGCAAATGCAGATTTTAGAAAAATTTTAGAATTGGAACACATTTAAAACACACTCGCATGTTACAGTGATAGTGTCAAATGAAGTCGATACTTTCATTTGTTCATAATCTTTTTCATAACTCCCTTTTCGGCAGCGGCCCCCGGTTCGGGGGCCGTTGTCGTATGAGGAAAAGGTTTCGGCAAATGTAAAAGCCGCTTTTTCTTTCCTACGGTCAGGTTTCGCAGCTCCGCGGCCCGGATACCGGGACGTGCCGGCTTGTTTCTCCTGCGGACAGGATCTGCACTCCTGCGGACAGAACCTGTGAATTAACTATAGGAAGCGCAGTCGAAATCTGCTAAAATAAACTATATATGCCCACTTGCATAACAGAAGTGGGCAGTCAGGCGAAACAGAAAGGGTTCATGTAAAGGAGAAGTTCAATGAAGTATCTATGCAATCCGCTGAACATCAACTATCGCTACCAGTTCAATAAGGCCATGAACGCAGGTGATTTGCAGGTGGCCCGCGAGTCGGCCGACCCGTCCATGGTCTATTTCAAAGGCAGATACTACATTTTCGCCTCCATGACCTTAGGCGTCTGGGTATCCGACGATCTGGTCAACTGGGAGAATCACCGTCTGCCGGATACGCTTCCGCTGTACGACTACGCGCCTGACGTGTGCGTGCGCGGCGAATGGCTGTACTGGAGCGCCTCCTCCCGGGAATACAACTGCAGTCACTTCCGCACGAAGGATGTGTTAAACGGACCCTGGGAAGAGATTCCGGGTGCCTTCGAGTTCTGGGATCCCCATATGTTCTTAGACGACGACGGTCGGGTCTACTTCTTCTGGGGCTGCACCAACAGCCAGCCCATCTGGGGCGTGGAAAAAGATCCTGAAACCATGGAAAACATCGGCGAACCGGTAGGCTTAGTCTACGGTGACGCCTGGCACAACGGCTACGAGCGTATCGGTGAGGATCACGACACCCCTCCGGCATCCGAAGAGGAAGTCGAGATGAAGTTCCAGGGCTATCTGGCCATGCAGAAGCAGAAGATGGGCGACAATCCGAATCCGGCCATGCTGGAACAGATGAAGAAGTTCGAGCCCATGATCAAGGGCATGTTCTCCAACAAGCCCTACATCGAAGGCGCCTGGATGAACAAGTACAACGGCAAGTACTATCTGCAGTATGCAAACCCGGGCACCCAGTACAACGGCTACAACGACGGCGTGTACGTCTCAGACAAGCCCCTGGGCCCCTACACCCTGGCGGAAAACAATCCTTTCTCCTACAAGCCCGGCGGTTTTTTGCCCGGCGCCGGTCACGGCTCCACGGCGAAGGATAAATTCGGCAACTACTGGCACACCGCCACCGGCCGCATCAGCATCAACCACAACTTCGAGCGCCGCGTGGGCCTGTGGCCTGTGGGCTTTGACGCCGACGGCGAGATGTTCTGCAACCAGCGCTACGGCGACTGGCCCCTGGCGGTGGACGAGGCAGTCCAGGATCCCTGGCGCGGACCGGCCTGGTACCTGTTAAGCTACAACAAGAAGATGGCCGCATCCTCCGCGGAAGAAGGCAAGGGACCGGAAAAGGCCTGCGACGAAAACGTGCAGACCTGGTGGCGGGCAGCTTCCGCCGAACCCGGCCAGTGGCTGTGCATGGACTTAGGCCGCGTCTACGACGTGCGCATGGTGCAGGTGAACTTTGCGGATGACAAGATCGACATCCCGGTTCCCGGCGAAATCAGAGGTTCCCAGACACAGGCACGTTACATCGACGGCGCCGAAATGTTTACCCGCTGGATCCTGGAAGGATCCGTGGACGGCGAGAACTTCTTCCTGGTGGAAGACAAGTCCAAGGCCGTGACCGATCTGCCCCATGACCTCGTGCTTCGGGAAGACGGCATCCGCGTGCGCTATCTGCGCCTGACCATCTGCGAAGTGCCTTACGCCCAGCAGCCCTGCATCAGCGGCTTGCGTGTGTTCGGTAACGGTGAAGGCGCCGCCCCGGCTGCCCCGGCCTTTACGGCAAAGCGCACCACCGATCTGGACATGGAAGTGGCTGTGGAGCCGGTGGCCGATGCAGTGGGTTACAACATCCTGTGGGGTTCCGCTCCGGACAAGCTGTATCACAGCTGGATGATCTTTGGAACTGAGCAGCGTGTAGGCGCCCTGGTGGCCGGCCGCGAGTACTACGTCCGGGTGGATGCTTTCAACGAAAGCGGTATCACGGAAGGCGAAACCGTAAAGCTGGGCTGATGAAGTCCTGACGCGGTAAATAGAAAATGCTGTTCGGGCGGAACCCGAAAGGGTTCTGAGCCGGGCGGAAGATAAAAACAGGCCGGGGCTGTCTTACCGAGACAGCCCCGGTGTAACCCATGAGGAAAGGACAGAATATGTCTGAACAGGATCTGACACGTGAGGATCAGCTGGTTACGGATGAAGATGTCGTAACCCCGGCGGAAACAGAAGTGCCGGCAGCAGAAGATGTCATAACCCCGGCGGAAACAGAAGTGCCGGCAGCAGAAGATGTCGTAACTCCGGCGGAAGCCGAAGCGCCGCAGCCGGAAACCGAACCGATCCCGGAACCCAAACGTGTTTCAAAACCCATCGACCTGGTGGAGCGCATGGACAGCGCCCTGTGGCGTGCGCCCCTGCGCCGTGCGAAGGCCAGCAAAAAGGCCCGGGCAAAGAAGGTACTTCTAACGATTCTTCTTCTGGCGTGTGTGTGCGTCTTTGTCTACGCCGGCTATCAGCTGATCACCATCGCCCGGGAATACATCGTTGCCCGAAATCTGTACAAGGATGTGGCGTCTTCCTATTCCACGGTGACGGATGTCTCCGCGGCTGCGGAGGAGGCAGCGGAAACCGAGGAAACGGAGGAGGAAACCGCGGAAGAAGAGCCGGTGGTGGAACTTCCCGACTGGTACTGGATGCTGTCCGTGGACTTTGAGGCTCTGCAGGGCTACAATCCGGATGCTATCGGCTGGCTGTATCTGGAAGGCAGCGACATCATCAATTATCCGGTGATGTATTCGGGCAACAATTCGGGATATCTGCGCACCTCTATCGACGGGAAATACGCCCTGGCGGGTTCCATCTTCTTAGATGGTTCCAACACCCCCACTTTCGAGGATGCCCACTCCCTGATTTACGGTCACCAGATGCGGGATGGATCCATGTTCGGAACCCTGCAGAAGTTTAAGGAAGATGACAACTTCTACACGGATCACATGTATTTCCAGATCCGCACCCCCGAAAAGGCCTACCGTTTCCAGATCTTTTCTTATTACGACGTGTCGGTGCGCAACGAGGTGTACACCCTGTTTGACGAAATCGGAACGGATGAATACGCGGCCTGGATCGAAAACATCACGGCGGCGTCCTATCGTCCCACAGGCATCACGGTCACGGCTCAGGACCGGGTGGTGACACTGTCCACCTGTTCGGATGACAACGACCGATTTGTGGTGCACGGCGTGCTGGTAGGCACGGTGGATGAGACGGAGCAGTAAACGGCCCGCATAAACAGGCACAAAAACCGTCAGCTGGCGGCAGGATCAGCCCGTAACGGCTGATCTGTGCAGCATGCGCCCGAAAAGGGCAGACTTAAACATCAAGCGATTAAAAGGAAACACAAGGAACCGTCCATGAAGAAGAAATTCCCCATCAAACGCGTCATACTACTGATTCTTCTGGCTATTCTGGCCGGACTGATCCTCTGGAAGGTGTTCGGCCCGAAGGAGGAAGCTCCAGCGGCGGGTGCGGCAGACGAAGTAAATATTGAAGAGATCAAGCGCCGCACCATCGTGGAAAGCGTCAGCGGAAACGGTACCGTGGTGGCCGGCTATACCGAGTCTACCCGCACCGAGGTGACGGGCACGAAAATCACGGCCATCCATATTCACGAAGGCGACATCGTTTACGCCGGAACCGTCATTGCAAATCTCGACACGACGGATTTAGAGCAGCGCAAACGGGATCTTCAGGATAATTACAACGAAGTGCTGCGGAACCGCTCCGAGCAGAACCAGACCTACGACGAGCGTTTAAGCGATTCCCGGACCAGCCGTCAGGAGCGCACGGATTCCACGAATACCCAGCTGGAGGAAGCCCGGGCGGATGTGACGAAATACGAGGGAGAGCTGGCCGAAGCCCAGGCAAAGGCCAACGACCTGCAGGATCAGGTGAATCGCCGCAATGCAGAAATCGACCCCTTAAAGCAGCAACGCGCACATATTGAGGCGTCTATTAACGCGGATCAGGTGCACGTGGATGAGACGATCAAGTACCGTGGACTGGTGGAAACCGATCGGACTAAGAAAGCCGAAGCCGAAAAGGCCGCAGCGGACGCTGCTGCCAGCGCTCCTGCCGAGGGAGAAAATGCCGATCCGGCCGCCCAGCCGGCTCCGGCTGTGGTGTGGACGGCGGATGACGAAGCCCGCTTAGCCCAGGAGGAAGCCCGTCTGGCGGAACTGGAAGCCGATTATCCAGCGGCCCAGGCCCGTTTGGACGCGGACGGCAGTCAGTATGTTCCCACGCCCGGCGGACGCTGGGAGCAGGTAAATGCCCTGACCAAGCAGATCCAGCCGATGGAATCCGAGGTCACTCCCATCCAGCAGAACCTGATTCAGCAGCAGGGTGTGGTAAACCAGAAAGACACGGCTCTGCGTTCGGCCCGCAGCCGGGTGGAATCCCTAGAGAATCAGCTGAAGGATCTGGGGGAGCAGAACGATGACAATATCACCGATGCCCGCAAGAATTACAACGATTCCGTATCCGATCAGCTGGACAACTTAAGCGAGCAGATCAAAAACGTGCAGGAGCAGATCGACAACTGCACCGTGCGTGCCGGCATTTCCGGCATTGTCACATCCGTTCCGGTTTCCGTGGGCGACCGCTACAACGGCGGTACCATCGCCGTGATTGAAAACGCCGAGCAGTTCTTCATCGAGGCTCAGATCGACGAATACGACATCCCGGATATCGCCGTGGGCATGGAAGCCCGCATCAAAACCGACGCCACCCGGGATGAGGTCTTAAACGGCCAGGTGATCTTTGTGGCGCCCAGCGCCAATACCGGAAACAGCAGCGGGCTGTCCGACTTAGGTTCTTTGGCAGGGGTGGACGTGTCGGAATTTGGGGGATCCTCATCCTCCTCCAGCGACGCCACCTTCCTGGTGCGCATCGCCTTAGATCAGCAGAATGAGCGCCTGCGCTTAGGCATGACCGCCAGCGTCAGCATCATCACCCAGTCTGCCGAGGACGTGTGGACCGTGCCCTATGAGGCGGTGTACGAGCGCCCGGACGGCAGCCGCTACATCGAAATCGTGGATCCCAATGCTCCGGTGGACGAAAACGGCAACCGCATTTTCTCCAAGAAGGAACTGGATGTGGAAGCCGGCCTGGAGGGCACTTATTACACGGAAATCCGCTCGGATAAGATCACCGAGGGCATGGAAGTGGTGGTGCCGAAATCCGGCGGAAGCGACACCTTAAACGAGCTGATGAACATGATGGGCGCCGACGGAGGAATCTGATGAGTGAAGAGATCATCCGTCTGGAAAACATCGTCAAGCGCTTTTACATCGGCCAGCCCAACGAGCTTGAGATTCTCCACGGTATTTCCATGACCGTGCAGAAAGGCGAGTTTGTCTCCATTGTCGGCCCCTCCGGCAGCGGCAAATCCACGCTGATGAACCTAATCGGCGTGCTGGACCGGCCCACAGAAGGCAGCTATTACCTGGACGGGGTGGACGTGGAAAAGGCCAAGGACAGTGAGCTTTCCGAAATCCGAAACCAGAAAATCGGCTTCGTCTTCCAGACCTACAACCTGATTTCCAAAACCAACGCCCTGCGGAACGTGGAGCTGCCCATGCTGTACGCCGGCATAGGACGCTTTGAGCGCCGGGCCCGGGCCAGGGAACTTTTGGAACTGGTGGAGATGTCCGAGCGGGAAAAGCATCTGCCGGAGGAACTGTCCGGCGGACAGAAACAGCGCGTGGCCATCGCCCGGGCCATGGCTAACGACCCGGCCATCATCCTGGCGGATGAACCCACGGGTGCGCTGGATACCAAAACCGGCCGCCTGGTGATGGACCTGTTCCACAAGCTGAACAAGGAAAAGGGCAAGACCATCGTCCTGATCACCCACTCGCCGGAACTGGCCTCGGAAACCGACCGGATCATCCAGATCCGGGACGGGCGGATTGTAAGCGATTAAAGAAAAAAGGGCGAGCGTCCGCCTGGGCAAGGGACGATCCTCTGTTCAGACAGGGGACGATCTTTTGCAGCAGCTTTTCAAAGGAAAGGAGGCACAGACCGCATGCTTCTTGGCGAAAACATATCTCTGGCGATCAGCAGCCTGCTCTCCAACAAAATGCGGGCGCTTTTGACCATGCTGGGTATCATCATCGGTATCGGCGCCGTGATTACGATTTTTACCGTGGGCAATTCCCTGACCCTGTCGGTGTCGGAAAACATGCAGTCCGTGGGCGCCAATGACATCTATATCTCGGTGAGTGCCCGTACCTCCGGCAGCGGAGAGCGGGATCCGGATGCGGAGGTGGACGGCATCGTATTCCCGGATACCGTTTCCGACGCGGATATGACGGAAAGCGACTACATCACCGATGAGATGATTCACGATCTGGCGTCGGCTTTCGAGGGCCGCATCTACGCCATCACGGTGAGCAACAACATCGGCCGGGCCACGGCGGAAATCGGGGATGTGGAAAAAACCGTTTCTCTGATGGGTGTTTCCGCGGGTTACTTCATCAGCAATTCCATCTCCATTGAGGCGGGATCCATGTTTTCCCAGGCGGACTTCAGCGGCCGCCATCGGGTGGGCCTGGTGGACGTGGATTTTGCTGAGGATGTGTTTGGCAGCGCCCAGGCTGCGGTGGGAAAAGAATTTAACACCGTGGTGGAAGGCCGGGACGTGACCATCAACATCGTGGGGGTCTACAAGAGCGAAAGCCAGTACGCCTCCATGTTCAGCTTCGGCCGGGGATCCACCGTGTACATGCCCCTGCAGTCGGCCAACGAAATCGCCCGGGTCAAGGGGGCTTACCGCACCATTCAGGCCATCGCGGCGGTGGGATTAGAGCCGGACGAGCTGTCCAATGACATTCAGGATTTCTTTAAGCCTTACTATCGCAGCAACAAGAAATTCGAGGTGGTGGCCTACACCTTCGGAGGCCTGTTGGGCATTCTATACACCATGCTGGACACCATCACCACGGCCATTTCCATCGTGGCGGCCATCGCACTGGTGGTGGGCGGCATCGGCGTCATGAACATCATGCTGGTGTCCGTTACCGAGCGTACCCGGGAAATCGGCACCCGGAAAGCCCTGGGAGCCAAGAATTCGTCCATCCGCGCCCAGTTCATCGTGGAGGCCATGATCATCTGCCTGATCGGCGGAGCCATCGGCGTGGTGTTTGGCATTGTGGCAGGCGTGCTGGCGTCCAACTATCTGGGTTATCCGGCCCAGCCGTCCATCGGAGGCATCATTTTAGCACTGCTGTTTTCCATGTCCATCGGCATTTTCTTCGGATATTTCCCGGCGAACAAGGCCGCGAAGATGAATCCGATCGACGCGTTACGGTACGAATAAGCTGCGTCTTGGATGTATGTATGTTTCCGGGACGCTCTCGCGGAAATAACTTAAGGTTTATGATTGTGAAAGAAAAGGGGTAGGGAGTATGAAAGTGAAAAAAATCGGTATGACACCTGCGGGCGAAGATATCATGACCTATACGCTGACCAATGCGGCCGGCATGCGGGTGGTGGTTTCGAATTTCGGCGCGAACCTGATGCAGATCTGGGCGCCGGATCGGGCGGGCAATTTCGCGGACGTCCTTCTGGGCTATCCGGATGCGGAGGCGCTGCAGAACTTAGACTGCTTCTTCGGCGGCCTGATTGCGCCCCACGCCAACCGGATCGGCGGCGCGGCTTACACCTTAGACGGCCGCACGGTTTCCCTGGAGAAGAACGACGGGGATAACAACCTGCACAGCGGTTCCATCGGCCTGCATAAAAGAATCTGGGACGTCACCTTTAACGAGGCGGATCATTCCATCACCCTGATCATCGTCTCTCCGGACGGTGAATTCGGCTTCCCGGGCGAGTTGGTGCTTTCCGTGACCTACACGCTGACGGAGGACAACCGTCTGATGATCGATTACGAGGCCCGCACGGACGCCCCGACGCCCTTCAATCCCACCAACCACGCCTATTTCAACCTGTCCGGACATGACAGCGGCGATATCTTGGATCACGTGCTGACCATCGACGCGGATGCCATCACCTGGGCGGACGCTGCCTCCATTCCGGACGGACGGTTCATCGAGGTGGAAGGCACGCCCATGGATTTCCGCACGCCCCATCGCATCGGTGACCGCATCGATGATGATTACGAGCAGCTGAAATGGGCAGGCGGCTATGATCACAACTGGGTGTTAAATCACGAAAGCGGCCATATGGACTGCGTCGCCGTGCTGTTTGATCCGGCTTCCGGACGGAAGATGGAAGTGTACACCGACCTTCCGGGCATCCAGTTCTACAGCGGCAACTTCATCGAGACGGGCATGGCCGGAAAAGACGGCGCATCCTATCCGAAGCGGGCAGGACTGTGCCTGGAGACGCAGTACTTCCCCAACGCCTTAAACGTATCCGCCTTTGAGCAGCCGGTGCTGCGTCCCGGGGATACGGCCCACACCACCACGATTTACGCATTTTCTGCGGAGTAAGGGGGTCCTCATGAAATCAGAAGTTATCACATTACATGCTGACCGCAACGTCACACTGACCGTCTATCTGCAAGGTGTCGGCGGCGAGTATCGTCTGGACAAGCGCCCGGGCGTGCTGGTGCTGCCCGGCGGCGGTTATCAGTACTGCTCCGACCGGGAGGCTGACCCCGTAGCCCAGGCCTATTTAAATGCCGGCTACCACGCCTTCATCCTGCGCTACAGCGTGAAGGAGCACGGTGTTTGGCCCAATCCCCTGGAAGATTACGAGCAGGCCATAACCTATATCCGCGACCACGCCGAAGCATGGGGCCTGCTGCCGGACAAGATC
>JAZPYY010000066.1:0-12480 GCA_045544375.1 Shuttleworthella sp.
TGAGTGTTAGACTTCATTTGAAATACCTCTCTGTTTCTATAAGATTTACCAACCATGCCAAGTCAGTAAATCTTATTCTACTCTGAGGTATTTTCTTTTTTCAACGCCCACTCTTTAAACTATACAGGAAGCTCCTTTGTAAATCTTAGCCCATGATCCGAAAAACATGGCACTTTTTCAATCAGCGTACCTGTGTATTTTACTACATGGCCGCAGGGGCGTCCACAGTGAAATGACAGGGCAGTCATCGTCCCATTTTCCTGCGGATGGCGACCAGGTCGGGGTTTCCTTCTCCAAAGCTGTCTTCCATCAGGGCCTCGATTTCCTGATACGTCCGCTGGGCGTCTTCCGTCCGTCCTTCCATCATGTCCAGGTCGCCCATGGCTTCCATGGTCCAGAAGGTCTGGCGGTTTTGCCGGCCGTTGAACATCAGGTTCAAGCGCAGGGACTCTTCCAGCGCTGCCCGGGCGGCATCAAAATGGCCTAGGTTCATTTCACAGCAGCCAATATCCTTCAGGGAGCAGGCGCTGTTGGGATTGTCATCTCCGTCCCGCTTGCGGTAGCAGATGTCGCTTTCCTTCGCATATTCCAAAGCCTTTTCGTACTCGCCCATGAGGATGTACATACGCCCGGTTTCCAGCAGCGCGTTGGCGTAGGTGCCCCGGCTCTTGCGATTATCATTTCCCCCGCTGATGCGCAGAGATTCGTCAAAGCACTTCTTCGCCAGATCAAAATCCCCATTCAGATAGGCGCACCGGCCCACCTTCTGGTAGGCGTTGGACAGGGCGTCCAGCTGGTTGTCATCGCTGTCTTCCGTGATCGCCTGCTTCTGGCACTCCAAGCCCTCCTCATAATAGGGCTGCGCGTGGACATCGTCACCGCTGTTGTGATAACAGCCGCCTAAAATCGTGGCGGCCTGACCGATCTTGGCCACATCTTCGGGGAAGAGTTCTTTGGTGCACTCCAGAATCCGATGTCCGTACTCGATGGACATGGCATACCGCGCGCAGATCCAGGCGTTGGCCGGCATCTGCAGAAACGCCTGCCACAGTTTTTTCGTAGGCACAAAATAATGCTGCATGATAAAGGCGGTCAGGGGCCACAGACGCGCCCGGTCCTCCCGGTTGTTGAACCACAGGCTTCCCACTTCAAGGTGCAGTCCCTCGATGTAGACTGCGCAGTTTTCCGTATCCGGTGCCAGTTTCGCCCGGACCACATCTGCAATGACGGGATGCATGGACAGGATATCGGTCTCATCGTCCAGCATCACCCAGCTGTGATCGATCAGTTCATTGATATCATCATAGGAATCCAACTGGCAGATGTCGTAAAACAGGCCGATGCTGATACCGGAAATAGGTACCATGGCCATGTACCGCAGAATCTGCTCGCAGGCAGGTGAAAGTCCGGACAGGCCAAACAGCTGCGTGATCACGTCAAAGGCAGATTCCCCTGCCTCGTCCCCCCGACGGCGGCGCGCTCCGTGGCTTCCGCCACCGGAAACGGAATCCTTCAGCTGCAGATTGATGCCCTTTTCCTTCAGCAGTGCGAGCATCTGAGGGGCGCTGCGGTGGCTGGCGGCCATCTGCCGTGCCAGAAGATCCACGGTGATGGTATGTCCGCCCACCATTCCGATCATCTCGTCCACCAGGGGCGCATCCCCGGCCGGAATGGGCTTGCCATAGGCCTTTGCAAACAGTGAATGCAGCGTTGCCGAATCCGCGATGGGACCGATGCGCAGCACCTCGTAATCAAAGGGCTCGTTGCGGGTGGTAATCAGAAGATGATAGGGCCCGTTGGCAAAATCCTCAAAATGCGGATCGTCATCCACATCGTAATTATCCAGAATCAGCAGGGTCCGCGGGGAGGAAACCCGGCGCAGAGTCTCCATTTTCCGCGCAAAGAACTGCTCCGCCGTCTCGCCGTCCGTATCCTGGGGCGCAAAATTTTCGATATACAGGCTGTCGCCGGTGACCAGATCAAGGATACTGCCCTCATAGGACAGAAATACCACGGTATCGTAGCGGGTCTCGTATTTCTGCGCATAGGATTTGGCAATCTCAGACTTGCCGATACCGCCCATACCCTGCAGAAACAGCACCCGCTCCCGGGGCAGGATCTCTGCGATTTCAGCCAGTTCGTCATCCCGGCCCAGAAACAGCGGCCGCGGATACGCCGGATGGCTGCGGAGGGTCTGCCGGCGCTGGTTCAGGTACACCGCGTCCTCGTCAGAAAGATGGCGGATGCGCTCGATCAGATCCTGCACCCGCTGCTCGATAGGCGGCGTGGAGGCATCCAGCCAGTGACAGGGCCCCAGATGATACTCCAGCTTCGGTGTCAGATCCGCCCGGTCCACCCGGAAGGGGATCAGGTATTCACAGTGCTTCGTGGCCTGGGTAATTTCCTTGACGCATTCCTCAGAAGCGATGGAGTGCTCCCCCAGCACCAGCACAAACACGTCTGACCGCGTCAGACCGCTCATGATCTGCTCAGCCCAGTCGCCGTGGGTGATGTCCCGGGGCGCGATCCAGCAGCGGATGCCGGCCTCTTCCAGCCGGTGACAGATCAGCTGCGCAATGGGTGCATCGATACTGGAATGCGAGATAAAAACCAGATGTTCCTGCGACATGGCTGCTCCTTTCATTGAGTAAGACCGGGGACTGGTTGGCGTTCTATTTTACGGCTGGCATTCCGGACAGGGCGTATAACCGTCGATGATCAGCTCATTTCGCGATCCCGTGTACTCTTCCCGGTTCTTTTCGGACATGGCGATGGCGCCTTCGCAGTCCGGATAATGGAACTTTCTGGACTTCTTGTTCAGCACGTAGGTACCGGTGATATCCTCCTCCGTCAGCAGACTGTCCTTTCCGCTTCCGGAACCGTTCTGCTGGCCGGATGATGTTCCGCCATAGGAATATCCGCTGCCGCCAGTGCTTTCGGAACCATCATAGCCCTCTTCCGCATAGTTGTCGCCGGTCTGATAGTCAATGTGAATCCCCGGCTCCACGTTGTAGGCGTAAATGCAGAAGCAGATGCCGTCGCCTTCGTCCTCGATGCTCCAGCCTTCCACCAGAAGACCGTCGCAGACCAGGTTATCTGCGGTCCACACCGGCGTGACCCGATAGCGCACGTGGTTTCCGGTTTCCTTGATGTAGTCTCCCACCAGGTTTTCGAAATCGTTCATGCCCCGGCGGTTCATGTAGCTGGTTCCGGTGACCAGGTTGCGGGGATTGGCGTTCTCTGCCGTCAGATAATAGGCGATGAGATGGCAGCGGTTGTACAGTGCCTCGCCCTCAACAAAGGAATACCGGTCTTTATGCCAGCCGGTGGGATGGACGGAGCCGATATTTCCCCGCTTTTCTCTGGGCTGGGTCTCGGGACCCGCCACGGCGTCGGCTAAGGTGCATCGGCCCAGGCTGTCCAGATCGTAGTAGATCTCGTAGGGTTCGGGCCTGATGTTGTCCGTTTCAAAGAAGGGGACGTTCCCGTTCTGCTCCACATAGGGCTTTCCGGACCAGGCCGGGATGTCCAGCTGGGTAAGCCAGGTCAGCTCCGGGGCGGGAAGGAAATTGCCGAAATCCTCCGTGGTTCCTGAGGACTGAGGCGTTTCGGAATCGCTCTTCTGCCCGGAGGAGCTGTTGGAGGACGTCAAAGCGCTCTGCAGATCCACGACGGGATCTGCCGGTGCATCTGTGCGCATCCAAAGGCCGATGATTAAAACAATGCAGCAGATCAGGCCGATCAGACCGATCAGCTGTTTGGGGTTACGCTTCATATCAGCAATTATCCTTCCTTACATAATGCTCCAGCCGGATGACGTCATGGGACTTCCCGGGGAACTGGGTCTCTTCCGTCAGCACAAAGGATGACAGCAGTTCCTTCGGAAAACTGTAATCCGCCGGATAGCGCTTATCCCAGATGTACAGCAGAATCTCGTCCACCCGGTGCCACAGGCCCTTCACCTCCACGTTTTCCACGAAGGCCCAGCCGTCCGCATCCGCCGCATTCTCCAGAAATGCCCGTCCGGAACGTGCCGGATGCTCCAGCCGGCGCTTCGCCTCCTTGGGTCCGAAACAGCCATCCCTCAGCAGAGACCGCTCGGTGTGGGCATTGATGAAAAGATCGTCCATCTCATTCCCCAGGCGGCGGACCATATCCTGGCGCATGCAAAGATCCGACGACTGCCGCCGGTGATTAAAGGAATAGCCCAGGCGATCGTCCACGCAAAGAATCAGCTTCATAAGGAACCTCCCAGTGGGACGGGGGACAGGTCATCGTCCCATTTTTGTTAAGATCTCGGAAACAGCCATTTTCAGAAAATGGGACGATGACCTGTCCCCCCGTCCCATTCTCCGCCCGCTGTTATGGCTCTCGCTTCTGCATATCGTAATAATCCTCTTCGATATGAAGGTCATACGCCTTTTCCTCTCCCTCGGGAGAGACGAAGGTCATCACCGTGTCGCCATCCCTTTTGAAGTCCGCGTGCAGCATATACTCCTCCAGGCCCTCGGAATACACGATGGACACATCTCCGTAGGAATCATCCGCAAGGCCGACGGTCCAGGTGTCGTCAAAAGGCAGTTCCTCGGTGGCTCCCATAATGTCTGTGCTGTAGACATAAGGATTGTGCAGACACACCGCCGTAAGGGCGATCACCGCCGCGCCGCCGATAACCGCGCCCCGGATCTGGATCTTCGGATTATGAAAGATGGCAATGGGATACAGAATCATGACCGCGGCGCAGAAGATGGAAATCAGCAGATACTGCGGCCGTGAAAACAGAAACAGCGAAAAATAGGTGACGAAGGAATAGGCCGTCAGGGCGATCATGGGCAGAAGAATCAGCAGTCCCCACCACCGGTCCTTCTTCATGTAATAGCCGATGTATCCCATGGGCAGGCAGAGGATCGTCCAGATGAACCAGGTCTTATAGTATCGGAACAGCTGCCATCCTATGGGACTGAAGGGCACCTGCAGCAGATAAACCAGCGGCTGGCTGATCAGAAAGAACACGAAGCACTTTAAGGCCGAATCCAGATTGGACCGGCTGTTCATAATGATCAGGATGCCAAAGAGAATCCACACCTCAAAGGTGACTACGATGGTGTGAAAGGAGGTGTCGTGCAGCGCCGGAATGATGGCCATCACGGCAGTATAAACCCCGGCGATCACAGAGGCGAAAATCAGTTTGGGCCAGGTCAGCTGTATTCCGCCAAACAGTTTTTTCAAAACCCTGTTCATAAATCCTCTCTTTCACATCAGACAGGTCACCATCCCTTTTGGATCGGATCCGGCGGCGCAGCGATCGGATGGGCAGGCTAGCCGCCCATCCGATCTGTGTCCCTTTTTTACATTTCGACCTCAAACGGCCGCGCGGGAATCCCCGCACTGTTGTAAAGGTTCACCACAAAGAACTGGGTTTTGGCGAACCGCACCGCCAGCCGATCGTCTTCTTTCAGTTCCACCCCGCTGATGACGATGCGATCCTGGGAAACCGCGCAGTCATAGGCCCGCTCTTCGTCGTTGACATACACCTTCAGGGCCGGAATCTCCGTCAGCACGCAGCCCGGCGTCTCTTCCTCATACATGGCCTTCTGGGCATCTTCCAGCGGCTTGACACACAGACCTTCTCCGGCGTTTGCCAGAACCAGTTCCGCGCCGTCGTCAGTTCGGACGGCAGACGCAAATTCCGGCGCGTCGGCCAGGATATCTTCGCCAAAGACATACTTCTTAGCAAGAAGGGCCAGTCTTCTTCCCACCACCTGCTTGTTCTTGGGATGGATATCCACAAATTCACCGGCGTCCGAGATGGATGCCAGCCACACGCCGGGCACCGTTTTCGCCGTCTTTTCCTGCTCGGCGCGAAGGATGTCAAACTTCCGGGCCGGCTGACCGAACCACTCGCCATAGCCAGGCAGTTCTACCATAAAGAAGGGCAGATCGTCGCCAAAGGCTTCCCGCCAGTCCTCAATCACGTGCTGCATCATGCAGCTGTAGACCGGCGCCGTATCCGCGCCGTCATCGCTCTCACCCTGATACCACAGCACGCCCCGGGCGGTATAGGGGGCCACTTCCAGAAGCATGTTCTCGTATAAGGAGCCCGGAATCTGCATGGGCATCATCAGACGCTCACCCATGGCCATGGAAGGATCCACCCCCAGGCTGACGAAAAACTGCCCGATATCCGCCATCCGGCGGTTGGCGGAAAGCATAAACTGAGAAAACACATCCAGATTCAGGCGGCCGCGGTCGTTGGTGGGATTCGTCTTCTGGGATTCCCAGTAGGCATCCATATCCGGAATCGCAGACAGCAGCTCTTCCATGCGCGCTTTCCAGGGGCCGCCGTCCTTCTCATAGCTTTCCTTTTTCATCCAGGCCACGGAAGTTGTGCCGCCCCAATTGCAGGCGACGATACCCACCGGCACGCCTAAGGATTTGCGCAGATCCTTCTGGAACCAGTATCCCACCGCGGAGAAAAAGCCCAGCTCGTTCACCTCGGCCTTTCGCCAGACGTTCTGAAGGTTATCAGTAAAGAGAGCCTCCTGTCCGGGAAACGCCAGCTGCGGCATCTGGAAAAAGCGGACGCCGGGATCAATGCAGTTATCGATAAAGGCCTGCTGGAAATGCTTTTCATACCACATGGGAAATTCCATGTTGGACTGACCGCCGGCGATGAACACCTCGCCGATGGCGATATCGCGGATCGTAACCGCATCTTCCCCGGCGCTCACAGTAAGTTCTGCACCGAGGGCTTCTTTCATGGGCGGAAGAGAAAGCATCCACTTTCCGTCTGCATCCGCGGTGGTTTCTGCAGAAATGCCTTCTGCCGCCGAATCCGCATCCGAATAAGCCTCCGCGCCGGTGATTTCAGCCCGCACACAGGCCCCGGGATCGCAAGTGCCCCAGACTTTCACCGGCTTCTGCCGCTGAAGCATCATTTTGTCCTGAAACAGTCTGCCAAGTTGTAACATCATCATTCTCCTCTCGAAAGTGGGACAGGCCATCGCGCCGCCCATGGAATCTCCGATGATCTGTTCAAAAACAGAACGGTTTTCTATTTATCCTGTTACCGTTCGAAAATCACGCCGCCGGCCTGGGTGGGGTGATCCATGTACACAATCTCCGCCGCGTCGCTTCGGTAACGCAGCACCATCCATATGATCATCAGATCGCCCACCGCCGTCACGATCATAACCATTCCCATCAGAAGCACCGGCATGGAGCCGGCCAGAATCCCGGCCGCTGACGGGATCAGCCCCAGAAGCACCAGGGGCATCACGGCACCGAAAACATACTGCCCCTTCTTTAAGGGAACACAGCAGGCGCAGTAAGGTGTCAGGTACTGGACGATAAAACCGAAAGCGATATCCTTCAGGTGATGCTCCGCGAAAATAGCCCAGCTGAAACCGTGAATCAGTTCGTGAACCACAATGAGCAAAACCATGACAATCAGAAACGGCAGATATAAACCCGGATCAAATCGGATCCCGTCGAAGCCGTTTCTTAGGATATACAGCGCAAACCCCAGCACAAACACCGGAATGGCAAACAGAATGCCAATCAGATTGGCCTTTACAAGACTTACGGTCAGATCCGTTCTTCGAAAGCCGTTCTGAATCATCTCGTCCGAAACAGCCTCGAAGCGCTCCAGGCGCTTCTGTTCTGCCTGGGACAGTTTGCGGGACTTCTCCGTCTCGTCGGTATTGCCGGATGGATTAAACTTCATCGAAACCTCCTGAAATCAAGACGGCTCCATCCCATTTCCCGGCTCTTTTCGCAGCCGTTCTTTTTCGAACAGTGGGATGGGCACCTTTGTCCCCTGTCACATTACCCCTGCGGCCGCACGATCTGGCCGTCTTCGTTTATGAAATGATCCGGCCAGGTACCCCGGACATAGGGAAGTTCTGTCTTCTCGCCCTGGAGCAGATACACACCCTCCGTTAATTCGCCAGCGGCTTTGTTTTGCTCCGTATACAGCATCCACCAATTTACGCCGTGATTGTTGGGGATGGCTGAAAGGGGCGTATGGGGGAAGAACAGCCTGTAAGAGGCATCATCGCTCATCAGTGGTCTGGTATTCACCGTGACAAAAGGTGTTCCGTCGATATACGTTTTAATGCCCGGCTCGTCCGTGTAAACAATGTCCGTAAAGGACAGCCGATAGGATCCGCCCGTTTTTTCCACCTGTACGCGGCCGGCAAAATGACAGATCTCAATGCCTTCGACACCGCCGTTGTACTGATTTGTTCCGGTAAAGGTGCCGTCTTCATGAATGACAATGTCCTCACCGCCGCCGGCAAAGAACGCGAGATAATACTGCCCTGCGATATCTTTAAACAGCTCGGACTTCCAGTCGTAACCTACCGCCGGCTCGCCGGTTCGCACCGCATACCAGCCGATCTTCTCGTCGTTCCAGACACCGCTGCCCACCAGGGTATTGTGCTCGTTTAAATCTGTAGTGTAGTTGTGGGTACCGGTGGTCAGGGTCGGACAGAACTCCCGATAAACAGGCACCGTCTGACTGGCATCGGAATACCAGCCGATGCCTTCCTGATTCCAGCCCTGCGCCCCAAGGGTGTTGTATTCATTGACATCCATGGTGTAGTGGTGGTCTGTAGTGAAGGGATTGTACAGGCGATACACCGGCACACCTTCCGAAGGCGCATACCAGCCAATGCCCTCGTAGTCCCAGCCGCGCTGCACGGTCAGAACATATTTTTCGTAGGCGTTTGAGGTGTAAAAATGCTCATGGGTGTCGGGGTAATACAGACGGTACATGGGCACCGCGTTTTCCTCCGCCTTGGCCGTCAGCCCGCTGCCCCAAAGCACGGCGGCACCAAAAAGCACCACAGCTGCCGAAAGCATCGCGTGCAGCCAAGCGTATTTTCTCATCGTTTTCTCCTGTGACTTCATGTCGCTTCACCTTTCTTAACGGAAACATCGCCTGCATTTCGCCGAAATCGGACCCGTCGAATCATTTCCGGCATCCGAAGCCAATCCCCATAACCATCACAGTTTTAAATCTTCTTCATTATCTGCCCGTATGATTGTCTATGGTTTTCCGAAACAGGTTTCCAGTCCATTATACAACAAGAACGCGACAGGTCACCGACTATTTTTCCTACAATCAAACAGACGCCAAACGGGATTCCACCCGTTTGGCGCCGTGCTGGTTTTCGGAAAATAGAACGGTTTCCTGTCCCCTTATTCATTTCCCAGTGCTGCGTTGAAGTAGCCTGTGATGACATCTGTCCCGAACTTCTCCAGTTCGGCAGTGTAGGCCTCCCAGGCAGCGTCATCGGCAACATCGCTGCGGCCAGTGACAAAATCCGCTCCGGCCTGAGCCATGTAAGTGATGCGTGCCGCATCGGATTCTGCCTTTTCCTTGGCTTCGTCGGCGGACAGCTGGCTTAAGACCGGGACATCGATGTATCCGGTGTTGGGGTAGATGACCCACTGATCCACGCTGTTCTGCTTGTAGGTGGGATAGTTGTGGTTGACGTTGTTTTCCACCGTCAGACCCACCACACGGTTCATCTGCGCCGCGAAGGAGAGGTTTTCTTCGGCGTCGCGCTCGTTGTGGATGTTGTAGACATCCTCGCCGTCCTCGTTCGTCGTCACGTCATAGGTGCCGTTGTCAAGGCCGTGGGCCGCGTAGAACGCATCCTGAATCTCGCCCTGCTGCACATCGGAGAAACCGATGGAGCGAAGCAGTCCGCCTTCCTGGCTGTAAAGGTAATCCAACGCCGTCAAAAGCGTGGCAATGTCCTTATCCTTGGCCTTTTCCGTAATGACGATGCTCTGGCCGACCATGCTGTTGCTGTAGAATACGGAGGGAGTGACATTCTGACAGCTTTCGTCGCCGTACTTGTCATTGATCGGCTGAGCAGCGCCAAAGACCACAATACCGTTGGTAGGATTGCTTTCGTCGCCGCCGCTGACATCCATCACATCGCCCATCTGGCTGCTGACGCCGAACATCCGCTATCTCCATGATCCCCTCCACTGCATCTGTGTTCCGATCAAAACCACCGGCTCACTTCCTTCGGTGCTTTGCGTCCCTTGGCCGTGATTTCCTGGGCACCGTAACCCACAGCGATCACGGACAGGATCTCCTCCTCTTTGGGGATCTGCAGCAGATCGCGCAGGCGATTAGCATCCCGAAGGCCCATGATCAGGGTGTCCAGACCGGCATTTTTCGCCGCAAGGATCAGGTAAGCGTCCCGCAGGCCCAGATCATAGGCGCCCCAGCCGTCGCCCACCTCGTTGTCGGGCGTTCCACCGGTAAAGCCGGACAGGCCGCGCACAAAGGTCGTGACGAGAAGGACCGCATTGGCCGAACTGCGCTGATTGAAGGAGGGCAGACAATCCCGTACCTGCGCAAGCAGCGCATCATCCTCCACCACGTAGGTTCTGGCCGTCTGCAGATTCTTCCAGGATGGCGCCTGCTGGGCCTGGCGCAGAATGGTCTCCAGGGTTTCGTGATCCGGTTTGCGCATCTCGTATGCCCGGATGCTGCGCCGGGCCTGAATCAGTTCTTCAAAAATCATCTTCTTCCTCCCATTCTTTCAATCGTCAGCAGAAATGTGACTGAAATCTGCCGTCCCATTCAGTTTTCTTTCCACTTTGTTCAACGTATCAAAAAACCGGTATGTCGCAACCGCCGGCCCGAACAGCAGAATGCCAAACGTGTTCCATCCGAACATATGCCACCAGGAGGTATATGGACCCTCGATTCCCAGGGAGATGGCCTTTGCTTTCAGTTCTTCCGCAATCCGCGCCATCCACACCAGCGTGTAGATAAACAGTGTCGGTATGCCAAGAAGATACGCCTTCCAATAGGGCATCACCTTGTGCCCCAACACCTCCTCCAGTTCATCCTGCAGACCGCCAAAGGGCATATACAGCAGAAAAAACAGACCAGCGGTAAAAAAATCGATGAAACCGAGCCAGAAACCTGGGCGGTTTGTGTGTTCAAACTTCATGTTGTGTCTCCCGAACAACGAGACTCCTCTTAAGGCAATATGAATCTGTACTTCCCTTTTCCGTGCCCTGTAACCGGTTCAATGACACCCTTCTTAGCCATCTCTTTCAGCAGCTCTGAACTTCTGGTAGGCTTCAAGGCAAGGATCTCTTGCACATTTGATCTGCCAAAGATCCCCTGATACCCAAAAGTCTCCAGCAGTTTGCGTACATGTGAAGCAGTTTTTGCCGTAAAAGCGTCTTCAATGTTCGCTTTTTCTCCATCAATGTTCACTTTCGGTTCGTCAATGTTCGCTTTTGGTCCGTCAATGTTTGCTTTTTCATCGATCCTAAACACGCCGCTGATATGCATAGTTCGGTTGCGAAGCGGATGTTTCTCCCCCAGCAGAAGGTTTCTTAAGAACAACTCCAAGAACTCTGTTGTTTCGTAGATACCATTTTTCAGATCATTGTAGTTTGCCCGCACCAGTGAATTGCGAAAATACCAGGCATGCTCCGCAAAAATATCGTTGGTCACATCAAACCCCAGGGTTCTCAGATATTTTATGAAAAATACCGCTATCGTTCTGGTGTTTCCCTCACCAAAGACATGGATTTGCCACAGTCTGGAAATGAACACCGCAAGATGATGAATGGTCTCATCCATCGAAAGATTCCTATAGGAGAACTTCTTCTCCTGCGCGAAATCGTAATCCAGTGTGGCTCTCAGTTCCGTAGCACTGCCGTACAATACGGTAGCACCGTCCAGCACCCATTCTTTCTTCGTGATATTGTAGTCACGAATCTGTCCGGCGTGTGAGTAAATACCGGTAAACAGTTTTCGGTGAATGGCCAGGTATTCATTCGGTGTAAAACTAAAGGCTTTCTCCGAAAGAAGCGCAGCAATCCGAGCAGATACCTTGTCCGCTTCCTCGGTGCGGTCATCAGATGCGTCCGAAGGATTCTCCTCGTAATACGTCTGCAAAAGAGCATTTGCTTCCGCAAATGAGATCTCACCCTCGATATTACGGACAGCGGTTTTGATCAGATAATCAGACGTTCTCAGTCCGTCAACCGCCTGCAGGCCAATGGCCGTATGCCATGCATAACCTTTATCCCGTTTGTCCGGTTCAGGCTCTCTGATATAGTCCTTGAAGGGATCATAGTTCATTTTGTCTGCCTTCTCCCATTTTCTCAATTACCAGCACATCTGCCGGCAGCCACTTCACCTGCATCAGATGATTCAGCGGCAGCCATCGGGCCGCTTCATGTTCCAGCAGCGTCAGATGTCCTTCTTTTAAGCTGCACCAGAAGCAATCCATGGACAGATGAAACGCGGGATAATCATATTCCACCGTTGTCAGATACTCTTCAACCGTGGCTATTTTCAACTTCATGGTTGATATTTATAAATCTCCGATATGCCCTCGCATACCGGCTCTTTAATGGCACTAGCCTGGTGCCTCTACCTGATATAATTCAGGCTGCTTTTATTCTTGTTACTTTTTCACCCACCCT
>JAZPYY010000067.1:0-15489 GCA_045544375.1 Shuttleworthella sp.
GTAGAAGGTGAAGTCGGCGTGCTGGGGATACACGGTGCGGTTGATGGAATTGTCGGCGGAAACCTCCAGCAGGTTGTCATCCTGCAGGGCGTCCGTGATGTTGACCCGGAAGAGGGAATAGCCGCCCTCGTGGCGGGCCAGTTTCTGTCCGTTTAAAAACACCTCGGCGGTCATGGCCACGCCGGCAAACTCCAGCCAGGCTTCACCGCCCTCTTCCAGCGCCGGGCGGGCAAAACGCTTCCGGTACCAGCAGGTGCCCCGATGGTAATCGTTACCTCCATCGGTGCCGTCTATGGCATTCCAGGTATGGGGAAGATTCACCGGCACGAAGCCTCCGGCAGTGCGGTCCGCATCTTTTAAAAATTCCCAGTTTTCATTCATACAGATAATGGTACGCATATACGATCCTTTCTAAAGCAATCGACCAAGACAACTCTCATGCGGCCATTCAGAATCCGCCTTTTGGAAAACCGCAGAAAGCGGCAGCATCGGAATCTGAGTGATTCTATTATAACGGGTTCCCGTGAGAAGGAATGTTAAAAAAGTCCTGTTTCGGTTAAAAAATTACCTAATGAGTCGGAAGTGACAGGCACTTTTGACTCATCACTCCATCAAAAGAGGCGCCCGGAGTCAGAAGTGACAGGCACTTTTGACTCACCATCCCATCAAAAAAGAGGCGCCCGAAGGCGTCTCCTCGTCCGTGCAAGCGCAAGGGAAAATGAATCGGGTGGGCGGCGCAGCCTGCCCATCCGATTGAGTTCATGAGTCAAAGGGGACTGTCCCTTCTGACTCATTTTTCCGTAAAGGACAGCATGGGTTTCACGTCTTTACCCTCAAACACCCGGGCCTTGTAGTTGGCCAGGATCTTGGCTACGGTACCGGAGCAGGCCACGACGCCGATCAGGTTGGGCAGGGCCATCAGGCCGTTGAAGGTGTCGGAAATTTCCCAGGCCAGGGAGGAGGTCATCACGGCACCCAGCACGATCACCACCGTAAACACGGTGCGGTAGATCATGGTCGATTTTGTGCCGAACAGGTACTCCCAGCTCTTCGCGCCGTAGTGGCTCCAGCCCAGCACGGTGGAGAAGGCGAACAGCATCAGCGCGAGCGTGATGAACAGGGAGCCGATGCTGCCGAAGCGGTTGTAAAAGCACTGGCTGGTCAGGGCGGAAGCGGAGATGGACGCATCGGTCATCATGCCGGTGGAAAGATCCACATAGCCGCTGGTTAAGATGACCATGGCGGTGAGGGTGCAGATGATGATGGTGTCGGCAAACACTTCGAAGATGCCCCAGATACCCTGGATCACCGGTTCCTTTACGTCGGAGTTGGAATGCACCATGACAGAGGAACCCAGACCGGCTTCGTTGGAGAATACGCCGCGCTTTAAGCCCCATTTGATGACGGTGCCTAAGGTACCGCCGGCGATGGCCTTGGCATTAAAGGCAAAGCGGAAGATGGATCCGAAGGCCGGAAGGATCAGCGCGCCGTCCCGGATGATCAGCACCAGCGAACCGATGATGTAGATTACGGCCATGAAAGGCACCAGCTTTTCCGTGGTCTGGGCGATGCGCTGCAGGCCGCCCATGATGACCAGCGCCGCCACCAGCATCAGGATGATACCGGCGATCAGGTTGATCAGGGAAATGCCGCCGAAGATCTGATGGTCCGCCAGGCCTAAATTCGCTGCCGTGTTGTTGATGTTGGTGGCGATGGAGTTGATCTGGCTCAAGTTGCCGATACCGAAGGAGGCTAAAACGGCAAAGATCGAAAACAGGACAGCTAAGATGGAACCCACCGTCTTCATGCCCGGCAGGGAACCCAGACCATCCTTTAAATAGTACATGGCGCCTCCGCTCCACTCGCCGTGTTCATTGCGGCGGCGGTAGAAGATGCCCAGCACGTTTTCGGAAAAGTTGGTCATGAGACCTAAGATGGCAGCGACCCACATCCAGAAGATGGCGCCCGGGCCGCCGGAGACGATGGCCGTGGCCACACCCACGATGTTACCGGTGCCCACGGTGGCCGCCATGGCGGTGCACAGACTCTGGAACTGGGAGATGGACTTGCCGTCTTCGGATTTGCGGACAGCGGCGTCCTTCTCAAACACGCTTCCGATGGAATTCTTCCACCAGTGCCTGAAATGGGTGAACTGGAAGCCCTTTGTCAGGATGGTCATCAGAAGGCCGACGCCTAAAATGGCGAACAGCATGGCCGTCCAGACCACACCGTTAATGCTGTCGTTCACCTTCGCCACCGTCTCAAGAGCACCGCCCTCCGCCGCAAAAACGGTCAGAGGAGAGGAAAGCGCCAACACCGCAGCGGCGCCTGCCAGAAGCATGCCATTCTTCTTCATGAAAAGCCTCTTTTCCTGTTGTTTTTACTGTGTCAAAGCAACGCTTTATCACGTTAACGCGGGATAGTATATCACAGATTATCCAGTGCATCAAGCATTCCGCGTTTGTGTACGCCTAGCAAACGGCGCGTGTCTTGCGAAAAACCTCCATTCAGGGTAAGATATGTAGGTTGGAATGAGTGTACGGCAGTCACTTCGATGATAAAGGAATTGCGGTCATGGAAAAGACGCAGAATAAAGTTTCAGAATTACAGCGCCTTCTGGCACGCATTGAGGCTGAAAGCGGGATTGCGCTTGCGCCGGCAGACGGTATCGAACCGGATGCCTCTGCGGTGGAAAAGTTCGCGCAGATGCTGAAACTTACGGCGGACGAAGGCACAAAAATGCCTCTTTCCCGCAATGCCCTCTGGCAGCGGCTTCTGGATGCGGACGCATCCCCAGAGGAAATCGCTGATGGCTGCGGACGTCTGCTCATCGGAGCAGAGGATCCTTACGAGATGATCCTCATCGACTTTCCGGCGCCGGTGACGGCTTCGGCCTGGTCCGTGCTGGAAGGCATGCAGGAACGGGGCTCGGAGCTGGTTCGGGTGAAGGACCGGCAGGTGGTTTTGCTGACCGCGAAGAAAAAGGCCAACGGTGACGAGACCATTTCCGAACGCGCCCACACCCTGGCGGCCATGCTGGACGCCGAAGCCATGCAGCAGGCGGATATTGTTTTCGACGAGCAGGTATTTGTGGCAGAGCATCTGTCTGAAGGATACCGATACCTGTCGGAACTGCTTTTCACCGGCCGGGAGGTGGATCCGGCGGGCCATGTTTATGATGGTGCCCGGCTGGGCCTGGCCTGCCTGGTGCGGAAGATTCCCAAGGCCGACCGGGAGGTGTTTCGTCGGCGGTTCTTCGGCACCTTTGATCCCGCGGACATGGACGAGGAAACCCGCTACGCGGTGGAAGCGTTTCTTCGAAACGGCCTGTCCATCGCCGACACGGCCCGGGAGATCTTTGTGCACCGCAATACCCTGGTTTATCGTCTGGATAAATTCCAACGGCTGTCCGGACTGGACGTGCGGCAGTTTTCTGACGCTTTGCTTGTTTATATCGGACTGATTCTGAGCTGAGAGGATCTTGCCACTGCGCCTTGCCGCGCGATGTACGGTGGCCCTCGCGTGCTTCGCGTGCGAGCACGCGCACCTGCTCAGGCCTTATCGCGTAATCCGACTGTCGGCTTCTGACACAGAAGCCCTTTGAAACCCATAAACCCCGCGGTATTCTTACCGCACCATGGCACTGTAGACAAAGGAGATAAGGGACTTATGGCCCGCAGATATCAGCTTCGTGAACGTGGCGTGGATTATCTTCTGATACTCCTCGGCACGTTTTTGATGGCGGTTTCCGCCAATTTCTTCTACACCCCCGCAAACATGGTTCCCGGCGGCTTCACCGGCCTGGCCATCATTTTCCAGCACCTGACAAAACCATTTGTCTCCGGAGGCCTTCCGGTCTGGTTCTGGAACATCCTGTTAAACGTTCCTCTGATTCTGTTTTCCATTAAGATCCGCGGATGGAAATTCATGCGCCGCACACTGGTGGCCTCGGTGGTCTTCTCCGTGTGGCTGTTTGTGCTGCCTGAATTCTCTCTGGTGGACAACAACCTGTTTCTGGTGGCCGTCATCGGCGGCGGACTTATGGGCGGCGGCATCGGCCTGGTGTTCATGGGCAAAGCCACCACCGGCGGAACCGACACGGTGGCGGCGCTTCTGCAGCGTGCGCTGCCCCACTTAAACACCGCCCGCATCATGCCGGTGTTAGACGCGGTCACGGTGCTTTTATCCATCTGGATTTTTGGCATGGAAGTGTCGCTGTACGCCATCATCACCGTGATCCTCTGCGGACGTATCGCCGATGGCATGGTCACCGGCGCCCGCAACGCCTGCATGGCCTACATTATTTCAAAGCATACGGATGACATCTCATCCGCCATCGCCGAGCAGATCGACCGGGGCGCCACCATCCTCCATGGAACGGGCACTTACACCAACCGCCCCCGCCAGGTGCTGATGGTGGCGGTGTCCAATCGCCAGACTGCATTGCTGCGGGACATTGTCTCCGAGATCGATCCCCATGCCTTCTTTATTCTGACAGACGCCAGTGAAGTGCGGGGAGAGGGATTCCTGTCCTATACGAAAGAAGAACTGTAGGGCGGGTGATAAGCGAGCGAAAATCGGGCACGCGTGCCCGATTTTTTATTGAAATCCACCCTCTTGACGGGCATAATAATACGAAGTATAATATCGTTCGTCATCGAACGTTCACCGCCGAACGTTCGATGACGAACTTTCTTTTTTATCCAGATTTTCATGAACCAGCGACAAATGAATCAGCAACGAATGAATCATCGGCGATGAACCCGCGGCGAATGAATCCGCAACGAATGAATCAGCAGCAAATGAACCCGTGACGCATGAAACAGCGTCGGGGTCACGGAAAAAAGATAACGGAAGGAGGTGACACGCCGTTGCCTGACAAAGTACAAAAAGAACATCCTAAGCCGTTGAAGGAATCTTCAAATCCTTCAGAAGAAGCGCCGGACGAAAAACCCATGGTCGTCGGTTTTGCCGCCCATGAACTGTCCAAACGGATGCACTGCTATCTGCAGAACCGCTCAGTGGCAGACGGAGAGGACCCGGTGGTGCTGTCCCACGGCTGGCTGATCGGCTACCTGTATCAGCATGAGGATGAGGAGATCTACCAGCGCGACCTGGAAGACGAACTGCATCTGGCCAAGTCTTCCATCGCCACGATCCTGCAGACCTTAGAGCAGGGCGGATACATCCGCCGCGAAGTGCCGGATCACGACGCCCGGCAGAAACGGGTGGTTTTAACGGATGCGGGGCGCGTTTTCGAGCAGAAGATGCGCGTGCGCATTGAAGAATCCGAGCGGCAGGTGTGCAGCGGCATTTCGGATGAGGATATGGCAGTCTTCACCCGCGTGATGCGCCGGATGCTTGCAAATATGTCATGAGACAAAAGTGCCTGTCACTTTTGTCTCCCCACAGGAGAGTACACATGCTTACCATTATTTTATCCCAGGTGAAGGAGTATAAGAAGGCTTCCTTTCTGACGCCCTTTTTCATGCTCCTGGAAGTGGTCGTGGAAATGATGATTCCCCGGCTGATGGCCCGGATCGTAGACGACGGCATCGGCGGCGGAAACATGAACGCCATTCTTCTAAACGGTCTTGCCATGGTGGCCTTAGCCGCCTTCGGCCTGTTTGCCGGCTTTATGGGCGGCAAGTACGGCGCCGGGGCGTCCACAGGTCTGGCCAGGAATCTGCGTGAAGCCATGTTCCGCAAGATCCAGACCTTTTCCTTTACCAATATCGACCGTTTTTCCACCGCCAGTCTGGTCACCCGTCTGACCACGGATGTGACCAACCTGCAGAACGCCTACCAGATGATCCTGCGCATGGGCATGCGTTCGCCGGCGTCCTTAATCGTGGCCATGGTCATGGCCTTTACCATCAGCCCGCGGCTGGCCATCATCTATGTGGTGGTGGTCATCGTCCTTGGCTTTGGCCTGTTCTCCGTGGCCATCGGCGTGCACAAGATCTTCGAGAAGATCTTTACCGAATACGACAACATGAACGAGAGCGTACAGGAAAACGTCACCGGTATCCGCGTGGTCAAGGCCTACGTGCGGGAAGCCTATGAAAAGAGCAAGTTTTCGGAAACCTCCATCGGCCTGATGAAGAAGTTCGTTCACGCCGAGAGCATCTTAGCCTTAAACGGCCCCATGATGATGATCTCCGCCTACGGCAGCATGATGCTGATTTCCTGGTTCGGCGCCCACATGATCATCCAGAACGAGCTGACTACCGGTAACCTGATGAGCCTGATGACCTACAGCATGAACATCCTCATGAGCCTGATGATGCTGTCCATGGCCTTCGTTATGATCACCATGTCCATGGCCAGTGCCCGGCGAATCGCCGAGGTGCTGCAGGAAGATCCCACCATCACCAATCCCGAACAGCCGACGGAAGAGGTGGAAAACGGCGCCATCCGCTTCGACCACGTGTCCTTTGCTTACCATGAGGGCAGCAAGGAATATGTGTTAAACGACATCAACTTAGATATCCGAAGCGGCGAAACCATCGGTATCATCGGAAGTACGGGTTCCGCCAAAACCTCTTTGGTCAACCTGATTTCCCGCCTGTACGACGTATCCAAGGGCGAACTCTTAGTGGGCGGCAAAAACGTGAAGGACTACGATCTGGTGACGCTCCGGGACAATGTTTCCGTGGTGCTGCAGAAGAATGTGCTCTTCTCCGGAACCATCTACGACAACCTGCGCTGGGGCGATCCGGATGCGACGGATGAAGAGTGCCGGCACGCCTGCAAACTGGCCTGCGCCGACGAATTCATCGAGCGCTTCCCGGATGGCTACAACACCCGCATCGAGCAGGGCGGAACCAACGTCTCCGGCGGACAGCGCCAGCGCCTGTGTATCGCCCGGGCATTGCTGAAAAAGCCCAAGGTGCTGATCTTAGATGACAGCACCAGCGCCGTGGGTACCGCCACGGACGCGAAGATCCGCAAGGCCTTCCGGGAGGAGATCCCGGGCACCACCAAGCTGATCATCGCCCAGCGGGTGTCCTCCGTACAGGACGCCGACCGCATCATCGTCATGGATGAGGGACGGATCAACGGCGTGGGAACCCATGAAGAACTGCTGGCCAGCAACGAGATCTACCGCGATGTGTACGAGTCCCAGACGGGCGGCGGCGGAGATTTTGACGAAGCGGCCCGCCAGGCAGCGGAAAAGGCTGCGGCGGGCGCCGAAAAGGATACCACGAAAACAGATGCAGCCGCACAGGCGGCTTCGCAGCAGAACGGAAAGGAGGAAGCGTAATGCCCAGACCACAGGCCAGACCCATGAAAAAAGGCGACTTAAAAAAGAGCGCAGGCACCATGAAGCGCCTCTTTGCCTTCCTGTTTTCCAACTACGCACCCCAGCTGATTGTGGTGGCGGCATGTATTGTGATCCACGTGCTTGCTAACACCCGCGGCACCCTGTTTATGCAGACCTTAATTGACGACTACATCCTGCCCATGATCGGCGTGGAGAATCCGGATTACGGTCCTTTAGCCAGCGCCATCGGCATCATGATCGTCATTTATCTTGTGGGCATCGCGGCTGCCTTAGCCCAGAACCTGATCATGGCCCGGGTGACCCAGGGCACCTTAGACAAACTGCGCCGGGCCATGTTTGAGCACATGGAAGATCTGCCCATCCGCTACTTTGATACCCACGCCCACGGCGACATCATGTCCATGTACACCAACGACATCGACACCCTGCGGCAGATGGTTTCCCAGAGCCTTCCCCAGTTTTTAAACAGTCTGATCACCATTGTGACCGTGTTTATCTGCATGGTGCGGCTGTCCATCCCGCTGACGGGCCTGACCCTTCTGATGGTGGTGGTGATGCTCTTTGCGACGAAATACATCGCCGGCCGCTCCGGTAAATATTATATGGCGCAGCAGAAGGATCTGGCGAAGGTCAACGCCCACATCGAAGAAATCATGAACGGCCAGAAGGTGGTACAGGTGTTTAATCACGAGCCCCAGGCCATCGAGGAGTTTGTGGAGTTAAACGACCAGCTGTGCGATTCCGCCAACAACGCCAATAAATATGCCAGCGTTCTGATGCCCGTAAACGCCCAGATCGGTAACATCAGCTACGTGCTGTCAGCTGTGGTGGGCGGCATTTTAGCCATCGTTTTCGGCAACTTAAGCCTGGGCTCTCTGGCGTCCTTCCTGACCTTCAACCGCAGTTTCTCCATGCCCATCAACCAGGTCAGCCAGCAGCTGAACTTCATCGTCATGGCCATGGCCGGCGCAGACCGCATCTTCACCCTGCTGGATGAGGAGCCGGAAGTGGATGATGGATATGTAGGCTTAGTCAACGCCCGGGTGAACAACAAGGGCGAAGTTGTGGAAGTGAAAGAGCGCACCGGCCAGTGGGCCTGGAAGCACTATCACAAGGCGGATAACACCACCACCTACCAGATGCAGGCCGGCGAAGTGGTCTACGACGGGGTGGACTTCGGCTATGTGCCCGAAAAGCAGATCCTGTACGATATCGACATTCACGCCGAGCCGGGACAGAAGATCGCCTTCGTGGGCGCTACCGGTGCAGGCAAGACGACGATCATCAACCTGATCAACCGCTTCTACGACATCGAAGACGGCAAGATCCGCATCGACGGCATCAACGTCAACAAGATCAAAAAGGCGGATCTGCGCCGCTCCATGGGCCTGGTGCTGCAGGATACCAACCTGTTTACCGGAACCGTGGCCGACAATATCCGCTTCGGTAAGCTGGACGCCACCGACGAAGAAGTGGTGGCAGCGGCAAAACTGGCCAATGCCGACGGATTCATCCGCCGCCTGCCCGACGGCTATGACACCATGCTCACCGGAAACGGCGCCAATTTAAGCCAGGGACAGCGGCAGCTTCTGGCCATCGCCCGGGCTGCCATCTACAATCCGCCGGTGCTGGTCTTAGACGAGGCGACATCCTCCATCGATACCCGTACCGAAAAACTGGTGCAGGAAGGCTTAGACGCCCTGATGAAAGGACGTACCTCCTTCGTCATCGCCCATCGCCTGTCTACCATCCGCAACTCCGACTGCATCATGGTCATGGACCAGGGACGCATCATCGAGCGGGGCAGTCACGACGAACTGATCGCCCAGCAGGGGAAATATTATCAGCTGTACACAGGAAAAGTAGTGAACGCGTAAAATATGAGAACCATCCCGCTTTACACAAGGGAATCTGCTGCCCCGAAGGCCCCGGGGCAGCAGGCCAAATCCGGCCGGAAACGCATTGTTCTTTTAGACGAGCTGCGCGGTCTTACGCTGATCAGCATGATCCTCTACCACTTTATGTGGGACCTGGTTTATGTTGTGGGAATCCCCATGCCCTGGTACCACAGTTTTGGCGCCTACGTCTGGCAGCAGAGCATCTGCTGGATCTTTATCCTGCTTTCGGGCTTTTGCTGGTCCTTCGGCCGTCGGCCCCTTCGGCGGGGCATGATCGTTTTCCTTTGCGGACTGGCGGTGTCGGCGGTAACAATCCTACTGGGAGAGGCCTATGCCGTCCGTTTCGGCGTGCTGACGCTGATCGGCTCATCCATGCTTATGATGGTTCCGCTGGATTTTGTGCTGAAAAGGGCATGGGGCCGGATATCCTCCCGCCCGCTGAAGGCGGGACTTACGGCCGGGCTGACGGTTCTGTGCTTTGTTCTGTTTTTGCAGAGCAAAAAAGGCGGCGGGTTTCTGCCGGCAGATTTTGTCGGGAACCTGTTTACCGCTTACCTTGGCTTTCCGCCCCAGGACTTTTATTCCACGGACTACTTTCCCCTGGTGCCCTGGTTTTTCCTGTATCTGACGGGATATCTGCTTCATAGGCTCTGGCAGGCTTTTGACACCCCGGATTCCGTGTGCGCCCGGGTGGATGACTTTGCCTGCGTTTCACACGTGCCACCCCTGGCCTTTCTCGGCCGGCACTGTCTGTTACTCTACATGCTTCACCAGCCGGTGCTGTATGGAATATCCATGCTGATTGGACTGATTTGGAACTGAATGCGGTGATATTAAATAAAAAATCCAGAGCGTAAGCCCTGGACGTTGTCTGCAGTCTGAGCGGAACAGGGATTGATCCCTGCTCCGCTTGTTTTATGATTCGATATTCGATGTCTGCTTAAAGTAAATACGGATATCGCTCCTTGGTTAGTGATAAACGGAGACGAACGGTCGCTTTTTTGAGGTGAGCGGTGTTTAACAAATAGTATAAGCGCATTACAATATAAATGCTTGGGCATCAACTATTTAACCACGAACTTGAAAGGAAATGAATGCTTTATGAAAGAAAAGGAGCGAAAAGCAAATCGAGTTGCAACTGCACTGTGCGTGGCGATGCTGGTGTCAATTATTGGTGCGCATACAGGATGGCATGTGCAGGCTGCTAATAATACGGACACTCTTTTTGGTTACTTTTTCACGACTTCCGTTCAATACATTCCGGGACGCGAGAAATCAGACTACACAAGTGTATATATGCATTATCAGAATGGAACGCCTTCTTATACTGCAAAGGTGTGCTGGCAGGTGGGAGGCAACGCTCCAATGCCGTCAAATGAAGACGCCACGAGCGGAACACCCTTTTATCAGTTTACTTCGCTGCATCAAAAACGATTTATGTACAATATGGTTTACGAAAACCATCATGCATATGCTGCGGCTCAGCATCAAGTCCTCTATGCTGGTGTCAAGGGAACATGCAGTACATACAACGGTGTGGTTCAGGGGTATTGGAGTCCTGATAGCATATATCAGTCAGGCGTCCTCCCGGGAACGGATCATCTGTAAGTAAACGAACAGTTGTGTAGGCTTGAAAGGAAAGAAGAAAACGCGTTGTGCCAGATGACGAGTGTTTTTTGTTTATCCGGGCGGCGCGTTTTCTTTGGGCTTGCTTCCCTGAAGGGCTTGAAATCTTTGGAGTGACTGGATGTATTGCCGGTTTCACCGATGAAAGGAGTTCTGCATGAGGCGAAGGAGAAATAAATCGAGACTGGCCGCAGAGTGGATTGTGTCCATTGGGGCTGTTCTGTTCGCACTATTTATCATATATACAATAGTTCCTTCTGTTCATTCTTCCATTAGGGGTCTGTTTTCCCGGGAGAACACGTTTGACAACGTGGCGCTTCCACAGGGAGGCGGACAAGATGATTCAAAGGAGATGCCGGCAGGGAAGGACGATCCGGTAGAAGAAGACGTAAAGGTTGTATCCGAAGATGGACAAGAGGACTACGTCTTTTGGGATCCGTCGATCAAAACGATCGCAGAAAATGCGGCAGATGTGGAAGCATTCTATATGGCCGTTCCTGAGAGCACATCTTACCATGATCGTATGGTTGGAAGCGATATGATTTATGACAGAAACTGGTCAGAAGGGCTTCAAAAAAGGCGTGCGCGAAACAAGGCATTCCAGAGGATGATGGAGGAAGCGAAAAATGCAGAGAATGCAAGCTGTGTGGTGCAGGGCATTCAGTATATATTGAAGTGCGCCTATACAATAGAGGATCTCCGGGAGGTCGGCATCTCTCTCGAGGACACACGATTGGCCGGAACAGAATTTGATTACGATATGTCAGCGTATACTTTTTTTGCGGCCGAGTTATCTATTCAGAATATCAGTGGAAGGACGAAGAAGGATGTTAGCTGCAATCCGTTTCGCTATTTATTCTTGACAGAGGATATCGTAGGCTATCAGGCAGAGCCGTTGTATGGCTCCTGTCAGCCAGGGAAGGGAACGCATAAATACTTTGCAGCGGAGATGGCTGACGGGGAGATGTTAGAAACAACTATCGTATTCATTCTTCCGACGGATTCAGAGTTTGACCTGGATTTGTATCAGTCTTTTATTATGGTATCTACTATAGATATGTCGGGCGCTGAGAACCTGGGATATACGGGGTTGATACCGGTTATGAAGCCAAATGGCTAATATGCGGAGGTGTGATGTGAAGGCTTTTTTTCGACTGGAAATGCGTCGGATGGTCAGCAGTATGCGATTTTGGCTTATTATCTTCGCCGGATGTGTGTTGACGATCTGGCAGTATTTCCTGACGTCTTTCGCTGCTCGAAACAACATCTATTTCACGCAGAGCAGTCCTTTTGTGACGCTGCAGCCAAACACATGGTATGAGAACTGGATCGGCGGCGAACTTCACACGATGCAGGGTTATGTGTATTTTATGCTGATTCCGGTGTGGAGCGTGCTTAGCTACAGCCTGACGCTGTTTGAAGACCGTTCAACCGGCTATACGTCACAGATGTTTACACGAGGGAAAAAGAAGGATTATTATACCGCCAAGTACCTTGCGACTTTTCTTTGCGGAGGGATATGTTCAGTTTTTCCTTTAGTCGTGAACCTCTATCTTTCTATGTGCACGCTGCCCTCGATTTTGCCGGATTCATCCACCGGAACACAAATGGTCAACGGGGGAGATATGTGGTTCCGCTTGTTCTACACGCATCCGAACTTATATGAATTGGCTCACCTGGTACTGATTTTTGTTTTTTCCGGATTGATTGCGGTTTTCGGCATGACGGTGGGCCTGCTGGTTTACAATCGTTTTCTGATAGCAGTGATACCGCTGCTTCTGTATATGTTTCTTCATGCCATTGGGATGACTTTTGAAGGAGCTGCCAGGTTCAGTCCTTTTGAATTTCTGCCGCCGGCTGTTCGCGCTGGCCATACAACCTTTGGAGCAACTGCTTTGGTGACATCCATATTATTTTTTGTCACGACGGTGGTCTATGTTTTTTTGGCCAGTAAGGATGAAGTGATCTGATGAAATACAAGAACAAAGGCTTCTCAAAGCAGCTGCGGCACGACCTGGCGTGTGGAGCGCTGCGACAGTGGAAACGCGTGATCCCGTTTGTTGTCATGTACGCTGTTTTCTGCTATTTTTTTGCATTGTCATGCTCGAACGAAAAATGGATGGGAAACGTGTCTGGTCAGCCCGTAATGGCAGATTATATCGTATACCTGCTTCGTGGGATGCGGGCATATGATCCCTTTTCAAAGCAACCTTTCAAGCCGCCGATCTCATGGTTGGTTATGCAGCTGTTTGTTGCTTTTTATACCGGAAGCTACGCGTATGACGACATGGGGTCTCTTGGACAGCAATACCTTCTTCGGTCTGTAAAAAAGACACATTGGTTTCTGGGAAAGTGTTTCTGCTGCCTTGCGGATGTGATGATTTGCTATCTTTCCGTTTGGGCCGTCTGTCTTGTGTTTTCTGCAGTAGAGGGAAGGGTTGCGTTGCAACCGACGGAAGATATTGGCCGTTTTGTTTCGGGAATGACTGTGACACTTCGAAACTCATCGGAATTTGTGTTCTATCTGGGCTTTATGCCACTGCTGACATCCTGGGTGTTGTCCATGACGCAGATGCTGCTGTCTCTTTATTTGCGCCCGGCACCTGCGATGGCTTTCGTGCTGGTATACGAAGTGGCTTCTGCTTATGTGACGTCATATGGACTGATTGGTAATTATTCCATGATTCTGCGAAATGAGAAGTTTGCTTTTGGGGGGCTGAATACAGGGATATGTGTTGGCGTGGAGTTGGTGCTTGCTGCCTGCATTTTATTGTTGGGATGTTTCCTTCAGAAACGCTTTGATTACTTAGAAAAATGAGGCAGAGAAATGGTTATAAACATTCGCGAATATACAAAAGTCATACACCGGCGGGTGATTCTGGAAGACATCAGCCTCACGCTGACAAGTGGCCATATCTATGGCCTGCGTGGTGTAAACGGCAGCGGGAAAACCATGCTGATCCGTGCAATCTGTGGTCTGATTTTTCCGACATCCGGGAAGATTTCCATTGATGGGGCCGTGTTGGGAAAAGATATTTCGTTTCCCCCAAGTGTAGGAGTGCTCATTGAAGCGCCTGCTTTTCTGCCAAATCAGACAGGTTTTCACAATCTGCAGATGATTGCGTCTTTGAAGGGAATCGCTTCTGACGAAATGATACGAAATACATTGAAAAATGTTGGGCTGGATCCTGAGGACCGCCGGACTTACCGCAAGTATTCCCTGGGAATGAAACAGAAGCTGGGAATTGCGGCAGCACTGATGGAACAGCCGGACCTGCTCATATTGGATGAACCTTTTAATGCGCTGGACGAAAAAAGTGCAAAAAAAATCCGCGAGCTGATACTGCGCGAAAAAGAGAGGGGAACGCTGGTCATTCTGGCCTGTCATGATTTATCGGCCCTGGAGACGATATCGGATGTTGTTATCGTGATCGAAGAAGGCAGAATTGCCGGGATTCAAAAACCGAACACGGATGCACCGGAAGTTACCATGACAGACAGTGAGGGCACAAATGGTGAAGTGGATTAAAATAGCAGGAAGCCTGACGCTTGCAGTTGTTCTCCTTGCGGGGGCGATTTCCTATATTCATGTGAATCAGAAGTATCCGGGACCCAGCATACATGTCTGCCGCATGAATGAGGAACTGACGGTTCAGGGTTACCGCTTTCGAGTGATGGAAGCGCAGATGTTGCGATTTGACAAGTTTGTGGATCAGTATGGAGATCCCCGGGATTATGGGGTTGGTGTATACGCAGATGAGTATGACACACATTTTCTTCTCATACGGATTTCTGTAGATAACGTGACCGATGAAACAAAGGAGATGCCGCCAATCCTATATTTTACATTACAGTCTCCGAAAGGGGGATTTTCGACAAACTGTGATCTGCCGGCAATGCTCCATTTGTATGAAGACAATCTGGATTTTCTGAATGGAGAACTGAGGCCGGGTGAATCCGTGGAAGCACTCGTGCCATTCAGCATCGACGCAAATCTGTTATCGATCTATGATAATGGACTAAAGTTGGAAGACTTCATCTATGTTATTACGCAGTATCCAGAGAAAAACTACTATACCCTTCAATGACAGGGAAAGGATGTCATGGCAATAGATGTGCGGTTGACAGCTTTACCATTTACCATAAAGGGATCCTATACGGGATCCCTTTTAACATGGCCAGCTTGCTGCGACGCGGAACAGCTGTTCATCCTCCAGCCAGCCAGATGCGAGAGTTCCGCTGTATTTTTCCACCGCAAGCCGTGCGCTTTTGAGGCCATATCCGTGAAGAGGGCTTTCAGGACCGGGTGCATGTGTCATTGAGGGTTTTGTGGAGCAAGTGTTTTCAATGATCAGAAATGCTGTGTTATCTTTGCGTGTCAGCGAAATCGACATAAATCCGCCCTGCTCCTTTTCCAGAGCGTGAACGGCATTGTCTAACAGATTACAGAACAATGCAACCAGATCAATGTCTTTAAAAAGAGATGTGGTACCATCTTTAACCATAACCTCCATATGCCAGTTGTTTTCTTTGCATATTGTAGAACGTCGTTTTCTATTACCTCTATCTGCCCGCTTTTCCTGCAAATAAAAATAAGGCATTACACAGTTTAATCTGACGCATTCTCTGACAGATTATCCTATGCAGTGCCTTTTGTGGTATCATCAGTATCGCTGA
>JAZPYY010000068.1:0-18945 GCA_045544375.1 Shuttleworthella sp.
CATATAAAGATTAAGTCGCCAAAAGTACTGATTCGCGCGGCTTCGCACTTCGTGCTCCCACCGCGCTCCCACAACTCCGGCTTTCGTGGAGGTTACCCTCCACTTCGCCCTCGTTGTGGGGCACGCCAATAAGTCTCTCCTCCACCGCCACGCAAGCGTGGCGTGGAGTCGGACTTTTGGCGTTTGAATCACATAAAGCGAAAAAGAAAGAAAAACATTAAAAAAGTGATAGTCCCAAATGTGCTGTCATGGTATTCTAAGGTCGGTTGTTCGGTAAACCGTGGATGGTTTCCGAAACGGCCGGCCTTATTGCGATCCGGAATGGTTTGCGGTTATTTTAAATAAGAACTGTAACGGTTCGGGAATGCTTGTAGACAATCAGAGGGAATGATAAAGAAAGGGGATTCCATGGCTAAAATCTATGCTTCCTCCAGCCCGGAGGTCAGTCAGCGTGAAATCATCAATGGAAACCGCGCCCGGGCCATCGCGCCGCAGGGCATGGTGCTTTTAGAGAACAACGGCGTACTGCCGCTTTCCGGCGCGCCCGGAAAGATCGCGCTGTACGGAAACGGCGCCCGCCGCACCATCAAGGGAGGTACCGGCTCTGGCGACGTGAACAGCCGTGAAGTGGTCAATATCGAGCAGGGGCTGAAAGCGGCTGGCTATACGGTTCTGACCACCGACTGGATTGACCGCGACTGCGCCAACGTGGACGCCGCAAAGAACGTGTACAACGGCAAGCTGCTGCAGGGTCTGCAGGAGCGCGGCACATCCGCCATCATGGATCTGTTTAACAATCCTTTCATCCCGCCCTGCATGATTCCGGTGGAAGATGGGGATCTGTTTGCGGATGAAACCGATCTGGCTCTGTTTGTGATCTCCCGCAACTCCGGCGAAGGCAAGGACCGCCGGGATGTGCAGGGTGAGTACGAGCTGTTCGACGGCGAAATCGAAGCCGCAAAAAAGGTGGCTGCCGCATACAAAAAGACCATCGTGGTCTTAAACGTGGGCTCCGTCATCGATATGAAGGCCTTAAAGGCCATCGACGGCATCGATGCCATCCTTCTGATGAGCCAGGCCGGCAACTACGGCGGCTATGCCTTAGCAGACGTGATGTCCGGCAAGGCCTATCCCAGCGGCCATCTGACCACCACCTGGGGTGTGAATTACAGCGATTATCCGGCAGCGGATACCTTCAGCCACTGCAACGGCAACTTAGACGATGAGTACTACACCGAAGGCATCTACGTGGGCTATCGTTATTTTGATACCTTCAACGTAACCCCCCAGTATCCCTTCGGCTATGGCCTGTCCTACACCACCTTTGATCTTGAAACCGTGGACGTGGCAGCCAACGAGCAGGATGTGACCGTGGCGGTTTGCGTCACCAATACCGGCGCCTATGTGGGCCGTTCGGTGGTGCAGGTATATGCCTCCGCTCCGGAAGGTGCCCTGGAAAAGCCCTATCAGGAACTGCGCGGTTACGCCAAGACCGGTGAACTGGCGCCGGGTGAGTCCCAGACCCTGGAAATCGCCTTTGCCACCAAGGATCTGGCTTCCTACAGCGAAGAAAAGGCAGCCTGGATCTTAGAGCCCGGTACATATTACGTGCGTGTGGGCGAGCATTCCCGTGCCACAAAGGTTGTGGCCGCTCTGATTTTGGATGGCGAAGTGATCACCGAGCAGCTGGAAAACAAGCTGGCTTCGGAAAAACCCGTGGCCACCCTTTCGAGAGCCGGTGTGGCGCCCTATTCCTATGCGGAAGAAGAAGCCGAAAAGGCCGCGGCGAAGGTTCTTGCCTTAGATCCCGCGAAATTTGAGACCGTGACCGCCGTATATCATCCGGTGCACGAAGAAATCCCGAAGACGGATAAAGACTGGGTCATCACCATGGATGACGTCAAAGCCGGCCGGGCCACCTTAGACGAACTGGTCAGCCAGCTGACGCCCTTTGAGATGGCCACCCTCTGCGTGGGAACTGACCGCAGCGGCGGAGCCGGCGGCCCGCAGATCGGCGCGTCCTCCACCGCCTGCCCGGGTGCGGCGGGTGACACCACCTCCCTGCTGATTGACGACCGCAAGGTGCGCAATCTGATCCTGCCCGATGGCCCGGCAGGTCTGCGCCTGACCCCGGAATTCAAGACAGATGCGGACAACAACGTGCTGCCCGGCGGCCTGCCCTTAGCCGGCATGGAATTTCTGGCGGAAGCCCTGTCCGCACAGGCACCGCCGGTACCGGAAGATGCCAAGACCTGGTATCAGTACACCACCGCCATCCCGATCGCCACGCTGCTGGCCCAGACCTGGGATGTGAACGCCATTGAAGATGCCGGCGACATCGTGGGCGGCGAAATGGAAGAATTCGGCTGCGATCTGTGGCTGGCTCCCGGTATGAACATCCACCGCAATCCGCTGTGCGGCCGCAACTTCGAGTATTATTCCGAAGATCCCCTGGTGGCCGGACGCTGCGCGGCAGCCGATACCCGGGGCGTACACCGTCACAAGAGCGCCAGCACCACCATCAAGCATTTCGCGTTCAACAACCAGGAAGACGACCGCAACCACGTCAGCTCCAACATCGACGAGCGCGCCATCCGGGAAATCTACCTGAAAGGCTTTGAAATCGCGGTGAAGGAAGCCCAGCCCAAGTCCATCATGACTTCCTACAACCTGATCAACGGCGAGCACACGGCCAACAGCTACGATCTGATCACGGCCATCGCCCGGGATGAGTGGGGCTTCGAAGGCTTCGTCATGACCGACTGGGGCACCACCGGAAGCATGAACGCATTAAGCGCGGCGGAACTGAATGCGCCGAAATACGGCAACTCCTTCGCCTCCGGCTGCATCAAGGCCGGCAACGACCTGACCATGCCCGGCAGCGACAACGATGTCAACGACATCTTAAACGCCCTGGGCAAGAAGGAAGGCGAAGTGCCCTATCCGATTACCTTAGGTGATCTGCAGGCCTGCGCAAAGCACATCTTAAACGTGATCCTGAAGATGGAACGTTAAATGAGTCAAAAGTGACAGACACTTTTGTCTCCCTGTGAAAAGAGAGCCAAAAGGGAGAGTACCCCCTTTTGGCTCTTTTTCTGTTCTCCTAAATATATTTGAAGTGGATGAAATATAGTAAAAGCGCCGCCGGCTGTATTCAGGTATCCTATGTACACTGGAACGGCTTATATGCACAGTTTACGTTTGCATACGGAATCTGATTCATGCGGATATACCACACGTAGGCGTTTCCCTACACAAAGTCATTCAAAACAGGAGGAATCATGAAACAGCGCATTCACGTATCCATGGAACAGGAAACCCTGATTCTTGCGGAAAACATCACCTACAGCCGCGTCGGCGACTGGTATGACACCACCTGGCAGGAACTGAAAATGGACATCATCTGCCCGAAGGTCCGCGATGGCCATCCGGCCCAGCCCTGCATCGTCTGGATCTGCGGCGGCGCGTTTATTACCGAGCGCAAGGATGTGTGGCTCCCTGAAATGGCGGATTTTGCCCGGTTGGGTTACACCGTGGTCTGTGTGGATTACCGTACGTCAGACAAGGCACCCTTCCCGGCAGCCTTGATTGACGTGAAAACGGCGATCCGGTTTCTGAGGGCCCACGCGGCAGAATTCTGCATCGATCCGGCCCGCATCTATGCAATGGGCGAATCCGCCGGCGGAACGCTGGCGTCCCTGGCCGGGGTCACGGCCGGCATGCCCGAATATGAGCAAGGAGACTGGCAGGATCAGGACAGTTCCGTGGCAGCGGTCGTGGATTTTTACGGGCTTGTGGACATCGCGGCTGTGATGGGTATGTCTTCAGAAAACGTCCCGGCATGGCAGATGACCGCATTCCTTGGAGACGGTACGCCGGAAACCATCCGGGCGGCCAGCGCAGTCAGCTATGTCAGCAAAGACACCTGCCCGTTTCTGATTTTTCACGGTACCGCGGACGCCACGGTTCCGATGACGCAAAGCGAGACGCTTTACCAGCGGCTGACCGAAGCCGGCGCCCGGGCGGAATATTACGAAGTGGAAGACGCCGCCCACGGCGATCCGCTGTTCTATCAGCCGGAAATGAAATCCATCGTAGATGCGTTTCTGCGGGGGTGACAAAAAGGAGAGGCACCTCTGTCACCCTATGCAAAGGCAGTACGGAAGTAAATGACGCGTATCTTCATATGGCTGTGAAGATGACAAAAGTGCCTGTCACTTTTGTCATCCCTGCACCGTTACCAGGGGAAATGAGTCAAAGGGGACTGTCCCTTTTGACTCATCAAGGAGAATTCAAATGTGGAACAAGGCGAAGTGGCTGAAACTGCCGATGAAGGAGTTGGAAACCAAACGGATCTATCACGGCGATCTGGGCGGACGGTTTGCGTATTATCGCTGTGAGGTAACGCTGCCGGAACATGCAGATGAAAAACAGCTGCAGCTGACGGCGGATATTTCGGCGAATTCCCGCTACCGTCTGTGGGTGAACGGGCAGCCGGTGCTAAGCGGCCCATGCAAGGGCGATACGTTCCGCCAGTATTATGAAACGGTGGATCTTTCTGCCTGCCTGTTGCCGGGAAAAAACGTTTTCTGTGCCCAGGTGCTGTACTGCGATCCGGACATTGCCGCCATTCAGACGGATGACCGCGCCTCGATTTATGGCGTGATCGGTCAGCGCTGCGGCCACCGGTTCGTGATGGAAGGGGAGATCACCGATGCGGACGGGACGGTTCTGGCATCGGTTACGACCGGCTGCGCCGACTGGCAGGTATGGCTGGAGGACAGTTATGTCCTGCATTCCGACGAAACGACGCAGTTTCTGGGCGCGGTGATCGAGCGCATCGACACATCCCGCGCGGTCATGGACTGGAAACGGGCGGATTTTGACGCGTCCGGCTGGCTTCCTGCAGAGCCGGCGGAAGACGCCGTTGACCGAAGCGCACTGTCCGGGGCGGGTGTCATCGGGCGGTTTCGGCTGACACCCCGGCCGATTCCTCTGATGTATGAAAAGAAGATGATCTTTTCCTCAGTCTGGGACCGGCATACGGGCGCGCCGGTGCATTTTCTGGGAAACCAGACACTGGTCATTCCGCCGCATACGGTAAGGGAAATGATCTTTGATCCGGGGGTGCATCAGAACGGGTATCCCTGGTTTTTATTCGGCGGCGGAGACGGTGCCTGTGTTGGCATTACGTATTTTGAAAAATTCGGCGGGGAAGGCAGCGACCTTGTGCGCGGGGATTTCAGAAACGGTGAAGTAAAAGGCATCACGGATACGCTGAAACTGCGCGGCGGAGAGACGGCTTTTGAACCATTCTGGGTTCGGACGTTCCGGTTTATCTGCCTGCGGATCGAAACGGAAGATATCCCGCTGACCGTGTATATGCCTTCGTATCAGAAGACCGGATATCCGCTGGAAATCCGCGCGAACATCGCCTCTGCGTCTTCCTGGGTGCAGCCGGTATGGGAGATGTGCGTCCGCACGCTGGAAAACTGCATGCTGGAAACGTACATGGACTGCCCGTATTATGAGCAGCTGCAGTTTGGCATGGACACCCGTCTGGAGGCGCTCTATACCTATGCCGTCAGCGGCGACGCGCGTCTGGTGCGCAAAGCGCTTACGGATTACCATTACGGCATGCAGCCGGAAGGCCTGACGCCCGGCAAATATCCGTCGGTGTATCTGCAGATCCTGTCGACGTTTTCACTGCATTACATCATCATGATGTGGGAATACTATGAGCAGACGGGGGATGCCGACACCATCCGCATGTGCCGGGGAGATGCCGACCGGATTCTCGAATTTTACGACGCGCACATCGGCCCGGACGGCCTGGTCGGCGCACTGCCGTACTGGCAGTTTGTGGACTGGCTGGATGAATGGGGCAAAACAGCAGGACAGCCGGCTGCGCTTCTGGAAGGCCCGTCTGCCATCATCAATCTGATGTATGCCTACGCCCTCGGCTGCGCCGAAAAACTGTTTGCAGCCACCGGCCGTCCGGCGCTGGCAGAAGAATACGCCGCCCGCCGCAGCCGACTGCTTGAAACCATTAAAACGACCTGCTGGGATAAAGAGGCCGGTCTGTACCGCGAAGGCCCGGCCGTGCGGCAGTTTACGCAGCACGCCCAGGCATGGGCGGTCGCAAACGGCCTTGAAACAAAGGCATCCGCCGAGAAACTTCTGCGCAATGCCATCGGCCGCGCGGACTGCGCGAAAGCGACGTTTCCCGCCGCCTTTGAGTGGTTCCGCGCCTTGGAGTTTGCCGGCATGTACGGCGAAATTCGTGCCTTCCTGGACGACTGGGCCGCGCTGCCGGCATTAGGCTGCACCACCTGCCCGGAGACGCCGAAGGGCGCGCGAAGCGAGTGCCACGCCTGGAGCGCGCTTCCCATGTACGAGATGATGCGCACCATCGCGGGGGTTCTGCCAAAGGGAATCGGCTGGGAACGTGTGACGGTTGCGCCGCATCGGATGGATCTGGCCTCGTTTGACGCCGTGGTTCCGACGCCGAAGGGGGCCGTAGAAATTTCCTGCCACACGGATGCGGACGGCACAGAGCGGTATGCGCTGGTTCTTCCCGCAAATCTGGCAGGAACGTTCGTTTATCCGGACGGCCGCACCGAAGATCTTACCGGCAGTACTCCTTCTGCCACGCTGTCGGTGACATTCCGGTGACGGAATGGAAGGCGTCGCAGAAGGAAGACTGCGACGGGTACGCCAGTTCTTCGGCAATATCCTGACAGGTCAGGCGCTTCAGCGAAAGCAGGCGCTTGGCCTCGTCTGTTTTGGCCAGCCGGGTGTATTCGGACAGGGTCTGGCCGGTGTGTTTTTTAAACTGTGTGCAGAGATAGGAGGCGTTGTACCCCAGCGCTTCGCCAAGCATACGCGGATTGATTTTTTGGCTGATATGATTGCGGATGTATTGAGCGGCCGCCGATGCCAGGGGATCTTTGATGGAAGAATCCCGGACGTCGGCGACCATTTTTGCGAAACGGACATAGCATTCGCTGTAAATGTAGCTGGGGTCCTTGCGCGGGTCAAACAGATCTTCGACATACTGGTTCATGACGTACAGCGAATGATAATAATCCACCCCGCCTTCGACGGCTGCCCGCGAGGCCAGAGTCAGGGCCATCATGATATAGGGACGGTACAGGGGTATGGCGGCAGGCGGGTTTTCGATGAGGGGTGTCCTTCGGCGCATCTGGTCCGTCAGTGCCTGCACATTTCCATAGCGGACGTAGGACAGAAGTTCCTCTTCGAGCAGCCGCATGGAGGCATCCATCGGCCGGGTATCTTTTTCCAGTCGGGGTTCGTAAGGCAGTTCATGACGGGGCTTCCAGGAAATGGGCTGCGGACGCGGGTCCGAAAAACCGAGAAGCAGTGCCAGCAGGCGGATCGAGGCCGCGAGACTGACTTCCGTATATCGGCCGCAGGTGTTGAAATAATTCATGATGACATCCGCGTCCTTCTGATTGCGGCCGATCAGAGAAAGGATTTTCTGCGCGTGACTGCGGCTGCACTCAAAGGGAAGCACCGGACCGAAAAAGAGCATGCGTCCGTCTGAAAGCGTAAGACCGCCGAAAAGCAGATGATCAAAAATTGCGCTGTGCCAGCAGACCGGCAGTTCCGAAGGCAGGTCCATGCAAAGCAGCATGGGAAGATTCAGATCCGAATCGGAGGTGCTGACGCGAAACAGCAGGCTGCTGCCCAGGAAGGCACTGATCGGAATATGCGTTGCATCATACCAGGCCCCGAGGGCTGTCGTAAAATCTGCAGACATCAGCTCATCCTCTCTGAAAAGCATTTCCAATATAACATTTCCAATTTAAGACGATCCGACTTAAAACAATCCAATTAGATCTGACTTAAAAAGATCCGTCTTAAATCGATCCGACGTAAAACCGTCCTCATTTGGGACAGTTGCCATAACTTTATTTAAAATCCTTCCAAAGCATACTAAATATTTACGAAAAAAACAATACATGGATGAAACGCAGCTGGCCGAGGATGCTAGACTAGGGTCCATCAGGCCGGCAGGATTTCGGCCGGTATCGAAGCAAAGAGGATATGCAAGGAGGAACCTATGAAAAACAAGTGGGTAAAATGTCTGGCACTCGGGCTGTCTGTCTGGATGGGCGCTGCCGCGCTGATGACAGGCTGCGGCAATGCGTCCGGGTCTGACGGATCGGAAAACGCCGCGCAGCCGGCCCAGCAAACGGAAGAGAACACAGCGCAGACCGCAGAAGACCAGTCTGCAGAGGATGAAGAACCGGCCGCCACCGGCGTTGCCGCGATCGATTATTCCCAGAAAAGCGCTGACTTTACCATGATTCCCGGCGGAGCACCGGAACTGGGATGGCCGGTGGATATCTGGGAAGATACGCCCGCAATCAAGCGCTGGCTTGCCGAGACCCCGAGCGGACGGTCGATGACGGTCGCCTTTGAAACGCCCCCGGTTTCAGCCGATTCGGATTATTACAGCACCCTGCTGGCGACCGGTCAGTATACGGACTTCATGTGCGCTACCCTGCTGCCGGAAGAACCGTCGCAGCTGTACAGCGAAGGCATTATCATCGACCTGACGGAGTATGTGGACGCGTTCATGCCCAATTACAAGGCGTGGATGGAGGCTCACCCGGAGTATCGCCCCCAGATGGTGGCAACGGTGGACGGAGAGGAAAAGATTCTTGAAATCTTTGCTGTCGCCGATCAGAGCTCCACTCCCTGGGAAGGTTATTTATACCGCCGCGACTGGATCTTAAAGTACGGAAAGAATCCCGAAACCGGCGCAGCGTTTTCCGGCGGCTGGCAGGATGACGAAAAGACGGTCTGGGAAGACGACATCGTGTTCCCGAGCGGCAACGAAGATCCCATATACATTTCCGACTGGGAATGGATGTTTGAGATCTTCCAGGAAGCAATAAAAGGCGAAGGCTTGGAGGGAACCGGATATGCGTTCCAGCAGATGTATACCGGCTATATGAGCATGGGCAACCTGGTGACATCGTTCGGCGGCATTGCGCCCGGCGTCTATGAAACACGGGACGGCGAGATCCGTAACGGCTGGACGGATGACGAAGCGGCCATGCGCGCATACGTGGAGTGCATGAAGAGCTGGTACGACAAGGGTTACATGGATCAGACTTTTGATGAAAAATCCGGCGACAGCATCTTCTTTATGATTGATCAGGCAAATACGTATTCCGGAAATGTCGGCATGTGGCTTGGTCTGACCTCCATGTGCGGAAACGCCATGAATATCGGTACGCCGGTCACTGAGGATATCTGCTATTTTGCCTGTGCAAACCCGATCAACGACGTCTATGGCGACGATTCCGCCAAAAACAAGGATCCGTGGGTTTTCTTTGAAGCCGGAAGCCTCCTGGGCGGATCGGTGGTTGTGTCCGACAAGGCACAGGACAAGGATCTTGAGACCCTGTTTAAGCAGATTGACTGGCTGTATTCGCCGGAAGGCGCCGTATTCTCATCGTTTGGCCTGACAAAAGAGGAAGCGGCCGAGGTCGGTGTTTCGGATGTTATGGAAGGTCTGGGACTTCCGAACGGGTCATATACCGTGACGGAGAATGAGGACGGCGAGACGGTTTACGTTCTTGATGAAAACCTGACGCAGGAGAACGGGACAGCCGTTTCCATGAGCCGATTCCAGATCGGACTGACCATCAATAAGAACGTAGACAAACACGAAGGCGAATTCATGATGGATCAGTACGAAAAGATCATGCGCTACGAGGGCGGCGGAAAGATTGATTATCTGAAAAATCTTCTGACACCGGAACAGAGCGACGAGATTAAGATGATCGATACCAATTCCGGAACCTATATTTCCACGGCGATTCCGGACTTCATCACCGGCCGTACGGAACTGAACGACGCGAACTGGGAAGACTTTGTGGAAACCCTGCGCGGATACGGACTGGATGACGAGACAGAGATGTACCGCTCGGTACAGTAATTCGTATTCCCTTCTTACAAAGACCCTGGGGCTATTCCCGGGGCCTTTGTAAAATCAGGAGGGATAAGGACGATCTTTTCGAATGAGCAAATAGAGGTGCTGATCAGCCAAATAAAATGTAAACGAACAACACACAGCAGAAACAAGAACAGGAAAGAAAAGCTATAATAAAACACATTAAAGGGGACAAAACGGTCATCAGGTGAAAACGCGAAAGCGAAGAATGTCCTTTGTACGTAAAACAAAAACAGATAGCAGGGATCAAAGAGAGGAGCAGCAATGGGAACCGTTATTTATCACGCCAAAGAAGACCCGAAATACCAGAAACCTTTTATCGACATCGATGAGACAAGAAGCCGCGTAACCCCCGCCGGCAAGGAACTGCCTTTCCGGTATCTTCACGGCGGTTTTGAAGGCACACCGGTGAAATTCAGTTTCTGCCTTCCTTCAAAAGAAGATTTTTCCGGCTGCTTTTTCCATCTGCTTTCTCCTTTCCCGGGACCGGACGAGGAGATGGCTTCGCTGCAGCTGACCGGCGAGGATGACTGGGCGGCATTTGCCCTGACCTACAACACGGCGTTCGTGGAAAGCAACATGGGTTCCATGACGGCCTTCGGTCCGAATGGAGACGATACGGACCGCTGGAAAACCTCCGCAGCCGTCACCGAATTCTTCCGTGACAAAGTCATGGAACTGTATGGCTGCCCTCGCCCCATCGGTATTGTTTACGGCGGCAGCGGCGGCGGTTTTAAGACCATGGCCTGCGCAGAAAATACGGACGCCTGGGACGGTGCCGTTCCCTTCGTCATCGGCTCTCCGGCAGCGCTGCCCAACAGCATCGCGCTGCACGCCCAGGGCATGCGTCTGCTCCGCGGCAAGTTCCAGCAGGTGCTGGATAACGTCGACGTCGGCAGCGGCGTTTCGCCATACGAGGGACTGGATCATTTCGCGGCAGACATGCTGAAAGAAGTGACCCGCATGGGCTTTCCGCCCCGCGCCTGGTTCCTGGAAGCCTGGGGACATGAAGATCCCGGTTCCCTTCCGGTGCTTCTGCCCGGCATCAAGATGCAGGATCCGGCATTTTTCGAAGAATTCTGGGTCAAGCCCGGCTACCTTGGTTCGGACCCAAATAGCCACGCCTGCCGCGACCGCATCTATTTCGAGACCACTGTAACCGAGGTGCACGTGCCCGGAAAGAAAGAGGCCGAAGGCTTCGACAGCCGCAACGACGTAAACAACGCCTTCATGAAGATGATGCAGAGCGGCGACGGCGCGTGGATTGCCGTGGACCGGCTGCCGGAAGGCGACGATCTGTACACCCTTGGCACCCAGATGCAGTTCTTAACCGGCGGCGCCCAGGGCACCATGCTGTTCCTTGGCGAAATCATCCGCAATCCCGAAGGCGAGGGCGGCATTCTGACCATCGGAAACGCCTACGGCGCTGACGACATGAATACGGTGATGAGCCGCATCCAGCCGGGCGACACGCTGCGTTTAGACAACTCCGACTTCATCGCCCTGCAGTCCTACTACATGCATCAGGTTCCGAAGGATCGTTCGTTCCACGCCTGGGACCAGTTCCGCAACGAAGACGGTACACCGAAGTACGTCCAGCGCGCCCGTGAAATCGGCCCCGGCTTTAACGGCACCGGAACGACCCAGGACGGCAACATTCAGTGCCCGCTGATGGTGGTGCAGTCCCTGATGGACGAAATGACCTTCCCCTGGAGCGCGGACTGGTATCGCCACAAGGTGATTGAAACCAAGGGCAATGAGGACACCTTCCGCCTGTATTACAACGAGCGCACCATGCACGGCCCGGTGGCCGAGATCAAAAACACCCAGGTGATCCACTATGGCGGCATCTTACGCCAGGCGCTGCTGGATATGAAGGCCTGGATTCAGGAAGGCAAAGAGCCGCAGGCCACGTCTTCCTACACCTATGACGACGGCCAGATTTATGTGCCGGCCGATGCGAAAGACCGCCGCGGCATGCAGCAGACGATCTGCTTTACCGCCAACGGCGGCGAGCGCGCCGAAGTGAAGTGCGGCGAGCCGGTACAGTTTGAATTACTGGCCATGATCCCCGGCGGTGTCGGCGAGATCACATCCGTAGAGGTACAGTGGGACGACACGAGAATCATCCTGGATCCGAACGCGTTCCCGGAGAAGGTGCCTTTCGAAAAAACCGAAAAGGACGGCCTCCACGGTGCGACCGCTTCTCTTACGCACAGCTACGACGAGCCGGGTACGCATTTTGCATCCGTCCTTGTCAAGAGCCAGCGCAGCGGCGACGCGGATGAGGTTTACACCCAGATCTGCAACATCGCCCGCGTCAGGGTTGTTGTGGAATAAAGCCGGAATAAAGACAAAAAGGCTGTTGAAGACAGCCGGAATAAAGACAAAAATATAGAAGAAGTGTACGACATTTGCCGAAAGATCATCTAAAATAAGGGTGGTAACCTTTTGATGACGATGGGGAATGCGGTCAGAGGAGAAACACCGCGATGGCCGTATTCCCCGCTTTGTATGATCCGGGCGGGAAAAGAACCCGAAAGGGCTTACCGCTTTATCCCTGAGGTTATACGTGTTCTGCAGAAGAACATCGCGTACCTTCGTCAGATGGATGGTGTTCACAGAAAGGATAAACTGGATATGTCTGCAAAAACCATTGACCCGAAAAACCGTTTTCTGATTTTCCTCTGCCTGCTGGCGGCGAGCATTGTCGGCTCTTTTCTGACTACGGCGCTCTCCACGGCGCTTCCGGCGATGATCGCGGATCTGAACGTGGATGTAAACACCGGTCAGTGGGTGACCAGCGGATTCTCTCTGGCCATGGGTATCGTGATGCCTTTAACGGCATTTCTGATCACCCGGTTTCCGACGAAGCGGCTGTTTCTGGCCGGCCTGCTTCTGTTCGTGGTTGGATCCGTGCTTTGCGCGGTGTCCGGGTCGTTTGTGCCGGTGATGATCGGCCGTGTGCTGCAGGCTTTGGGAAGCGGCCTGACGACAGCCATGACGCAGGTCGTGATTTTAACCATCTTCCCGAAGGATCAGCAGGGCACCTACATGGGCTGGTACGGACTGGCGGTCAGCGCGGCACCTCTCGTTGCGCCGACCTTAGGCGGCATCATGGTGGATCTGTGGGGCTGGCGTTCCGTGTTCTGGCTGGTGGCCGTGGTTATGGTCATCGCGCTGGTGCTGGCACTGATCTTCTTTGAGGATGTGCTGGATACCCGTGAAACGTCCTTTGATATCCTTTCGTTCCTGTTAAGCATCTTCGCCTTCGGCGGCGTGACGCTGGGCTTAGGCTTTATCACCTCCCGCGGCCTGACCGATCCGGTCACCTTAATCGTTCTTGCCATCGGACTGGTCGGCGCCGTGCTGTTTTCCTTCCGTCAGCTTCATATGGACGAGCCGTTTTTGGATCTTCGGATTCTGCGCTATAAAAACTACACCTTAAGCGTGCTAGGAAGCGTCATCATGTACCTGGTGATGATGGGCGGAACGGTCCTTGTGCCGCTGTATCTGCAGCGGACCTTAGGACTGGCGGCCACCGTGTCCGGTCTGTGCACCCTGCCCGGATCGCTGTGTTCGATGCTCATTTCCCCGATCGCCGGAAAAATGTACGACAAAATGGGCATGCGCAAGCTGTTTCTGATCGGCGGACTGCTGTTTGTGATCGGAAACATCGGAATCACGGCCGCTGCGCCGCTGGTGCTTCTGATCATCGCCTATGCGCTTCGCAGCGCCGGTATCGCTTTCCTGCTGATGACTATTGTCACCTGGGGTATCTCCGGCATCAAAGATAAAGGCGCGACCGCCCACGGAACCGCGCTTCTGACCTCGCTTCGCACCATCGCGGGTGCCGTCGGTACGGCCGTTTTCGTCGGTGTGATGAACAGCGCCGCACAAAGCGCGGCAGCAGAAGCTTCCGGCAATGCCGGCCTGTACGGATTCCGCATGGCCGGTGTCGGCATGACCATCGTAGCAGTCGTGATGTTCGTCGCCGGCGTCCTTCTGATCCGCGACGAAAAGTGACAAAAGGGACAGGCACTTTCGTCATCCGCCGGGTGAGACAAAAGTGCCTGTCCCTTTTGTCTCACATCTATGTGAAAGGACATTACAGATGAATCAGGTTTTCAACCCCTATCTGCCCACTTATGAATATATGCCCGACGGCGAGCCCCACGTATTCGGCGACCGTCTCTATGTCTACGGAAGCCACGACCGCTTTGGTTCCGCGGGCTTTTGCTTAAACGACTACGTCTGCTGGTCGGCGGATGTCCGCGATCTGAAGCACTGGCGTTACGAGGGCGTGATTTTCCGCAAGGATCAGGATCCTGTGAACCAGAACATCCCGGAGGACGCGCCGGAGCAGACGCTGCTGTTTGGCATTGAGCCCAAAAAGCCGGAGGATTTAAATCCCCGGGGTGTGCACGCCATGTGGGCGCCGGACGTGGTCCGGGGCAAGGACGGGCGGTATTATCTCTATTACTGCATGGATTTCCTGCCGGAAATCCGGGTGGCCGTGTGCGACACGCCGGCCGGAAGTTATGAGTATCTGGGCATGGTACAGCACGAGGACGGCACGCCTTTAGGCGACCGCGAAGGAGACTGGGTACAGTTCGACCCGGGCATCTTTGTGGATGACGACGGGGAAATCTACCTCTTTTCCGGAAATGCGCCGGCGAACAAAACCTATACCATGCCGAACCACGGATCCCAGGTGATGACTCTCTGCGACGACATGCTCACCTTAAAAACCGCCCCCCGGAAGCTGATGCCCGACATCTACGAAAGCGATGGAACCGGTTTTGAGGGACACGAGCTGTTTGAAGCCAGCTCCATCCGCAAGATCAACGGAAAGTACTATTTCGTCTATTCCTCTGTTTTAAGCCATGAGCTTTGCTATGCGGTATCCGACCGTCCGGACGGCGGATACACCTACGGCGGAACCTTAGTCAGCATCGGCGACATCGGCTTAAACGGCCGGACCCAGGAAGAATCCTTAAATCCCCTGGGCAACACCCACGGCGGCATCGAATGCGCCGACGGAAAGTGGTACGTCTTTTATCATCGCCAGACCGACCGGACCAACTTCAGCCGGCAGGGCTGCGCCGAAGAGATCCATTTCGATGAAAACGGACACATCCCCCAGGCCGAAGTCACCAGCTGCGGCTTAAACGGCGGTCCGCTGCCGGCACAGGGCACCTATCCCGCCAGCATCTGCTGCCAGCTGACCGCGGCGGGCGGTACCACCCATTCCCATCCCATGGCCATGAAGATGGATTACCCCTTCCTGACCCAGGATGCGCCGGATTTAAACCCCGACGACGTCCAGCTTCCGGAAGAGCCGGCGCAGTACATCCGCAACCTGCTGCCCGGATCCGTGGCAGGATACAAGTATTTCGCCTTTGACGAAACGAAGCCCGAAAGAATCACCCTGGAGCTTCGGGGCAGCGCAAAGGGAACCGTACGGGTGACGGCCAAAACGCCGGAAGGCAAAGAAACGCTGTGCGCAGAGATTCCGGTGGATGTTAAGACAACGGACTGGACAGCCGCGAAAGCCCCATTTACGGCTCCGGAAGGCACCTGTGCGCTGTACATCACATCTGCCTGCGAAGGCAGCTTTGATCTGCGGAGCTTTACCTTCGCCTGACCGGCTGTTTTCAGAATTCATTTTTTCGTGTACAATAAGATCCGAATCTCTGGCATCAGATGGAGATTCGGATCTTACTTTTTACAGAAAGGACCCCCATGAAATACATCAATGAACTTCACGAAGGCGACCGTGTGGATGAAATCTACATGGTGCGCAAAAAAATGGAATACAAGACCAAGGCCGGAAAGCCCTACGACTCCCTGACCCTTCAGGACAAGACCGGTCACTTAGACGCCAAGGTCTGGGATCCCTCCTCTCCGGGCATCGAAACCTACAGCGCCTTAGACTACGTGGAAGTCAAAGGCGACGTGCAAAGCTACAACGGCAATCTGCAGCTCATCGTCCGACAGCTGCGGGTGGCATCCTCTGCGGAATACAATCCGGCGGATTATCTGCCCAGTTCCGAAAAGGACCCTTCGGTCATGTACGACGAGCTGCTCTCGATCATCGCCACGATCAAAGCTCCCTACATGCGCCGGCTGCTGGATAGCTTCTTCGCCGGAGACAAATTCCGGGAAAAGTTCGTTTTCCACTCTGCTGCTAAGCAGGTGCACCACGCCTACGTGGGCGGACTTTTGGAGCACACCCTGTCCGTGACGAAAAACTGCGTGTTTTTCGCAGACCGCTACAGCTTCCTGGATCGGGATCTGCTGCTGACTGCAGCCATCCTTCACGACATCGGAAAGCTCTTTGAGCTGTCGGCTTATCCGGAAAACGACTACACCGACGCCGGACAGCTGTTGGGCCACATCGTCATCGGTGCCAATATCGTCAGCGACCGCATCAAAAAGATCGAAGACTTCCCGAAGGTAAAAGCCAACGAACTGCTGCACTGCATCTTAGCCCACCATGGCGAGCTGGAATTCGGATCCCCGAAAAAACCCTCCCTGGCGGAAGCTCTTGCCCTGTCCTTTGCGGACAATTTAGATGCCAAGATGGAAACCTTCCGGGAAGCCACGGCCGAACTGGCCCCGGACAACGTCTCCTGGCTGGGCTTCAACCGTCTGCTGGATGCCAACATCCGCCAGACCAGTCCGGCATATGAAGAGTGAGTCAAAAGTGACAGGCACTTTTGACTCATCAGGAGTACGTCCTATGTTAAAGAAAAACGACGAGATCACATTAAAAATCGAGGACCTGACGGTTCAGGGAGAGGGCATCGGCCGCGCAGACGGGATGCCCTTCTTTGTCCGCGGCGCCATTCCCGGGGATACCATCCGGGCGGGGGTGACCCGGATGAAGAAAACCTACGGCTATGCACGGCGCATCGAAACCCTTGAGGCCTCGCCGGATCGGGTGACGCCCCTGTGTCCTGTGGCAAACCAGTGTGGCGGATGTCAGCTGATGCACATGACATACAGCGCGCAGCTGCGGCACAAGGAAGCGCTGGTGCGCCAGTGCCTGTCCCGGATCGGCGGCTTTTCGGCCGAAAACCTGAATAGGGCAGCGCAGCCCATTGTGGGCATGGAACAGCCCCTTCGCTACCGCAACAAGGGCCAGTATCCCGTGGGAACAGGTACAGACGGACAGATCGTCACCGGATTCTACGCACCTCACAGCCACCGGATCGTGCCTGCAGAGGACTGCCTCCTGCAAAAAGAGCAAAACAGCGTGATCCTGAAAATGATCCGCATCTGGATGCTGGAGCACAAGGTTGCCCCCTATAACGAAGAGCGGCACGAAGGCCTGGTCCGCCATGTGATGATCCGCACGGCCCGCGCTACAGGGCAGATCATGGTCTGCATTGTGGCAAACGCTGCAAAGCTTCCGGATGAAGATGTGCTGGGCCGGATTCTGTCAAAGGTTCCGGGGATGACCTCCGTGGTACTCAACATCAATCGCGACCGCACCAACGTGATCCTGGGGAAAGAAACCCGCTGCATCTGGGGACGGGAAACCATTACGGACGAACTGTGCGGAAATACCTTCTCCATTTCTGCCCAGTCCTTCTATCAGGTGAATCCGACGCAGACGGAACGCTTATACAACCTGGCAGTGGAAGCCGCCGGCCTGACCGGAACGGAAACGGTGTGGGATCTGTACTGCGGGATCGGCACAATTTCCCTGACCATGGCAAAGAAGGCGAAAGAAGTCATCGGGATCGAAATCGTTCCGGAAGCCATTGCGGATGCGAAAGAAAACGCCGCGGCCAACGGCATCGAAAACACCAGATTTTACTGCGGCGCAGCCGAGGAAGTGCTCCCGGCCATGGTGCAGGAACACGCCATCCCGCGGCCGGATGTGGTTGTGGTGGATCCGCCCCGCAAGGGGTGCGACGAAGCCTGTTTGAAGACCATTCTCGACATGGAGCCAAAACGGATCGTTTATGTCAGCTGCGATCCGGGAACACTGGCGCGGGATGCAAAGATGCTGTGTGAAAACGGATATGAATTAAAACAGTACCGGCCGGTGGATCAGTTCTGTTATTCGATGCACATCGAGACCGTCTGTCTGCTGACACATTTTTGAAGAAGTAGTGCTGAAAAGGCTTGAAATCAAAGGGTTTCCGTTACTGGGAGCATATCGTGCTCCGCGTGATGGGACCCCTCTTTTTATGTTCGCGGGAACTGAAAACGATTTTACTATTTGGGGCTGGTCGAGACTATGAGTTTATTGATGAAGAGATTTTAGATTTCGCAACCAGCTTTAACATTTCAGGGATATAAATGTTCGGTTTGATTGGTAGACATGGGTATGCCTTACAATTACAATAATGTTAAAAATAATTGCAAAGGTGAGAAATATATGAGAAAAAACTACTTAGACAATATCAGATGGGCCACTGTAGTTTTGGTTGTCATTTATCATGTGATTTACATGTATAATGGCGAAGGCATTCTCGGAGGAGTTGGAAAGATTACTTCTCTTGATGTGCAGTATTACGACATTTTCCTATATGCGGTCTATCCATGGTTTATGCTTCTGTTATTCCTTGTATCGGGAATATGCTCCAGATATTATCTGGACAGTCACACCGCAAAGGAATTTGCGAAAAGCAGGACAAGGAAGCTGCTTATTCCCTCTACCGTAGGACTATTTGCGTTTCAGTTCATCCAGGGATATGTCAGCATGTCAATAAACGACGCTTTTGATTCCATGCACGAAGTACCTGCCGTAATCAAGTATTTCATTATGGTGTTAAGCGGAACGGGAGTTCTGTGGTACATACAGCTGCTTTGGCTATTTTCGATGGTGCTTCTTCTCATCAGAAAAATAGATAAGGACAGGCTGTGGAAATTGGGTGGAAAGGCTAACATCATAGCGATACTTTTGATGGCTCTTGTAATATGGGGAGCAGCGCAGA
>JAZPYY010000069.1:0-2072 GCA_045544375.1 Shuttleworthella sp.
TCGGAAAAGCGGTTTAACAGATCCCGCAGCTTCGCCGTGTCGGCAAAGGTGCCGGTGGATTCCACCAGCAGAGAAATGCCGGTTCCCTCGACGCGTTCCATCAGACTGGCCAAAAACTGCTGGCACAGATCCGCGTCTTCACACACCGTGTGCAGGGAAATGGCCGCAATGTCTAAGTTTTCCGCCATGGCAAAGGCTTCTTCGAACTCCACCGCGAAGGAGGGATCCGTAAAATCCATGGCCGTCGCGATGCAGGGAATGGTGATTCCCTTACGGGCCAGACGGCGGCGGGTCGCAGCTGCAGTGGCCGGATTGGACGGGCTTTCCTTGCCGGAAAACAGGTTGCTGCGCACGTCGTAGACTTCAACACCGCAGAGGCTCACATCCTCTGCCGCCGCCACCAGCTCGTCCCAGCTTAAGCCGTCCCAGTATTGCATAGAATAAGAAAGTTTCAATGAATTGTCCTCCGCATATGATTCGCACTGTCTGTCCCTTCAGGCGTGCAGTGTAAATCGCAAAACTTTTTCGGATGAAACGCAAACCCTACTGTGCTTCGTAAACGATCTTGTTCAGTGCGCTGACGTAAGCACGAATGGAAGCGCCGATGATGTCGGAGGAAATACCGTTGCCGGAATACAGGCGGGCGGTGGCGCGCAGCTTGCTCAGAGCGCCTCCCATAGCCTCCCGGCCTTCCGTCACCGTCTGGATCTGGAAGTCGTCCAGCTCGTAGTGGTGGCCGATGATCTGCTCGATGGCCAGAAATGCCGCATCTACCGGGCCGTCGCCGATGCCCACGCTGCGCAGTTTCTTGCCATCCCGCTCTAAGGTCACGTTGGCGGTGGCGGTGATGATGTTGCCTCTGTTGATGACGTAGCTGTCGATGCGGTAGGTGGAAGGTGCCTGCATGGCGGTGCTGGCCACGATCACATCCAGTTCCCGGGCGCCCACAAAGCTCTTCTTCGTGGCTACCCGCTGGAAGGCCTCATACACCTTGGAGTTGTCCTCGTCGGAAAGGTCGTAGCCCAGCCGGCGGACAGCGCTGACCACTTCGCTAATGGGATCGTTTTCACTTAAGCAGATGCCGCTGTTCTCGTCGCTGATGGGGCTGTCGAAGGGGGTCTGCTCGTTCTTTTCCATTTCCATGCGGCGGGTGATCTGCTGGGTGCAGCGATCCAGTTCCGTGGTGCGCATGGAGGTGGCAATGCCCATGGCCTCGCCCTTGACCCGCACCAGGTCCGCCATCTGGGTCATGGTGGGGTAACCGGCAGGCATGGCGGTGCACTTGACGCCGTCGGCGCCGGCCTTGATGGCGGCTGCCGCACAGGCCGCTGCCATGTGCATGCCATCGCTGATCTGCACATAAAGCTCCGCCTGCTCCATCTGGGGAACGTTGGCCTTTACATCAGAAATGAATGCGGCAAATTCCTCCGGCAGCATCACGCCCGCGCTGTCGCACAGGGTAATGCGGTTGGCACCGGCTTCCACCGCCGCTGCCACGGCCTGATACAGAAATTCCCGCTCGGCCCGGGTGGCGTCCACGGCGGAGAATTCCACCTGCTCACAGTAGAAACGGCACTGCTTGACTTCTTCGATAATCATGGACAGCATGGCCGGCGCCTTCTTATGACAGGTGTACTCCATCTGCACCGGAGAAACCGGAACCAGAAGATCCAGCTGAGGCATGCGGGCGCTTCGGATGCTCTCCCAGGTTTCGGCGATGAAACCGGTGCCGATGTTTACGGCGGCCGTCAGAGCCGTGGTCACGCCTGCGGCGATGGTCTTGTTGGACAGTTCGTCCGCCTTGCCGGCGGCGATGGGTGCCAGTTCCATGGCGTCCACGCGGATGCGGTCTAAGGAACGGGCCACCTCCAGTTTTTCTTTAAAGGTCAGGGCCTGCTCACGCATAAAGTTCGACTCGCGCAGGGTAATGTCAATGATTTTGATGTTTTTCATAGTGGTTCTTCCTTTGCATTGCAAAAATAATCAACACAATTTGCGTTTTTTAAGTACGCTTCGATAGGATACCACAATCCGCCGGGATATGGAATGATGAATTTTATCACGATTTTTGA
>JAZPYY010000070.1:0-51166 GCA_045544375.1 Shuttleworthella sp.
TGAGTGTTAGACTTCATTTGAAATACCTCTCTGTTTCTATAAGATTTACCAACCATGCCAAGTCAGTAAATCTTATTCTACTCTGAGGTATTTTCTTTTTTCAACGCCCACTCTTTAAACTATACAGGAAGCTCCTTTGTAGAAAGGAACAGGGCAATCCCCTGTTCCTCGTCAGCAAATAACAACTCTTATTTCATGTAAAACTTTGCCAGATCCGCTTCGGTGGTATCGTCGCCGATGGTGATAAGTTCGGTGCCGGTCAGACGGGCGAACATGGCGATATCGGAACGGGTTAAAGAGGTGGAGACCACGGAGTGATGCGCACCGCCGGCGTAGCACCAGGCCGCAGTGCCGATGGCGAAATCGGGCTTGTGGCGGTACATGATCTGAGCCACCGGAAGGTTGGGCATGGGCTGGGGCACCTTCACCAGCTCGATGTCGGCGCAGATGATGCGGAAGTGATCGCCTAAGTCAATTAAGGTCACCTGAATGCCGTCGCCGGTCACAGAATCAAACACCAGACGGGCCGGGTCGGCCTTGTTGCCGATGCCTAAGGGATGCACCTGGATCTTCGGCTGGGTGGCGGCGAAGGAAGCCGGCACTTCCAGCATGTGGGAAGCCAGTTCCAGCTCGGCGCCTGGAGTCAGGTCGTAGGTGTAGTCCTCAATGAAGCCGGTGGCGCCCGGACGGCCTTCGGCCATCTTCATAAGCACGGCGGAGAAGGCGCTGATCTTGTAGTCGCCTTCCGGACCGAAGCCCACGCCCTTGGCCATCAGGTTCTGGGCGGCGATACCGGGCAGCTGGTTTAAGCCGAATAGATTCTGGAAGGTGTCCGTGAAGGCGCAGCAGCCGTTTTTGGCAAGGAATTTTTCAAACCCGATCTCGTAGCTGGCCTGCTCGCGCACCGCGGCGACGTTGTCGGTGTCCATGATGTACTTGGAGGTGTACTCCGCCATCTTCGCGTCGATTTCTTCCTCCGTGGCGGCGTCAGCCAGGCGGGCGATTTCACCGATGCCCCAGTACTTGATTTCCCAGCCGTACTTGATTTCGGCTTCCAGACGGTTGCCGTCGGTGACGGCCACGTCACGCATGTTGTTGCCGAAGGTGGCCACGCGCAGGTTCTTCGAGAAGCCGATGGCCTTGGCCACCTGGGCGAACTGGCGGATCTTCGCAAGCACGTTTTCGTGCTCGTAGTAGCCGGCCACCACTTCGTGGGGGATGTTCAGTTTAGCTAAGATGAAGCCATATTCTCGGTCGCCGTGGGCTGCCTGGTTTAAGTTCATGAAGTCCATGTCGATCTTGTCGTAGGGCAGCTTTTCGTTGGCCTGGGTATGCAGATGCAGCAGTGGCTTGTTTAAGATCTGAAGGCCCTTGATCCACATCTTGGCGGGAGAGAAGGTGTGCATCCAGGTGATGACACCGACGCAGTCGTCGTCGTTCATGGCCGCGCGCATGTCTTCCACGCAGATGCGGGACGTTTCCACGGTGGGCATCAGCACGAATTCAACGACGTCGCCCAGCTTCTCGTTGAAAAAGTCTACCATGCGGGCGCAGTCGGCGGCGACCTGTGCTAAGCACTCCTCGCCGTACAGATCCTGAGATCCGGGGATAAAATACAGTTTGCTCATGGGTTTGTTCCTCCTTCAATGGATTCGATTTGACAGGTGGCTTCTGGTAAAGCAGAAAAAGCGTTATAATATGATACAGTGCGCCGGCAGGAGGTTTTCTTCCTGTCATGAAGAGCTGGCAAGAAGCAGATCTTCTGGCGGCTGAATCATAAAATGACCAGTTCCATTTTACGAAAAACCAGAGGGAAAAAGCAATGAGTTTCGGAATTGTTTTACTCGAACCTGAACAGCCGGGAAATACCGGTGCCATCGGCCGCACCTGCATGTGTGCCGGCGCCTCGCTTCACCTGATTCATCCGCTGGGATTCTTCACAGACGAAAAATCCCTCCGGCGGGCGGGGCTGGATTACTGGCCTCGCCTCGCGCCGAAGGAATATATTAACTATCAGGATTTTTGTGATCAGCATCCGGATGCCCGGATCTGGTTCGTAACCACCAAGGCGAAACAGACCATCGCCGAAGCCGACTATCAGGACGGCGACTTCCTGATGTTCGGCAAGGAAAGCGCCGGAATCCCGGAAGAAATCCTAAAAACCGCGCCGGAGCGCTGCGTGCGCATCCCCATGGCCCCCGGCGAGCGCTCCTTAAACCTGGCCAACGCCGCTGCCATCACGGTGTACGAAGCCCTGCGCCACATCGACTACGCCGGGCTGGAAAAATACGGTCAGCTGCATCACAGCCAGTGGTGACAAAAGGGACAGGCACTTTTGTCATCTCTTCCATACGTCAAATGAGTCAAAAGTGACAGGCACTTTTGACTCATTTCGTATCCTTTGGAGTCAAAAGTGACAGGCACTTTTGACTCATTTCGTATCCTTTGAAACACCATTGCAAATCGCTTCACCGGGCCTTTAAAACCCTTCCTCCCGTCGCTCTTTTCGGATCTGCTTGCGGCGGATGGCGCCCTCCCACAGCATCTTCTCCGTGTCCGTCTCCGGTTCGAGCCCGTAAGGGATCGGCTGGGGGCGGCCTTCTTTGTCTACCAGCACTTCGGTCAGATAGGCGTGATTGATCAGGGTGCGCCTGCCGTCTGTCAGATCCTCGATAAACGTATCCACCCGCACTTCCAGCGACGTGTTGCCCACATAGGTAACGCGTGCGATCATCACAAGCACGTCATTTAAATACGCGCCCTTTTTAAAAACCAGGCTGTCCACGCTGCAGGTGGTCACATTCCCGCCGCAGTGCCGCATGGCCGCGATGCCCGCCGCCTCGTCGATCCACTCCATCAGCCGTCCGCCGAACAGGCGGTTCTGGCCGTTGATATCTTCATGAATGATAATGCGTGTGATTTCCGTGCGGGAATCAGATACCTTTTTCATGCCGAGCGGATAACTGCGTTCGCTCATGGTGCACCCTCCTTGTAAAGCCTGCAGTAAGATAAGAAAACCTGCAGTAAGACGTTAGCGAAAAAGCAGATCAGAAGATCCATACACCAGACTCAGACTGAGACAAAAGTGCCTGTCACTTTTGTCTCAGCAGCTCGATTTCTTTTGGCCGTAGCGGCCGCCAGGCGCCCTCCGCCAGTTCTGGATCCAGCGCTAACGGCCCCATGGACAGGCGCTTTAAGGCCAGCACTTCATTTCCGATGGCGGCAAACATCCGCTTGATCTGGTGAAATTTGCCCTCATGGATGGTGATGCGGACACGGGAACCCGGGGACAGGTCACTGTCCCGTTTTTCCGAAAGCGGATTGGCGCCGTCAGGCGTTGCGATCATGGGACAGTGACCTGTCTCCCGTTCCAACGGCTGCTCGATTACCTCCAGTTTCGCCGGCAGTGCCCGCCAGTCTTCGTCCACCAGAAGGCCTTCCGCAAAGGCGCGGATGTCATCATCCGTCACAGGCTGCCGGACAACGGCTTCGTAGACTTTGTCCACGTGTTTTCCGGGCGCCAGCAGCCGGTGTGCGAGGGCACCGTCGTTGGTCAGAAGCAGAAGACCGGTGGTGTCCTTGTCCAGCCGGCCGACGGGAGCCACGTCCCGGCGGATGGGTTGCGATGTGTCGCTGACCTCACCCAAAGCCCCTCCCATCGGCGGCGTTTTGCGCATGAGATCTAAGACCGTGGACTGATGGGGATCCTCCGTGGCTGTGATGACACCGGCGGGTTTGTTCATCATATAGTATTCAAACGCGGCGTAGCGAACCGGCTGGCCGTCAACGGTGATTTCATCCGTCTCCGAAACCTGGGTGCCGCTGTCACGCACCGGCGCGCCGTTTACCATAATGCGGCCCTTCCGCGCCATTTCTTTGATCTCCTTGCGCGTGGCAATATTCATTTCCGAAAGCAAACGGTCCAGACGCATAAAAAACGGGGCTCCTACTCTTTCTGCGGCGAGGTAAATTGTAATTAACTAAATCGTAATTACTAAATCGTAATTAACTAAATCATGATTTAGGATTTAGTAATAATATGCTCGCGAAAGGCAGCGTTGTCAACTATGGCGCATTCACGCAAACAGTTCTTTCAGTTCCTTCCGACTCGCCTGCACAAACCTGTGGATTCAATGGAATTCAACAAAAACAAAAACTTTCAACAAAAACAAAAACTTTCTACAAAAACAAAATCTGACGTGTTATAATAGAGATGATTCAAATGAGTCGGTCGCCAAAAGCACCCGTTCACGCCACGCTTGCGCTCTGGTGGATGAGGGTTTGTTGGCGTGACCGCAGTAAATAAACACAGAGGAATCCATAAATGAGAGACAATCCGTTTACACCGAATTTCGGGCAGATACCCATGATTATTGCCGGGCGTTCACAAATCATATCAGAGATCGAGCGATCGTGGAACAGCACACCGGGCAATCCGGCACGGACCTCTATTTTTGTAGGGGCGAGGGGAACCGGGAAAACGGCGCTGCTGACATATTTTTCTGAGAGATGCCGCGAGGCTGGCTGGATCAGCGCAAATGTAGCGTGTATTCCGGGGATGCTGGAAGATATCCTGCAGCAGACGGCTTATTCGGCTGAAGAACTGCTGCCGGCCGATTCAAAGAAAACACTGACGAGCGTCCAGGTCGGAAGTGTTCTCGGGTTGTCCTGGGAACAGGAAAACGAAGTCCGTCCCAATTGGCGGATGCGCCTGACAAAATATCTGGAACTGCTGGAAGAGCAGGGCGTCGGCCTGCTGATTACAGTCGATGAGGTAAGTGCGCGTCTGGATGAGATGATTCAGCTGGCTGCTGTGTATCAGCTGCTGGTTCGCGAGAACAGAAAAATAGCGTTATTGATGGCTGGATTGCCGTCAGAAGTCTCCCTGCTTCTGAACGACCGCTCCGTGTCCTTTTTGCGCCGTGCAAGTCAGTATGAACTGGGAGCAATTGAGGATTACGAGGTAGAGGAAGCATTTCGCCAAACGGTGGAACAGGCCGGAAAAACAATTGCACCGGAAGCACTGGAAATGGCAGTACAAAAGATAGACGGTTTTCCATATATGCTGCAGCTGGTCGGGTACCGGACCTGGGAAATGGCGGATGATTCGGCTGACATAATCCTCCTGAAAGATGTGGAAAGAGGCGCGCCCCTTGCGGAGAAAGATTTCGAAAGCCGGGTATTAAAAGCAACCATACGGGAACTGTCCAAGGGAGATATTGCGTTTTTAAAAGCAATGCTGGCGGATGACAAGGAAAGCGAAGTGATGAAAATCGAAAAGCGCTTAAAGAAAAACTCGGGGTATGTATCCCGATACAGAAAACGCCTGATCGAACAGGGGGTCATTGAAGCAACGGGAAGAGGCAGAGTACAGTTTGCTCTGCCGGGACTGCGGAAGTACCTTGAAGATGTATAAACCAGAACTGAGCGGGCCGAAGGCCCGCGATGCTTCTTGACCACCAGGTCAAGAAGAGGGCCTTGCCGGATAACAGAAGAACCGGATCTGAAAATTAAATCCTTCAGATCCGGTTCTTCTGTTATTATTTCGACGCGATGAAAGAAATCGCATCGAGCCTCGCTTTACAGAGCACTTTCACGCAAACAGTTCTTCCAGTTCCTTTTGCTTCGCCTGCACAAATCCCTGAATCATTTCCGGTTTTCCGCCGCCCCGGGCGCCGAACCGCTCCTTTAGCAGGGAACCCATCTGCCGGCTGTCTTCCTGCCTTGAGCCGATGATGTACTGCCAGCCGGCTTCCTCGTTTCCGCAGAAAATGCCGCAGTATCCGGGATGGGCCTCCGCCATTTTGTTCACCGCATGGCGCATGCGGATGGCGTCTAAGTCCTCCGCAAACACTACGGCGTTTTTCATATCCGGATCCAGCGTCTTAAGCCGCACAGAAAGGGCATCCTCCTGCAGGGCATAGACCTTCTGCAGCAGCGTATCCCGTTCCGTCTTCAGCGCCGCGACACTTTCCGCCAACGTCTCCTGGGGCGCGGAAAGCTGATGGGAGATGGCCTCCAGGCAAAGCTGCCGGGCGCGGTAATCCGCGTATGCGCGCTGGCCGCAGAGAATGGTCAGCCGCATGCCGCCCTTGTAGCGGATGGCGGAAACCACTTTTAACAGGCCTACCTCCGCCGTGGTGCGCACGTGGGGCGCGCAGCAGGCGCAGACGTCGATGCCTTCAATGGTGACGATGCGCACATCGCCCTGAATGCCGGATTTGCTGCGGTAGTCCAGCGAAGCAAGAGTATCCGCATCAGGATAGCAGGCCGTTACGGGACGGGCTTCCCAGATGGCCAAGTTGGCAGCGGCTTCAAGCTGGGCAATCTGCGCCGCAGAAAGCTCGCCGCTGTAGTCCATGGTTACGGTGTTGCGGCTTAAATGAAAACCCACGTTGTCGTAGCCGAAGATGGAATGCACCAGACCGGAGAAGATATGCTCGCCGGTATGCTGCTGCATCTGATCGAACCGGTGCACCCAGTCGATCTGTCCGAAAACCACGTCTCCGGGGGAAAACGGCGGCTCGGCGGAGGCGATTTTGTGCAGAATGATGCCGTCTTTGATCTGCACATCCTCCACCGGAAGCGGCGTTCGGCCGGAGAGTTCCAACGTCCCCTCGTCCGGCTCCTGTCCGCCTTCTTCAGGGAAGAACAGGGTGCGGTTTAAGATCACCTGCCAGAAACCGGCATCTTCGGCAACGGTGCAGGAGACGACGGTGGCGGAAAAAGAGGTGTCATAGGCGTTTTGATCGAAAAGTTTTTCTGTCATGAGTGGGATCCTTAATTGGTTTTAATGATGACGATAGAATAACCAGGCGCTTTCTTAACAGACGGACTTGTTTGCCAGTGATGGGCTTCCTCATTGTAACATAAACTGTGTGTCCGGGTGAACATGGAAGTGCGCGAAGCAGTGTGAGAGGCAGCGACATCATGTATTCCTCAAAACTGAATATCATGACATGTTATATCAACAGAACTTGTGCTGATATGGGCGCTGTTTTCCTTTATGGATATGCTCCTTTTGTATCTTGATATTTCCTATCAAAGAAAGGAGCATATGAAATGAGAAAAATTGTTTGTGTGGTGAGTGCAATCCTGATTATGGCTATGACTGTAGCCTGCAGCATGCCGGGGGTGCCAAGCGACATCGCGCCGAAGGATGAACAGGTGCAGTTGCAGTCACAGAGTTTTGGCGGTGTTGCAGTATTTCCGGGACATCGGGGCCCCGGAGGAGAGGATTAAAAGGTCATCTGAAAGCGATCATCTGCATCCTGCTTTAGCAATTCAGCATTTGTGCTATCCTGTATGAGCTGGTACAGATTCCAGATTACGGGATAAAGCGCCTGGGCGAGAGAGGTTTCCTGCATACAATAATAGCATTCCGCCTGGATATGCAGAAAGCCTGGAATCATCGCATAATGTTCTCTTTGAAGGCACGCAGACAAACCATCGGTGGCTGCACGTAAAGCATCGGAATAACGGCATGCACCGCCGAGGTTTACAGCCAGATTATATGTCACAGCCAGAAACAGGTGCCATTCAGGGTATTTCCGGACAATACATTTTTGCAGCTGATCCAGGATGTCGATGGCAACATCTTGCTTTCCGGACTCACTATACTCGGTTGCGATCAGCATGATCAGCTCAGCTTCTTCAGAAGAGTAGACTCCAGAGCGGATCGTATCGATCGAGAACGCTGGAATCGTTCGACGAAGAGCTGCTTCCAATGCCTGAATCTTTTCGGAGTGCGATCGTGCGGCCGGATCGTCGATGGATATTTCCGAATGCTCGATAAACTGACGCATTTCAGAACTCTTATACGCATTGCTGTTCTTTATCTCTGCGATGTCTCTTAATGCGGCACCGCGGAGTTCTTTTTTTTCGGAATCTGTCGCAACTTCATACTGGAAACAATAACCGGTAATGTTCTTTCGCAGAAGGTGGATGCGGATTTCCTCTTCTGTTAAACCCGAGAAGAACAGGTCATCCGGAAGCCCCAGACGCTGAACCATCGGCAATACAATATACCAGGGAGGCATCTGTTCCCCTCGCTCAAAACGGGATAGCGTCATAGGGGTACAAAGACCGGCGCACAGAGCAGGCTGACTGAAACCCAGCTCTTCCCGGCGTTCCCTGATGATGGCGCCAAGGTGACGAGGCTTGTCGCTTTGAGCAGGGGATGGCGAAGCATCAGGTGTAGAAAGGCTGCCTTCAGGGATTGACTGCAAAGACTGTGCCAGCTTTAAGACAACAGGCCCGGCTGATAGAAGCGGCTGATCTTGTCTGATCTTTTCGGCTGTTCGAAGCATACCGCGTTCATTGCCGGTCGCTGAAAACAGTGCGTATGATTCTTTCCATGCCGTGTCAGCCAAAGCGAGCTGATCTAGTTGCTCAAGGCAAAATGCCTCGGTTTCCAGTAAATAAGGGAGCTGTCCACAATATCCATATTGGAGGCAGCAATGGATGCCTTCCTGAGAAAGATCCAATGCTTGCTCATAATTGCCAGACTGACAGAGCGCTTTCGCGTAGGTGACTGCTGTCAGCGGGAGAAAACGGGATGGATGAGTGATGGAATGAACGTGATCCTGCACGTATTGATGAATGTCGTGCAGCACGGTAAGGGCCTTTTCCTGTTCTCCCATGCGCCTTAGAATTTCGCCCAGGAGCACGATCATTTGAGTCTCTTCCAGAGAATAAACGCCCTCAGAGATGGTTTCCATCGTAAATCGCGGCAAGGAAAGGCGAATGGCGGAAAGCAGCTGCTCGCAAAGGTCTGCATACAGCGGCGCATCGGATGGATCTCGATGAAAATAAACCTTCATATATACCGCAAATTGGAGATCCGGGATATCCTGCGCAGAAAGCATGTCTTCCAGCTGCCCGATCAGTGAAAGCGCTCTGGCAGACAGAGCACTGCGATCGATGGCTGCGTCATAATATCCGGAAAGAGTATGTAATTTGTGCCTGATCATGCGAATGGCGTCCTCATTTGCGCGCTCCTGCACAAAGTATCGCCCTTCAGGGAGACCGAGTCTGGACAATAATGCCCGCAGGTGACTGTATGTCGGAACGGCCTTACCGTTTTCAATGCGGGATAAGGTCAGCGGTTCACAGATACCTTCACATAATTGCTCTTGTGTTAAATTCAGGTTTTTTCGGCGTTCACGAATGATATCGCCGATTTTCATATCACGCATTTGGTTTTCCTCATTCAATTGTCAACAGCGGGTCCGATGATTAACGTGTGTTTTTAAAAGGATAAAAGAACCACAACCCATCATATTATGTTATAAGCAGATAACGCGGTTTGTCAAGGTATATCTAAAAAGGACCTTTTATAATAGCACTTAACAGGCAGGCTGTCAGGAATAGTCGAAGGAACATCTATTAGAAAGGGGGAATAATGTTCAGTTTTAAGAAAAACATAAAGAGGGCAGCTATTGTTACAGCTTTGACGTTGGTGCTGATAACACCTATGTCCGTCATGGCAAAATCACAAACAATTTCAGGTGGAGTCGGAGGATATTCTGTTTCTGGTAGCAGCGTTACGTCATCTCAGGCTGGCACATCTACAACAGCATCTACTTCGTCCGCTGTTACCTGTTGGGTGAGTGCTACATATCATTATGTTAATGCGGTAACATACACAACGGGTGCACAGTCAAAAAGCCAAACAAGCGCCTATGCGGCAGGCGTCCCCTTTAGTGCGCCTCAAAATTGCTACACAGTGAAACTTTCGGCTTCACATAGGGCTACATGGAATGGCCAAACCTGGACTGGATCTACAAGTGTGACGGGATACTAAGGACAAAACATTGCTTTGTATTCATGGATTAACAGCAGCCTGCTGAATATATGTGCATGGACGTGTTGCCTCAAAGCCACACGTCCATGCGTTGAATAAAGAACTCGGAGTATTGTAATTGTGGAATGTTATGATAAAATGATAAAAAGACAATTATGGTTAAGCGCACAGGTTTATCACTTTTTTGCATACATGACGGGATCTGTTTCCAAAAAGCAGCTTCGAAAACAAAGGAGGGAAATATGTGGCGTCCACGAATGCGGTATCTTGCTGCGCTTCTTATCTTACCGATCTTACTGTCGGCTTGTAAAGGAGATTCGAGGGAGAATGCGGAATCTGCCGGGGAGGAAAGCAGCAATGCTTACGTGAATGACGAGCAGAATGACGAATTGTCTGCAGAAGAGGCCGGCACAGACATCATTTGGATGATCCCTCTGTTTGCAGAATCTCTTTTGGAGACAGAACAATTTCTGAATCAGAAGCTGCATGATGATGGTATAGCGCTGTCTCTTCATTTTAAAGTGGAAGAGGGGACTTACGATCGGGCTGTAAAGCATGCATTGGAAGCAGGAGAAGCCGATATTGTATCCCTTATGGGCTGCTCGTCTGAGAATTACGTGCAGTCCTTAATGGAGGACGGGGCGTTCTGGGATCTGTCAGAAGCGCTGGAGACGGAGGCCATGACGGCGATTCGGTCTCACTACACAGAGCCCGAATGGGAGAGGGTGCGTCTGGATGGCCGAATTTACAGCATCCCAAATCAATGGGGCCCGAGCTTCTGCTGTTATACGGTGGCAGACCGATCTGTGCACAGCGAGAATTTACTTCAGGAGACAAAGGGGTATCTGCCAAACATCCTGCGCTATCTTTCGGAAAATGAGAGCGTATTGCAGGGCAGACCTGCTGCGCTTGATCCAACGCAGATGACACTGGAAAGGATTGCAAATCATTGCGGATATACGGTGATTGCGGGTTGCATGGTTTCCTTAACGGATGGATCCGTGTGCGCTCCATGGGACTGTGATGCGGTGATGGACTGCTTTCGGAGCATGAACAGACTGAAGATGAAGGGGAAGCTGGTCACCGAAGCGTCTGACGCATTGGAGCCGGGTTGGACATCTTATTCCATGATCATCGGATACATCCCGAAGCTTTTTAATGAGAATATACTGGAGGATGAAAACAGCTGTCTTCTGCGCATGCCGTATCGGGTTGTGCCGCGCCGTTTAGGCAGTATTGGTATTGCGGAACAATCTGAAAAAAGAGAAGAAGCGCTTTCCCTGCTGCAGGTGCTGTTCTCAGATCCAGATTATGCGAATCTGCTGACCTATGGGAGAAAGGACGAGGATTATACGTTAACGGATGGCGTGATTGAGGACCCGGTATATGGCATGAATGTTCCGATGGTGACCGGATTGTATGACATGATATATCCCTACCGAATAAAAAAGAATCAGGGCGGCGCTGCGGCGGGAGAGGATGCATCCGCCGCCGAGCAGGAGATTTCGCACACGTTTCTGTATCAGGAAAAGCTTGCATTTGGGGATCCCGGATTTGTCATTCCCTCTGAGATCGCACAGGTTACCGTAAATCTGTCCGGTTTTGAAAAGGAGCAAGCTGCACTGGAGAAACTGACCCCGGAGTTTGAAAAACTGTGGCTCTCAGAGTCCATGGAGGAAGATGCTCTGCGGTTGAAACAGCAGTTTTCCGACGCAGGGGGCGATGACGTGATCCGGGAATTACAGGCATTATTACAATCGGAAACTGCGGCCGTGGATTAACCCAGGACGGCGCATACCCGGGGAGGAGAACACGTTTTGAGTGTGAATAGAAAGGCACGGATCCTTTGGAAGCAGCTGTTTACATGGATGATCATGGCATGCATGCTTTGTGCATGCGGTGCAGACGGATCCGGTGCGGCAAAAGACCAGACGGAAAACGATCCGGAAGATCCGGATCTGTGGTATGGCGCAGCGGCTTCGGCAATGAATATTCTGACAGATCGGTTTGCCTATCAGCAGGACGATAATGGCTGTCTTTATTATTTTGATGTGGAAGAAGGAAAGGCGGAGGTGATCTGCCGGGATCCGCAGTGTTCCCATGAGGACAGCAATTGCCCTGCGTGGTTTGAGGGGGGGATTTATCCCATCCGAAGGGAAGCCGGAAAAATATATTATTATGCTCGCCCATATGAAGAGAACCCCGGGGCCTTAAGCCTTTATGAAATGAATGAGGATGGAAGCCATCGGCGAAAACTGTGTAATGTGACAGAGAAAGCCACGCTTATTTTTCAGGTTTTAAGGTGCGGCGACAAGGTGCTGATCAGCGGTATGAATCAATATGATGAAAACCAGGTTCCGCTGGATCAGCAGGAATCCTTTCTGGTGATTCACGATCTTCAGACAAATCAGGCCAAGACGCTGTTCTCCGGTCAGGAAACAGCATCGGCGCTGGGAACGATGTGCCTTTTCGATGACGAGGTCCGGATCCCCTATTCTTATTATGATACATCGGAAGAGGAGTTTCTTTCGCATGGGGAAGAAGCGGATTTCCGGAAGGAACATCAGCTCAAGGAATGGATCTGTGTTCACCTGCCGGATCAGACAATGGACAGAATACCGCTGCCGTTGATGGAAAACGATGGAATCCCGGTGTCGGAACAGGAGCTGCTGATCTCGTTTGATGACACCTGGAAAACGTATCATGTGGATACGGGGGATTATAAGGAAAGCGGGACGTTTGAGGGGGACGGACTTGCTCCGGTCTGTTTGTTTTCTGACCAAAATCGCATGGCGGTATCCTATGATACCAAAGGGAAAGAACTTCTGTACTGGAAATATGAGGATGCAGCGCTGCGCCCGTTGGGACGGGTGAAAAACATATATTTGACAGCGGCCTTTGAGCATACTGCATACGGCATGCTGATCGATGAAGAAACCGGTAACGGAAAAACGATCCTGCTGAACACAGAGGATATGATGCAGGGGAAGTTTGATTCGTATCGCATCATCGATATGCCGTAAATGGGGCGGAACAAGAGTATGAAGGTGCAGATGATCTGGGAACTGAGAAAATGGAAAAACAGCACGCCGGCGGTCACTCTGGCGTGCGTTCTTTTCTGCACACTGGTTCTGGCATTTCCCGCCGGAATCATACTGCCTGATTTGACAGACCATATTCCATATACGTCCTATAAAGTCATGGCGGAGGTTATCCAAAACAGCGGTGAGGAGATCACATCAGACCGTGTGCAGCGCACATTTGACTCCATGCTTTTGGATCGGGTGTTTCCCAGAAGGAGAATCGCATCTACACTGCAGCAGGAACTGTCTGTATATAAGGAGACTGCAGACGAACTTGAAGAGGTGGAGAGGGTTTATGCCCATTGGGATGATGTCATTTCGAATGCCGCAGAACGCCTGCAGGCCGGCGAATCGGATGCGTATTTACGGCGGTATGGGTCTTTGCTTCAGATGCGGGCTTCTCGCCTGAAGAGTATGTTCCGGCGGGAGAATGTGCGGTTTTCCGGGGGTTACGGCCTTTGGAAGGTATGGAATTACGGTGCCGGGCACGTATTGCTAGCGGCGATCATGATTCTGTTTCTTTCCTGCATTGTCAGCAACGAGCATGAGAAGGGGACACTGGAGGTGATTTACCACAGCCACTGTCACGGCAATCGCATGATTCTGGCAAAGTATGCAGTAGGGCTTTTGGGCATGGCGGGGATCCTGACGGCTGTATATGTGTCCAGACTCGCGACAGCAGCAATGACATATGGACTGCCGGATCTGAACCTGCCTATTCAATGCGTCCCATACTTTGGAAACAGCCTTTCGCCCATTCGTATTCGAACGGCCATTTTATTCTATATCCTGCTCCAGTTCATCGCTTATCAGCTACTGTATACGATTTGTTTCTGTATCCATCTGATGGCCAGAAACGGAATGCTTTCGATTCTCCTTGATACAGGGCTGCTGCTTGCGGAGGCTGCTGCATCGCGTATCAGCAGCCACGGGTTTTTTGCCGTTTTTCGAAAATGGAACCTCTATACCTTTGTGCACGCTGAGACGTTTTTATCCAGATATGACCCGATGCCGGTTGGCGGGATCCCGGTGGACGGGGTTGCGGTGATGCTTCTGTTTCTGGGAATCGCGGGCCTTTTGGTAACACTTTCGGTGCGCGCAGGTTTTCGCACCAGAAAGAATACGAACCCGTTTCGCTCATCCTATGCCCTGTTGGAAGGATTGGTCAGATGGTGCTTCGGCGGAAGAACGCTTGCAGGTTATGAAGTACGAAAAAGCTGGTTTTATGATCGCGGCTGGATACTGATCATCGTTCTTGCAGCAGGAATACTATTCCTCGGACGTCCTCAAAAGGATCTGCTTTATACGGATGATGAAATCTGGTATCGCCACTACGTGCTTTCCGTAGAAGGAGTCTACAGCACGGAAAAACTCCACACTCTGCAGGAGGAGCAGGAACGCCTGCTGGCTATGAAAACCATGTCTGGGTCGGAGACCTCAGAGGAACAGGCGGCGTATTATGCCCAGCAGTTGAAGCGGCTGCCGGCGGTGGAGAAACTGCTTGCTTATGCGGATTATCTGCGTACACAGCCGGGAAGCTCCTTTGTATATGAGCGAAGCTACCGGACATTGTGGGCTGTCGGAGGATTTGGGAAAGCCGTTTACGGGCTGCGCATCCTGCAGCTTCTTTTGATGATCGTAGGAACGATTTTGATTTGGAATGCGGATCTGAGGACGAACATGACGCCCATCATCAAAAGCAGCGCGGTGGGAGAAGAGCCGGTGATTCGCATCCGCACGTGGGAAATCGTACTTGCTGCCGCGATATTGACGGCTGTCACACATATCGTCTGGTATTTCTGTTTGCGGGATGGCTGGCAGTTTGATTTTTCTGCAGCTGCAAACAGCCTGCCAGGTCTCGCGGTTCTTCCCGATTTCGTTACGATGGGCGTTGTGACGGCAGCACAGGCGCTTCTGCATTTTGGGATCATGTGTGTGCTGGGTCTGGGAGGCGGTTCTGTTTTGCGGCGAACGAAAAATGTGTCTGTCGCCGTGGTGAGTATGCTGCTGGCGGGGGTTCTGTTGATCTTTATTTAACTGGGGGGACACTGACGGTATGAATGTTACCTTGGAAAACGTTTCTGCAGTATTTGGAAAAAAATATGCTGTGAAACATATTATTCAGGAACTTACTCCGGGGCTTTATGGGCTGATCGGGCCTAACGGAGCCGGAAAGTCTACGCTGATTCGCATGATTTTAGGCCTTCAGAAGCCTACAGACGGCAGAGTCCTGGTGGATGGTGTCGATATCAGCAGACTGGATTCGGGATGGAGAAAACAGGTGGGATATGTACCCCAGGAAAACGTGTTTTATCCGGAATTCACCACGATGGAGTATCTAAGATACATGCAGGTGATAAAAGAGGAGCCTTTTTCGTCGGAAAATGCCGAGTACCTTGAGCAGCTTATGGAACTGCTGCATCTTACGGATTACAGGTTTCATCGAATGAAGCATCTGTCCGGCGGTACGTTAAGGCGGGTTATGATTGCGGCCGCACTCATAGGAAGGCCAAAGCTTTTGATCTTTGATGAGCCATCAGCGGGACTGGATCCGATGGAGCGCATCAATATGAGAAACATCATCGCAGGCTTGTCCGAAGGGCGCACCGTCATTCTGGCCACGCATATTGCCGCAGATATCGAATGCATTGCGGATGAGGTCCTGGTGATGAAGGAGGGAAGCATCATTGTCCGCGATGCGCCACAGAAACTTTTGGAAAGGGTTCGCCCGAAAATCTGGGAGAAAAGAATCGATAGGCAGGAAATACAGGAGCTTGCAGCCCAAAACATAACCGCAACGTTTCTCCAGACAGAACAGGGATTTACCATGCGAAGCGTCGAAGAAGCGGACAACCCAAATCCGGTGGATGGCACCACGCTGGATGAGGTGTATCTGTACTATACCATGGTGAAGCCTTCGTAAATAGGGCCCCTCTTTCTTTGGAACATTGCATGTGAAATCATAATGACAAAGCGGGTGAAGGAAACGGATCAGGCTGAAATGCAGGCCGCGCTTATACTTGAAACAGACTGTTTCTGTTCCTTTCACTTGTCCTTCGGAGGCTGCTATGAAGCGTATCCTTCCAAACATCTACCTGCGCCGCCCATTAACAGTGATTCCGCTCCTGGCATACTTCATTTTCGTCATCCTGCTGTTTTTTCTGATCCGTGCAAAAATGACGGGATTTTATCTTCTTTATGTTCTTTCACGCTATGCTTTTGTCCTGTTTATCACGATGACAACATATGCGTTTCTTCTCATGACTTCTTCCCACACCGCTTTGGCGGATGAGACGATCTGCGCCTGCCGAAGTAAAGGCTTCTTTCAGACTGCGGCCACATGGTTTTTGACTGGCTGGACAGTTCTTTTCCAGGGGACGATTCTTTTTGCCCTCTTTGCCGCGTCTTCACAAAATGACGGATCTTCTTATTTTCGCACCTTTTTTCTGAAATCCTATGCTTATAATCTGCTTCTGCCGATGATCATCTGTCTGTGGGTGGCGTATCTTTTGGCTCGGATGAGGAATACCAGAATTTCATCTATCCTGCTGGTACTGTTTCTGCTTGTGATCAGTCCGCTGTTTACAGCCATTCAATGGATCCAGAAGCCGCTGATTCCGGTGGATCAAGGAATTGCACTTGTGATGTTGCCTTTTCGGATCTGTTATGAAAACGGGAATTGGGCACCAAATATGCAGCTGGGGCTGCAGACAGAACCAGGCAGAGGATGGCTGTTTTTGTTCTGGTTCGCACTGCTGGCAGGGATAACCGCCTGCATTCAAATTCATCGCCGCGGGGAAAGGCGCGCCCTGGCATTGGTTGTGCTGGCAGGAAGCATTCTGCTGCTTTTTAAATCCGGGATGTCCGAGGGCCGGTATCGTATCAACGAAAACTGGGACGGCTCTCGGCAGGATGAGTATTACTATGAGGCAGATGCTGAAAATGATCACGCACCGGAGGAAGCCGCAGGAGATGAGGCTGTCATTACATCGTATCAGCTGAACCTGCGCTTTCGGGACACCATGACGGTGGATGCATTACTTACAGCGGAACTGCCGCCGGAATCGACGACCTTTTGCTTTACACTTTACCATGGCTATCAGATCCATGAACTGGCGGGAGAATCGACAGAAGTTTCATGGCACCAGGATGGAGATCTGGTCATCTGCGAGCTGTCGGATGCGACAGACCACGCGGTGATTCGTCTGCGGTACGAAGGAAGTCACCCGCTGTTTTATTCCTTTCAGGAAGGTGCCATGCTGCCGGGGTGGTTTCCGTGGTATCCCATGTCCGGACAGAAGGCGGTCATGAGAAATTATAAAACATATCCCACGGCATACAATACGTATAACCGGATCCCGACTGCAGACTTTCGTCTGGAAACAGACGCGCCCTTTTCAATGGCCTGTAATCTGACAGAAACGAAACCGGGCTGTTTTTCCGGCAGCAGTAACGGCATTTCACTGATCGGCGGCGAGATTCTGCCCCTTTTCGACACACAGGTGATGGACACCCTTCCGCTGGAGCAGACGAAAGACCTGAAGGATCCGGCAGCGGAATATGCACGCAGGTGGCAGAGCACCTGTCGACAGCTGGAGGGGTACGGCATCACACCGCCGGTGGGTGCAGATGCTCGGATTTTGTTGGCGTCACGGGATCTGTGTCGCCTTTATGTGAATAACGACATTGCGTTTTTTGATGATTATATTCTGACCTGGTCTGGCGGATTCAACATCCATACAGTCAGCGTGCAGATGGTACTGGGAGCGCATCCGGAATCGGAACTGGCCGGCGTGATCTGTTCTATGGGGGGCTTAAGCGAAGACGCGCTGCAGACGTTTGAAGATTGGGCGGGTTCGTTGGAAATGTGGAGGAACCTTTCGGATGAGGAACCCGTATCTTTGGTGGAAGACCTGCTTTATGAAGTGCTGAAGGAAGCCGGGCGGCAAAACGAAGCAGCAAATACAGTCAGAAAAATTGCGCAGCGCCTCTGCGCAGAGGAACCCCTGGAGGATCTGGTATTTCTGGAGGAGCTGAAGAGCGAATATGATCAGAATTGAGCATCTTTCCAAAAGCCTTGGGAAAAAACGGGTATTAAAAGATATAACGCTGTCATTGGAGAATCAGAATTATGGCCTGATCGGTCCGAATGGGTCGGGGAAGACTACGCTGATGCGAACGCTTTGCGGAATTTACGAGCCGGATCCGGGGACGGTCGGCATCGACAGCCGCACGTGGCGCATCGGCTATCTGCCCCAGGTCTTCGGAGCATTTTTGGATTTGTCAGCAGAGGAGCAGCTGAGGTATTACGCCTATCTGAAGGAACGGCCCCATGACGGCATCTCGTGGAAGGATGAGGTTGACCGCGTGCTTTCACTGACTCACTTAGAAGAACAGAGACATACGCGCTGCCGTGCGCTGTCCGGCGGTATGATCCGCAGACTGGGAATTGCCCAGGCTTTGATGGGAGAGCCGGATTTCGTTCTCTTAGATGAGCCCACAACGGGGCTGGACATCGCAGAACGGGCTCATTTTCGGGAGATTCTGACACATATTCAGGGAGAGCGGCCGATTGTGATCGCAACGCACATTCTGGAAGATGTCCGGGATAGCTGCAGGGAATGGATCGTGTTGAAAGAGGGTACGGTGATTTATGCCGGATCACCGGAGGAACTGGTCGACGACAGAAATAAAGGAGATCTGACGCTGGATGAAATCTATCTGGAACTTCTTCAGAAATAATCCGATCCGGCAATGCGGACGTATCGTCTGGTTTTCCGGCAGAACCGTGCTGCTTCGGGTTGGGCCGCGGCTGCTGTTTCTGTATGCAGTTCTGCTGCCTGCTGTCTGGTATATGTATCAGGGTCTGGAGGAAAGTGAAGCTGTCCGGAGAGTGTTCGGGCTTGCGCAGATGGCACTAGCTATTGCTGCCCTTTGGGGGCTGTTCCTGTTTTTTCTGCCGGTTCTGACTGTGGAAAACAACGAAATTCTGCGGGCTCTAAGGCATCCGGATGACATGTGTATTCTGCTGCTCTTTGGGGAACAGCAGCTGATAGCGGCACCGTTTTATGCCGCACTCCTGGGGATGTATCCGGATCAGTGCGGGATGATTGGTATGCTGGTGCTGCAGGCGCTGTGTATTTCATTTGGATATTATGCCCTAAGCCGGATTGTGCAGTCACCTGTGGCAGGAACGATTATTCTGCTTCTGTACATACTGCTTTCGTATCTGATCGATGGTTCGCCGCAGTGGTTTCTGATTCAGAAGTACGGTCTGGGGAATGACTTTTCGCTGGATTATGTCCTGGTACGGGCAGGGTTTCTGGCCGTCGGGAGGGCAGCGGTATTTCTGAAAAGCAAATAAGATTGCCTAAACCTGCAAAAATCTGTAAGATGAAAGGAGGATTGCAAAAGAGACTGCCAAGCTTCAGGAGTTTACCATGGCGGATACCACAAGAACTGTAAAAACCGTACTGGATTCCCTTCCCTACGGAACCTATGAAGACCCGGCCGCCAACGGCCGGGTGCGTTTTCGTCCCCTGCCGGAGGGGGTTGGCACCCGCTCGCTTTTGCGTGACGCGGTGATGATCGCCTGGCCCAGTTTCATCGAACTGGTCCTTTCCCAGCTCACCGGCATGGCGGATCAGATCATGGTAGGCCGGCTGCCCGGCGAAGAGGGCATCATGGCCCTGTCCGCCGTGGGTCTGTCTTCCCAGCCGAAGTTCATGCTGATGACCATGATGATCGCCCTGAACGTGGGCGCTACAGCCATGATCGCCCGCTTCCGCGGCCAGCAGAACCGCGAAAAGGCGAATCAGGCCTTTCGGATGGCGCTTTTGATGAACCTGTCGCTTTCCATCCTCTTTATGGTGATCGGCATCATCTGGGATCGCCCCCTCATCCGCATTATCGCAGGCAGCGGCATTACGGACGAAACCTTTGCCATGGCGGTGGATTATTACCGCATTCAGATGATCGGATTCGTGCCCCTGTGTCTGACGTTTATGATTACTGCGTCTCTGCGGGGCATCGGGGATACGGTCACGCCCCTGATCTACAACACCGCGGCCAACGTCATCAACCTGTTCTTTAATTACGTGATGATTTACGGTCACTTCGGCTGCCCGAAGATGGGCGTCATCGGCGCGTCCTGGGCCACGGTCATCGGCCAGACCTGCGCCTTTGCCATGGCGGCCTGGGCGGTGTTGAACAAAAAACACTATATCTATCTGGATTTTAAAGAGAAGTTTTCCTTTGACGCCGGCATATTAAAGAGCATTGTTTCCATTGGCATTCCGTCCATGATCGAACAGGTCTTTATGCGCATCGGTATCATCCTCTACACCCGTCAGGTGGCGGGCCTGGGTGATACTCTGTATGCCACCCACCAGATCGCCATGAGCATCCAGGCCATGTCCTTTATGGTAGGGCAGGCCTTCGGCACGTCTTCCACCACCCTGACCGGGCAGTGCATCGGAAAACGCCGCTACGATATGGCGGAGCACTATATGCGCACCATCCGCATGCTGGGACTTGTGGTGTCCATCGGCCTGATGCTCGCTCTTACCTTCTTTAACCGGCAGCTCATCGGACTGTACAACACCAACGCCGAGGTCATTGCCATCGGCGGGCAGATCCTGCTGTTTCTGGCCGTGGTGCAGCCCTTCCAGACCGACCAGTTCATCGCCTCCGGCGGACTGCGTGCCGCGGGTGACACGGTTTACACCGCCGGTGTCATCTTCGTAACCACCTTAGGTGTGCGGCCGCTGCTGTGCTGGGTGCTGGTAAACGTGGCGGGACTTAGCCTGTACGGCGCCTGGATCGCCTTGGCCGTGGACCAGACCGTGCGAAGCCTCATGATGATGATCCGCTATGGCCGGGGCGGGTGGAAAGTACGGTCGCGGCAGGTGGAAAAGTGAGACAAAAGTGACAGGCACTTTTGTCTCATCCATGAGAGTCTATACGCTTGGTGACATGGCTGCAGAACAAATGAAAAGCGGATCGGGGTGCGCCCGATCCGCTTTGTTTCGATTGTTTGCAATGAAAAACTTTTCTCTCAGTCTTTCTTCAGCAGCCGGCTTCCCAATAGAATGATCACAGGAAATACAATGGCGGCCAGCAGTCCTGCCTGCAGGCGGTCGCCAAAGGCGTTAGCGATGAATCCCACCACCGTGGGCCCGGATGCGCATCCCACATCCCCGGCCAGGGCTAAGAATGCGTACATCGCAGTGGACAAAGAAGGCATTTCTTTTGCCGCCAGGGAGAAGGTACCTGGCCAGAAGATCCCCACGGAAAATCCGCATACGGCGCAGCCGATAAGGCCGAAAACGGGATTGTGCGATAGAGCGGCCAGCAGATAGCAGGCAATACACAGGATTGCGCAGACCGTCAGAGCCTTGCGAAGCGGAATGCGGTGGGCCAGTTTTCCATACAGCGCCCGGGAGGTGCCCATCAAAAGAGCAAAGGCCGACGGACCGGCCAGATCGCCTACGGTTTTCGAGACCCCAAGGGCCGATTCCGCAAAAGCGGAGGACCACTGGCTCATGCCCTGCTCGGAAGCGCCGGCGCAGATCATCAGAATCAAAAGCAGCCAGAAAACCTTTTGGGAAAACAACTCGCGGATGGAAAGGGTATGTCCGCCTTCCCCTTCGAAGGGGAAGATGGGCACCAGAGAAAAGTAGACGGTGTTGGCAATGGGAACGATGGACCACAGCACGGCCAGCAGACGCCAGTGATCAATCCCCACCGTCACAAAAAACAGCGTCGAAAGCAGAATCACGGCCAGATGGCCCCAGCAGTAGAAGGAGTGCAGCAGACTCATGGCTGCCTCCTTTTTTTCAGTGGGACAGGATTCGACGATGGGGCTGATCAGCACCTCCGTCAGGCCTCCGCCCACGGCGTAGAAGCAGATGCAGACCAGGATACCGATATAGGGATCCGGCAGCAGTTCCGGCAGAAACGCCAGGCCGATCAGACCGGCCGCTGCAAAAATATGGGCCGCCAGAATGCTGGTGCGCACCCCGATGCGGTCCACGAATTTGGCCGATGCGGCGTCCACCAGCAGCTGGACGGAGAAGTTCACCGTGGTAAAAAGCGCGATCTTATCCAGAGACAGATCATAGGTGCGGCTTAAGGTCAGAAACAGCAGCGGGATGAAGTTGTTGACGATGGCCTGGGTGATATAACCCAGGTAGCTGGCGTAGATGGTGTGGCTGTAATTGGTGCGGATGGATTGCATGAGAGACTCCGGGCGGACGGGGACAGGTCACCGTCCCTTATTAATAATTTAAAGCGCAGAATGGGACAGGAGACGGTGACCTGTCCCCTGTCCCACAGTCTAAAGGTTTCATTCCGCTTTACAGCGGGTCAATGATGTTCTTTTTGATCTTTCCGAACAGGATCAGCGACACGGCCAAGGATACCACTTCGGCGATTAAAAACGACCACCAGACGTTGTTGACGTTTCCGGTTAAGGACAGAAGCCAGGCGGCCGGGATCAGCACCAGAAGCTGCCGGCATACCGAGGAGATCAGAGAGTAGGTGCTCTTTGAAAACGCCTGGAAGGTGGATCCTAAAATGATACACACAGCGGCTACCGGGAAGTGCACGGCGATGATTCGCAGGGCAGGAATGCCCATGCCAAGCATTTCTTCCGAGGCGTTGAACATGGACAGCAGTACCCCGGGAATCAGCTCAAAGCAGATGGTTCCGCAGAACATGATGGTTCCGGCTAAGGTCATGGCAAAGCGCAGGGCCGCAGTAATGCGGTCTTTTTTGCGCGCGCCGTAGTTGTAGGCCAGCACGGGGATCAGGCCGTTGTTTAAGCCGAACACCGGCATGAAGAAAAAGCTCTGCAGCTTGAAATAGACCCCGAAGACCGCGGTGGCGGTGGTGGAGAAGCGGATGAGAATCCGGTTCATGCAGTAGGTCATGAGGGATCCGATGGACATCATCAGGATGGAAGGCACGCCCACGGTGTAAATCTGCCCGATGATTTCGGCCTTCGGATGCAGAATGCGGCCAAAGGACAGGTGGATTTCCGGATTCTTTTTCAGATTTAAAATCAGACCGATCACGGCGGCGATACACTGGCCTAAAACGGTAGCTAACGCCGCACCGGCGACGCCCATCTTCGGAAAACCGAACAGGCCGAAGATCAGAATCGGATCGAAGATGATGTTAAAGATGGCGCCGCTCAGCTGTGAGGCCATGGAAAAGATGGTCTGTCCCGTAGATTGCAGCAGGCGCTCTAAGGTCATCTGGAAAAACAGGCCAAAGGAGCAGCCGCAGACGATGGTCAGGTACGTCGTGCCGTAGGTGATGATCTGGGCATCTGTCGTCTGGGTGCGGATAAAGGGGCCGGCTGCGAACAGGCCCAGCAACAGAAAGACTACGGCAGAGCAGAAGGTCAGAAGCAGGCCGGTGTTGGCCGCCGCGTCGGATCGATCAAAATCCTTGCGGCCAAGGGACTGGGACAGCAGGGCGTTGATACCTACGCCGGTACCGCTGCCCACGGCGATCATCAGATTCTGCATGGGGAACGCTAAGGTGACGGCGGTCAGCGCGTCCTCGCTGATCTGGGCGACGAAGATGGAATCCACCACGTTGTACAAAGCCTGGACAAGCATGGAAATCATCATGGGAAGCGACATGGTAATGATCAGTTTTTTGACGGGCATGACGCCCATTTTGTTTTCAGGTGCAGACATGGGATAAAACCTTCCTTTGATAGAACAGAGTTGACCGGCAGCATGACAGTGCCACGAAAGCGGCCCGGCAGCCCGGCAGCGGAACTATTTTACACGCAGTACAGCAGATGCGCAAGGGGGTTTCGGCGGGACAGGGTGGGACAGGGGACAGGTCATCGTCCCGTTTTTTCGAAAAATGCAGGGTGTGGGACGGTGACCTGTCCCCTGATCCACCGGCAAAAAGGATCGATGATCTGTCCGATTTTTAAACACGGACGCTGTTTTGTCTGATTTCAATCCGTTTATAAATATGCTATGATACTTCAGTACGTTTACGGGTTTTCCCCGGCGTACGAACGAAACCATAGAGCAAAGCGGCAGGCAAGCCTGCTTTGCCTGAAGTCAGCAGATTCGAAAAGGAGAAGAATATGAAAAAAAGACTGATTTCAACCATCGCTGCCGTCACAATCATCGGTTACTTCCTGGCAGGCTGTGCCTCAGGCACCCCGGCTGCCGACAACAGCGCCGCCAATGATGCCGAGACCGCCCAGACCGCCCAAACCGAAACCGCGGAGGACGCTGCGGCTGCGGATACCCAGGCGGATGCCGCCACGGAAGATACCCAAGACCGCCTCGACCTGGTCTTAGAACGCGGCAAACTGATTGTCGGTACCGAAGGCACCTATTCCCCGGTGAGCTATCACGACGAGGATGACAACTTAGTGGGCTTTGACGTGGAAGTGGCCGCCGGCGTGGCCAAGCACATGGGAGTTGAGGTGGAATACCTGGAAACCAGCTGGGATTCCATTTTTGCCGCCCTGGACGCCGGCCAGATCGACACCGTCATTAACGAAGTCGGCTACAACGAAGAACGTGCGGCCAAGTACGACTTCACCGAGCCCTACGCTTTCTCCCGCCCCTGCATCTTAGTCAAGGGTGACAACGACACCATCAACTCCTTTGAAGATCTGGAAGGAAAGACCTGCGCCAACGAAGCCACCAGCCTGTTTGGCGAGATGGCCGAGAAATACAAGGCGAACTTAGATCCGGTGGGCGCCATGGCCCAGTCCATCTCCGAAGTGTTAAACGGCCGGGCGGACGCCACCTTAAACTATGAGACTTCCTTCAATGACTATATGAAAGAGCATCCCGAAGAGGATGTGAAGATTGCCGTTTACGGCGATCCGGAGCCCAGCTCCTATGTGCCCGTCTTAAAGGGCAACGACCGCCTGGTAGAGGCCATCAACAAAGCCTTAGACGAGATGTGCGAAAGCGGCGAGCTGAAAGCCATCTCCGAGAAGTACTTCAACGGCGTGGACATCACCGCCCAGGAGTAACGGAATGGGAACAGGGCCGAAGGACGTTTAGCTGCCGCCTGTTTCATGCACAAAACAATCCCGATTCGTCTGTAAGGTCATCTTCCTGACCTGACGGTCAAGAAGCATCGCGGCCCTTCGGCCCGCTCAATTCTGATCCGCCATCCGGGACATCCTTGTCTCGGATGGCGAGTCTTATCCCATCTCATCGCGATCCGGCGAACATACAGACTGCGTATGAACATACCAACCGACGGATCTTTTTCATTCCCTTTGAAAACAAGCAGAAGCCAACGCCCTTTGCGGCGGCTTTTGAACCGATAAAGAAACGAGATTCTTATGAATGCCCGCATTTTTAACGAGCTGGTGGATTCCTTCTGGAAACTTCTGATTCCCGGAATCAAAGTCACCATTCCTCTCACGGCCCTGTCCTTTTCCATCGGCCTGGTGATCGCTCTGTTTGTTGCGCTGGTGCAGGTGGCCAAAATCCCCGTGCTAAAGCAGATCGCCCGGTTTTATGTCTGGATCATCCGGGGCACGCCCATGATTGTGCAGTTGTTTGTGGTCTATTTCGGCCTGCCCACCATCGGTATCCGCTTAGACCCCTTCCCCTCGGCGGTGATTGTCTTTTCCCTGTCGGTGGGGGCCTACTGCTCTGAAACCGTCCGGGCGGCCATCGAATCCATTCCCGCGGGACAGCTGGAAGCCGGCTACTGTGTGGGATTAACCTTCCCCCAGACCATGGCCCACGTCATCCTGCCCCAGGCGGCCGTGACGGCCTTTCCGCCCCTGTCCAATTCCCTGATCGGTCTGGTGAAGGATACGTCTTTGGCCTACAGTGTGGCCATCGTTGAGATCTTAGCCACAGCCCAGCGGATTGCGGCTCGCACCTACGATTATTTCTGGCTGTACCTGGAGGCCGGTCTGATCTACCTGATCATCTGCACGGTCTTAACCTGGCTGCAGCGGTGGGTGGAAAAGAAACTGGAGGGGAAACGCTGATGCTTGAACTTTCACATATCAGAAAACACTTCGGCAAAACCGAGGTTTTAAAAGACATCAGCCTGCGGGTGGATGACGGCGACGTGGTGGCGCTTTTGGGCCCCAGCGGCTCGGGAAAGACCACCCTTTTACGCTGCGCTTCTTACCTTTCCCCGGCGGATGACGGTAAAATCACCTTAGACGGGGAAACCTACGAGGCAAAGCGGATTTCCCGCAAAGACATCCTGCGCTACCGGAAGAAGATCGGATTCGTCTTTCAGGATTACCAGCTGTTTGCCAACTTAAGCGTGCTGCAGAACGTGATGCTGGGCTTAACCGTAGGCCGCAAGACCGATAAAAAGGAAGCCGAGCAGATCGCCCGGGCAGCCCTGGAAAAGGTGGGCTTAGCAGACCGTGCCGACGCCCGCCCCGCCGAACTTTCCGGCGGACAGCAGCAGCGGGTGTCCATCGCCCGGGCCATGGCCTTAAATCCGTCGGTGATCTTTTTCGATGAACCCACCTCGGCCTTAGATCCCCAGCTGACCCGGGAAGTCCTGGACGTGATGAAGCGGCTGGCCGACGAGGGCATCACCATGGTGGTGGTCACCCACGAAATGTCCTTTGCCCGCCAGGTGGCGGACAAGGTGGTCTTCATGGAAGGCGGCCTGGTGGTGGAAGAGGGTCCGCCGGAACAGATTTTTGAGCATCCGAAGGATCCGCGGACGGCGGCGTTCATCGGACAGGAACTGGGAGACTGATGCGAATTCCGCCGGCGGATTGATCGGTGCATGGGAATTCACCGCCCGCCGGCGGTGAAACGCACGGCTTGTAACGGAAGAAACGTCCGCCGGCGGCGGACAGCAAATGGAGCTATAGATAATGAAGGAACTGCTGGATTTATTCCTGACCTTTGCCCGCATCGGCGGGCTGACCTTCGGCGGCGGATATGCCATGCTGCCGATTTTGCAGAAGGAAGTGGTGGAAAAGCGGGGCTGGGCCACCAATGACGAGCTGATGGATTACTACGCCATCGGCCAGTGCACCCCCGGTATCATCGCGGTGAACACCGCCACCTTTATCGGCAACAAAAACCGGGGTGTCATCGGCGGCATCATCGCCACCTTAGGCGTGGTTTCCCCCTCTTTGGTGATCATCTCCATTATCGCGGCCTTTATCCGCAACTTCGCGGAACTGGCGCTGGTGAAAAACGCCTTCGCCGGTATCCGGGTCTGCGTCTTTGTGCTGATTTTAAACGCTGTGGTCAAACTGGGGAAATCCTCGGTGAAGGACGCGGTGACTTTAGCCATCTTTTTAGCGGTCCTGCTGGGATCTGTGCTGCTGGATCTGTCCCCCATCGTGTTCGTGCTGCTGGCCGGCGTGGCGGGCGCTGTTGCACATACGCTGATGCATAAGAATGATTCGGGCGACGGCGGAAGTGGGGCCAAAAACGGCTCGGCGTCTGCAAAGGAGCAGACGGAAAACGGCGGCAAAGCGGGCAAAAACAGTTCTGCGTCCGATGGCAATACCGGTGCGAAAAAGGAGGTGCGGGCATGATTTATCTTCAGCTGTTCTGGGAATTCTTCAAAGCCGGCCTGTTCGCCATCGGCGGCGGCCTGGCCACACTGCCCTTCCTGCAGGAAATATCCGTAAAGACCGGCTGGTTTACCACCGCCCAGCTGACGGACATGATCGCGGTTTCCGAGTGCACCCCCGGTCCCATCGGTATTAACATGGGCACCTACGTGGGCTTTACCACCGCAGGTATCCCCGGCGCCATCTGCGCCACGGTGGGACTGATTACGCCTTCCATTATCATCATCATTCTGGTGGCAAAGATTCTGGCGGCCTTTAAAGACAGCAAAATCGTCCAGGCTGTGTTCTACGGACTGCGCCCGGCCTCCACTGGCCTGATCGCCGCAGCCTGCGTCAGTGTGGCGGCATCCTGTCTGGTGGACAGGAGCGGCGTGGACGGAATCGCATCCTTCTTTGGCAGCATCCAGTGGAAGGGTGTGGTGCTGGCGGTGATTCTGTGGCTGCTCATGAACCTGGGCACCTTTAAGAAACTGAAGGAAAACGCCGTTTTAAAGAAACTCTCCAAACTGCATCCGGCTGTGTATCTGGCGGCGTCCGCGGTGGTGGGAATACTGTTCTCCTTCGCGTAAATCGTTATACCTGCATGGCAAGCAGGGGATATGATGGCCGTTTGGGCAAATATGACCCATAAAGCAGTTCGTCCCCCGTCGGCATTTTCTGCCAACGGGGGACGAACTGTTTTTTCTTGCTATATTCCCAAAAACATCAAAGCAGGCAGGGGTTTGATGCCCCGTTCACTTATTCTTCCGGCATTTTCGCCAGAATCAGTTTCACACCTGCGACCCCCACCACGATGGCCATTTCATCCTTAGCGAAGGAGACGGCGTCATACTGGCTGCGGGCGGTCCATTCCACGCCGTTGTACAGCACTTTGCCGGTGCCTTCGGCGTTGTCCACGTCTTCAAGCACCTTGACCCGGGTGCCCAAGGCTTCGTCCACGTTGGAGGCCACCTTTTTGGTGTCCAGATAGCGCATGGCAATGGGGCGCGTTAGGATCAGCAGCAGGCCGGTGACCACCACAAAGACGGTGATCTGCAGCCACAGGGGCCCGTCACAGCCGGCGACGATGAGGGCGGCCAGGGCTCCGCCGGTCATCCAGATGGAAACCAGCCCCGCGGTCATCAGCTCCAGTACAGCAGTTGCGGCCATCACAATCAGCCACAGAATGACATATTCACTCATTTCTTTTCTCCTTCCCTTTTACAGACTTCCCTTCCGATACAAAGCCAGCAGGCTCTTTAAGTCCGCGATCTGTTCCGATACTCTTGTTCCGATATCCGTATCCGCCACCAGCACGCGCTGTCCTTCGCTCTCCACCATCTGGGAATCCGAGAGAATGTCGTCGTTGCGCTCTAAGGCGTCTTCGATGCTGGTAAAGGGATGGTGCGCCTTTAAGCGGATGCCGTGGGAGTTATAAATCAGCGTGTAACCGGCGGTTCCGGTGGTTTTGTGCATGTCGTTGCAGAAGCCGCCGTCGATGACGTAAAGCCGTCCGTTGGCCCGCACCGGGGTTTCACCCTTGCCTGTGCGCACCGGCGTGTGGCCGTTGACGATGTGGGAGTGGGGCGAAAACAGGCCGAATTCCCGCAGAATCATGTTGCAGTAGCGCTCCTGCATGTAGAAGGAATAGTAGTGGTCGCTTTCCTCCGCCCAGGCCGCGGGATCGTCGATGAATTCCCGCTCGAAGGTCTTTAAGCGGCGGCCGCACAGGGGCGATTTGGGACCGGCCCACAGAAACCACATGAAGTCCAGATCCTTTTCGTGTTTTTCCTCCGACAGTTCGCCGGTGCCCGCTTCCTCTTCGCGATAGTAGGCCCGACGGGCGATGTGGTCGGCGTAATCCAGATAATCCCGTCCTTTGTAGATGTGATTGCCCAGAATGATGCCGTCAAAGTTGCCCTCTGCGTCCATGGGCACGCAGCCGTGGTACAGCAGATTGCTGTTGAAGATGCGGTACATGCTGCCCTTGTCGTACAGAAACTGCACGTGGGTCTGCAGGCGGGCGCTGTGCATAAAGTCGGCGGTCAGCTCTTCCACAATGGCCGCTTCCTCCGGGGTAAGAGCCGCCGGATCGGCGGGATCCACCGTGGGGAAATCGTGGGTGTTCAGGGGGTAACGTTCGCCGTCTACTTCCAGGGTATAGGTCGACCAGTCCGTCCTGGACAGCCACTTGCGGTCGTCCATGGCAAAGCCCGGATGACGGGAGATGATGGCTTCCTCCAGCTTGTAGGCGATCACCGAAATGGCCCGGCAGGCCGCCCGGACCGGATCCGGTTCGCCGTAGGTCTTAAGGCCGAACAGGGTCAGGTGGCGCAGGCTGATGCCATAGCCGTTTTCCAGGATGCCCGTGTTGCCGTGGCGCAGGTTGTTTCGCAGCACGTTGGCCGCGCAGGCGGCGGATCCGCAGGCCGCACCCATCCACAGGATGTCGTGGTTGCCCCACTCGATGTCCATGGAGTGGTGGGTCATCAGAAGGTCTAAAATCTTATCCGCATTGGCACCCCGGTCGAAGATGTCGCCCACGATGTGCAGATGATCCACGGCCAGGCGCTTGATCAGGGCGGCTAAGGCCACCACAAATTCGTCGGCGCTGGAGATGGCCAGAATGGCTTCTAAAATGTTCTGGTGGTAGCGGATCTGGTTGTCGTCCTCATCCTTCTGCATGTGCAGCAGCTCGTCAATGATGTAGGAAAACTCCTCGGGCATGGCCTTACGGACTTTGGACCGGGTGTATTTCGACGACAGAGACCGGGCGATGGTGATCAGCTCGTTTAACACCAGCCGGTACCACTCCTCGCACAGCCGTCCTTCCCGCTCCAAGCGCTTCATCTTTTCCTGCGGGTAGTAGATCAGGGTGCACAGTTCGTTGATTTCCGCCGGGGTCATTTCCTCGCCGTAGAGCATTTCGATCTTTTCTTTGATCACCCCGGAGCAGTTGTTTAAGATGTGGTAAAAGGCTTCGTATTCACCGTGCAGATCGCTCATGAAATGCTCGGTGCCCTTGGGAAGATTCAAAATGGCGGAAAGGTTGATGATTTCCCGACATACAGCCTGCTGTGTCGGATATTGGCGCGCCAGCAGACGCAGGTATTTTTCGCGTTCACGATCCATGGGTTTCTCCTGCAAAGAATGTTCAATATCATATCATCAGTGTATCACATAAAAAGAGGAAGGTGGGATGTTTTTATTTGTATCCTAAAGTGGTAAAATCGTGATGATGCGAACATAATCAGGAAAAAGGGAACGGAATATGGGAGAAATGCAATTTAAAGAGACCCCCGCGACCGATCAGCCTGTGGATCAGAAGATCTCACTGCTGCTGAATATGATCCGATGTACATATCCGCTGTTTTACTGCATTCTGTCGCCGGAGGATCATTCGGAAATCTATTCGGATTATCCGAAGGATTTTACCATGGGCGCATCTACCACCATGCTCGCAGCCAATGAGGAAACCCTGGCGGCTTACTGCGCGGGCGATCGCCGTCTGCCCCAGTTCTTAGACAACGGCGCCGGCCTGATCTGGCTGATTGACGGGGAGTGGCAGGAGGACGTTCTTACGCGGATTCACGTGCTCGGCCCGGTGTTTCACGACGGCCGGGTCAGCCAGCAGCGGGCGCTGCGGGAGATGGATCACTACAATTTCAGTGTGCCCCTGCGGGCGCGGATCATGCGCCAGATGGAAATGGTGCCCGTGATCCCCTCCGTGGTTTTAAATACCTATGGCCCCATGCTGCACTACGCCATCACCGGCGAACGGATTTCCGCAGACAAGGTCTTCTTCTCCCATGGCAAACGGTTCCGCGCCGTGACGGAAGCCATGGATTTTTCCACCGAGCACAACGGCATCTGGGTGGCGGAGCAGGAACTGTTAAACGCCGTCCGGGAGGGAGACCCCAATTTCGGCGAAGCCGTCAGCCGCTCGGCTTCTTTAAGCAGCGGCGTGAAAATGCGCTCCGGCGACAACCTGCTGCGACTGCAGATGAACGCCGTCACGCTTTTAACCCTGGTTTCCCGGGCGGCCATTGAAGGCGGATTAAACCCCTCCATCAGCTACTCTTTAAGCGACATGTTCGCCACCCGAATCGCCAACGTTGTCGCCTTCCGTGAAGTCAACCAGATCACGGACGAAATCATGGAAACCTACACCGAAGCGGTGCGCCAGGCCAAAGAGCAGACGGAGGTTTCCCGCCAGGTGGTCAACGCCTGCGACTACATCCGCCTGCATCTGCGGGAGCCCATATCCATCCAGGAAATGGCGGATCGCTTCGGCTACACCGAGTATTACTTCTCCCACAAGTTCCACAAGGAAACCGGCGTCACCATCAAGGAGTTTATCCGGGACCGGCGGCTGGAAGAAGCAAAGGTGCTTTTAACCACCACCAACATGAGCGTGCAGGAAATCAGCGATGAGCTGCAGATCGGCAGCCGCAGCTATTTCTCCGTGATCTTCCGGGAACAGTTCGGGGAATCACCGACGGATTACCGGAGGAAGAATGCGAAGATCTAAAGGAAAAGGAGTTTCACATGAGCGACATTACTCTCGACACCAAAAAGCTGGGCTTCGGCCTGATGCGCCTCCCCAAAAAGGGCCTGGGGATCGACATCCCCCAGACCTGTGAGATGGTGGATGCCTTTCTGGCTTCCGGCGGCACGTATTTTGATACGGCCCACGTTTATCCCGGTTCGGAGGACGCGGTGCGCAAGGCTTTAACCAGCCGCCATCCCCGGGAGAACTACACCATCGCCACCAAGCTGTATGCGTCGGCCATGCCCACGGAAAAGATGGCGAAGAATCAGCTGGAAACCAGCCTAAAGCGCATGCAGACCGATTACATCGACTACTATCTGCTGCACACTTTAACCGCGGGCAACAAGAAGAAATACGACAAGTTCGGCCTGTGGGATTTCGTGCGGGAGCAGAAGGAAAAGGGTGTCATCCGCCACTACGGCTTTTCCTTCCACGACGGCCCGGAACTTTTGGATCAGCTGTTAACCGAGCATCCGGATGTCGAGTTTGTCCAGCTGCAGATCAACTACGCCGACTGGGAGAATCCCACCGTGGCTTCCCGCGCCAACTATGAGGTGGCGAGAAAGCACGGCAAGCCCATCATCGTCATGGAGCCGGGGAAGGGCGGTACGCTGGCCAATCCGCCGGCGGAGATCCAGAAGCTCTTTAAAGAAAAGCATCCGGATATGTCCTATGCTTCCTGGGCCATTCGGTTCGTGGCGTCCTTAGACGGCATCAAGGCGGTGCTTTCCGGTATGTCCAACATGGACCAGATGCGGGATAACCTGTCCTACATGGAGGATTTCAAACCTCTGGATGAAGAGGAACTGGCCATCATCCACGAAGCCCAGCAGATCATGGGCAAGTCCAAGATGATCCCCTGCACCTCCTGCCATTACTGCACCGGCGGATGCCCCATGGAGATTCCGATTCCCGAGATCTTTACGGCCATGAACAAGCGCCTTGGCAGCGGCCAGATCGAGGGTTCGGTGGAAGCCTACAAGCAGGTAACCGACGACGGACACCTGGCCAGCAGCTGCATTCAGTGCGGTCAGTGCGAAAGCGCCTGTCCGCAGCACATTGAAGTTATTAAGCGTCTGGCGGAGTGCGCCGAGGCGCTGGAGGCCTGAATCCGGGAAATAAAGGGGAGAGCGCATCATTAATCGCAGCACACATCATAGGTTCGGCTTTATTTAAACTGCAGGATTTTCGGACCGGCTTACATACGGGGGTCAAAGCCGGCGGGAAAAGGAGAAGAAAATGAAGGATCGTAACGTACTGGGCCTGGTTCTGACCGCAATTTTTGCGGCGATCATTCTCATCATGGCTTATACGCCTTTGGGATATATTCCGCTGGGCGTCATTAACGCCACGGTGATTCACATCCCCGTGATTTTAGGATCGCTGTTCTGCGGACCGAAAAAGGGCGGCTTTTTGGGCTTCCTGTTCGGCCTGACCAGTTTCCTGAAGAATACGCTGACGCCCGCAACCCTGTCGGCCTTTGTGTTTTCGCCGGTGATTGCGGCCTCCACCATCGGTCCCTCCGGCGTGATTAAGAGCGCCTGGATCTGCTTTGGTCCCCGTATCCTGGTGGGCGTGCTTCCCTGGTTTGTGTATCAGGGCGTGCGCAGGCTGGTGGTGGGAAACAGCAGCACACCTTCTCTGATTTTAAATCTGCTGGCCGCGGTGTTCGGCGGCTTTGGCGTGCGCGCCTTCTTCGGCCGGATGCTGTCCGGTCAGGCGGTGCTTTGCTGGATCTTAGGTATTGTGGCCTGCGCGCTGATATTTGCCGGCCTGTATTTTGCCACCCGGGGCAAGAACCCGGTGACCCTGGCCTTTGTCTACGCCGGAATCACCGGCGCCATGGTCAACACCCTGCTGGTCATGGGCAGCATCTTCCTGCTGTACAAAGAGCCCTACGCCGAAGCCACGGGCGTGGCCGGCGAGGCGGTGCTGGGCGTGATCACCGGCGTCATCAGCTTTAACGGCGTGGTGGAAGCCGTGGTGGCCGCCATACTCGTGGCCGCTTTAGGTATGGTGCTTCGCCGCATCCAGCCGGTGTATGGTCAGAATGACGCCAACGCCGCCCATCTGGCGGACTGAGAAAGAGGATTCGTATGCTGAAAGGGAAAACCGTTTTACTTGGCGTAACCGGCAGCATTGCGGCGTACAAGGCCGCCGGGCTGGCCAGCCTTCTGGTGAAGGCCGGCGCTGAGGTGCATGTGCTGATGACCAAAAACGCCGCCCAGTTCATCCATCCCGTTACCTTTGAGACCCTGACGGCCCATCGCTGCATCATGGACACCTTTGATCGCCAGACCGGTCTGCACGTGCCCCACGTGGATCTGGCGAAGAAAGCGGATCTGTACATGATCGCGCCGGCTTCCGCCAACGTGATCGGAAAACTGGCCAGCGGGATTGCGGACGACATGGTGACCACCACGGCCCTGGCGGCCAAATGTCCCCTCCTGGTGGCGCCGGCCATGAACACGGCCATGTACGAAAGCGCCGCCGTGCAGGAGAATTTAAAGCGTCTTTCGGACCGGGGCGTCATGATCATCGACCCGGCCTACGGATATCTGGCCTGCGGCGATACGGGGGCGGGAAAGATGCCCGAACCCCAGACGCTGTACGACGAGATTCTCTTTCAGATTGCAAAAAAGAAGGATCTTGCGGGAAAACGGGTGCTGGTGACCGCCGGCCCCACCCAGGAAGCCATCGATCCTGTCCGGTACATCACCAATCATTCCACGGGAAAGATGGGTTACGCCATCGCCCGGGCGGCCGCACTTCGGGGAGCGGAGGTGACCCTGGTGAGCGGGCCTGTGGCCATTGACCCGCCGGCCCACGTAAACGTGGTTTCCATCACCTCGGCAGCGGATATGGCCGAAGCCGTCAAATCCCGATTCGCCGAGACGGATATGGTGATCAAAGCCGCTGCTGTGGCGGATTACCGGCCCGTCACCGTGGCGGATCAGAAGATCAAAAAGCAGGAAGGCGCAGCGTCCATCGAACTGGAGCGGACAGAGGATATCCTCTCCTGGCTGGGAGCAAACAAGCAGCCTGGTCAGGTGGTCTGCGGCTTTTCCATGGAGACCGAAAACCTGATTGACAATTCCCGGGCGAAGCTGGCGAAAAAGAAAGCTGACATGATCGTGGCCAACAGCCTGCGGACGGCGGGCGCCGGCTTCGGAACGGATACCAACGTGGTTACTTTGATCACCGCGGATGCGCAGCAGGAACTGCCCATGATGCCCAAAGACGACGTGGCAGACGCGATTCTGGATGCGCTGCTGGCGTTGTAAAAAGGAAGGAACTACACATGAACACATACAGCATCATCATGGCCGGCGGCGGTGGAACGCGTTTCTGGCCGCTTTCCCGGCACACCCGGCCGAAGCAGCTGTTAAATCTGTCCGGCCGCGACCTGATGATCAACGACACCATCGACCGCATTCTGCCTCTGTGCGACAAAAACGACATCTACATCGTCACCCACAGGGATCAGGCGCCTCTGGCTGCGGAAGCTGTGTCCACCCGGATTCTGGCGGAGCACATCCTGGCCGAACCTGCGGCCCGCAATACCGCGGCCTGCATCGGCTACGCGGCCATGGAAATCCTCAAAAAGCGGGGCGACGGCATCCTGTGCGTGTTCCCCTCCGATCATTTTATCGGAAATGAGGCGGCCTTCCGGGAGGCGGTGCGCACGGCCTGCGCAGCGGCGGAAGTGGAGGATTGCCTGGTGACCATTGGCATCGAGCCCACCTTTCCCTGCACGGGTTACGGCTACATCCGCTTTGACCGCAGCGAAAACGCGACGGCACGGAAGGTGCTTTCCTTCCAGGAAAAGCCGGATCTGGCCACGGCCCAGGCCTATCTTGCCAGCGGCCAGTACGCCTGGAACAGCGGCATGTTTGTATGGAAGGCTTCGGTGATTTTAGAGCGGATCAAAACCCTGCTTCCCAAGGTGTACGAGGCCCTGGAAAAAATCGGGGACGCCATGGGCAGTGACCGGGAGGCCGAGGTCATCGCGGAGGTTTATCCTTCCATCCCGTCCATTTCCATCGACTACGGCATTCTGGAAAAATCCGACAACGTGCGGGTGGTATCCGCCGACATGGGCTGGAACGACGTGGGCACCTGGGACAGTTTTGACAGCGTCCACGAAGCGGATGCGGACGGTAACATCCACATCGGCGAGAGCGCCTGTATGGACACAAAGCATACCATCACCTATTCCCAGAACCGGCTGATCGCCACCCTGGGGGTAGAAAACCTGGTCATCGTGGAGACGCCGGACGCCATCTTAGTCTGCGACAAATCCCGGGCCCAGGACGTGCGGCAGATCGTGGATCTGCTGAAGGAACAGAAGAGGGAGGATCTGCTATGAACATCGCATTTATCGGACTGGGGATTATGGGCCGGCGCATGAGCGCAAATCTGGCCCGAAAGCTGATGGGCAAGCTGGTGATTGCGGATGCCGTGCCCGGCGCGGCGGAAGCACTGGCGGAGGAATGGAAATCCGCCGGCGCACTTTCCATGAGCGTTGTGACAGCGAAAAGCAACGCCGAAGCGGCAGCCGGCGCGGACGTGGTCATTACCATGGTTCCCCGCACGGAGGACGTGCAGGCTGTATATAAAGAAATCCTTCCGGTGCTTTCCAAGGATGCGGTGTGCATCGACATGAGCACCATCGATCCTTCCGCTTCCGCGGCCTTAGCGGAAGAGGTGCGCAAAACCGGGGCCGATTTCATGGATGCGCCGGTGGTGAAATCCGCCGCGGCGGCCGAAAGCGGCACCTTAGGCATCTACATGGGCGGAAACGAGGAAACCTGCAAAAAGGCCCGTCCGGTGTTGGAATGCATGGGATCGGAAATCCTGTATCTGGGCAAAAACGGCAGCGGTCTGGTGATGAAGCTTTGCCACAACGCCCTGGCGACCCAGATCCAGAACGGCGTCAACGAAACCCTGTCCGTGGCCAAATCCTGCGGCATCGATCCCGCCCTGTATGCTGCGGCCATCGGTATGGGCGGCGCGAAATGTGCCTATCTGGACAACCACGTGGCCATGTTTGCCGCCGACGATTATCCGGCGGCCTTCACCGTAAAGAATGCGGCCAAGGATGTGGGCCTGTTTATCCGCTTAGCGTCGGAGCAGGGCTTCGCCGCCCCGGGAGAAGAGCTGGTTTCCTGCGTCTATGAGGAAGCGCTGGCCAAAGGGCTTGGCTCCATGGACTGGGGCGCCACCATCCGCGTGGTGGAAGGACAGAAAGAGGCATAAAATGACAAAAGTACTCTACGTGCCCATCGGTGTGGGCACCTATCACATGGAAACAGCAGCGGCGGTTTTTGCGGAATCCGCCGCTCTTCTTCGGATGCTGGCAGATGATGCGGTCTGCCCGGAAGGCCCGCTTCTGACAAAGGAAGACGTGGGCGCCTTTTTGGAGGCCAACGCCCAGGATGCGGATCTTCTGGTGCTGCAGAACCTGACCTTTGCCAACGCCGCATATACCCGGGAGATCCTGGCGGTCTGTCCTCAGGTGCCCATGGTGCTCTGGACCGTGCGGGAGCCGGCGGCGGACGGCGGACGGCTGAAATTAAACGGCCTGACCGGCGCCTTTGCTGTGGGCCACACCGTCTACATGAATCAGCAGGCCTGCCTGGCAGACACCTTCATCGGTCTGCCCTCGGAGGATGAAACGAAGCGGCATCTGACACAAGCCATCGCCGCGGCTGCAGCCCGAAAGCATCTGTCCAATCTGGTGCTGGGGCTGGTGGGTGAGCCGCCGGAGGGCTTTGAATTCGGCAAGGGACTGTCCCGTCAGCTGGAAGAGGTCTTCGGTGTGAAGACCGCCGGTGTCGCGGCGGAAGAACTGATGGAACGGGCAAAACAGGTGCCCGAAGAGCGCATGCGCGAAGTGCTGGCCGAAGCGGAGCAGGTGCTGGTGGGACTGGAGAACACCCCCGAAGAAAACCGCACCGGCTTTGCCCGCCTGCTGGCCGCCTATCGGGACTGGACAAAGGAAACCGGCGCAAACGCCCTGGCTTCCCGCTGCTGGCCCGACTTTTTCACCAAATACGGCACGCCGGTGTGCGCGGTGCTTTCCCTGTTAAATGACGAAGGCGTTTTCTCCGCCTGCGAAGGCGACCGCATCGGCGCCCTTTCCATGGCCTTAGCCGGCTTCCTGTCTAAGGAGGCCTGCTTCTTCGGCGATCCGGTGGCCATGGATCCCGAGAAGAACACCGTGACCTTCTGGCACTGCGGCATGGCGCCCTGTTCCCTGGCCCGTCAGCCCGAAGGAGCCTGTGTCGGCGTGCATCCCAACCGCAAAATCGGCCCCACCATGGAATTCGGCTGCCGCGCCTCTGAAGAGGCCACCATCCTTCGCATCGGCGAAACGGCAGAGGGCGGCTTCCGCCTGTTTGTGGCCCGGGGAATCATCGAAGACGCGCCGCGCCAGTATTTCGGAACCAGCGTGGTGGTAAAGACTACCGCCAACGCTGAAACTCTGGTGACCAAGGCCATCCGCGGCGGCTGGGAACCCCACTATGTGGTGGCGTATAAAGATATCGCCGATGCCCTGATGGTCTGGGCAAAGATCATGGGGATGGAAGTGGTCTGCTGCGGATAGCGAAATAGAACAGAAGGCTGTTTTCCACAGCGAAAATGGCCCAGGGTCGGGGCGCAAAGGCCGGAAAAAAGGATATAGAAAAGATGATTGATCACAGGGCAGTATTTTTCAACAATCTGGTTTTAGAGGCTGGGGAAGGCTTTTCCCCCATGCCCATGACCAAGGGCAGTTTTGACTATACGGACCAGGTAAAAAACCGGCGGCGGTTCTGGCTGGAAAAGGCCGAAGCCGGCGATGTCTTTACATTTACGGACAACGCCGGCGCGCGGATTACCCTGACCATCCGCCGCACGCCCGGGGAATCCGCCTTCTTAACCCTGTCCTGCGACGACGCTTCCTTAAACCGCTTCTGGCTCACCCTTCCGGTGCCTAAGGAAGCCCATTATTACGGGGCCGGCGAAACCTTCGCGGCCTTTGATCTGGCGGGAAAGCGTGTGCGGATCTGGGTGGCTGAGCACCAGAGCGCGGCCCGCATCGAGAAAAAGACCCAGGCGATCTTAGACGGGAAGAGCACGGAAAATCTGTTTGAATTTGAGGATTACGAATCCTACTACGTCCAGCCCACCTTAAGCATCGCCGCCCCCGGGCTGGTGAGCTGGCTGCATGTGGATACGGATGCCTACTGCGCTTTCGATCTTTCCGAAGAGGGCAAAATCGGTTTCGAACTGCGCGAGCCCTGCACCATCGAACTGCGCCGGGCAGCGGACTGGACGGATCTTTCCGCCCAGATGGCCGACCGTTTCGGCCATGTGCGAAAACTGCCGGACTGGGTGTATGACGGCGTCATCTTAGGCATCCAGCGGGGCAGTGAAGTGGTGGAAGAAAAGCTGGACGCCTGCTGGAAAACCGGCGTGCCGGTGACCGGCGTCTGGTGCCAGGACTGGTGCGGCTGCCGCAAGACAGCCTTCGGCTATCAGGTCATGTGGAACTGGAGCGCCGACGAAAGCCTGTATCCCCATTTAAAGGATCAGACCGACACCTGGCGCAGAAACGGGGTGCACTTCTTAGGCTATATCAACCCCTTCATGGCCATCGAAGGACCGCTGTACCGGGCGGCCGCCGAAAAGGGCCTTCTGGTAAAAGACACGGCGGGGAACGACTATCTGGTGACCATCACCACCTTCCCGGCGGCCATGATCGACCTGACCAATCCCGAAGCCTGGGAATGGTACAAAAACGTTATCAGGGAAAATCTGCTGGGAGCCGGCTTGGACGGCTGGATGGCGGATTTTGGCGAATATCTTCCGGTGGACGCGGTGCTTTATTCCGGCGAAAATGCCGCCGACGTGCACAACCGCTGGCCGGCCATGTGGGCAAAGCTGAATCAGGAAGCCATCCGGGAAGCCGGCCGGGAGGAGGACGTGTTCTTCTTCACCCGGGCAGGCCACACGGGCACCATCGCCGCATCCGCTATGATGTGGACCGGCGACCAGCATGTGGACTGGTCGGCGGATGACGGTCTGCCGTCGGTGATTCCCGCCACCTTGTCTTTGGCCATGAGCGGCTATCCCATGGCCCACTCCGATTTCGGCGGCTACACCACCAACGACGTCATGAACCGGGATCGGGAACTTCTGATGCGCTGGGAAGAGATGAACGCTCTGTCGCCTCTTATGCGGGGACATGAGGGCAACCGCCCCTGGGCAAACGTCCAGTTCGATGCGGATAAGGAACTTCTGGTGCATCTGGGCCGCTGCGGCAAACTGCACACCGCCATCGCAGGCTACTTAAAGCGCCTGGTGGCGGAAGCCGCCGAACACGGAACCCCGGTGATGCGGCCGCTGTTCTATCACTACGACGAGCCCCGGGCTTATACCGAAGACGGCGAATACCTGCTGGGACCGGATCTTCTGGTAGCGCCGGTATTGGCCCCCGGGGAAAACACCCGCACCCTGTGGCTGCCCCAGGATGACTGGGTGCATCTGTTCACCTGGGAACATTACACCGGCGGGGAAGTCACCGTAGGGGCGCCCATCGGACAGCCGCCTGTGTTCATGCGAGTGGGGTCGGATGCGTTTGGCGTGGGAGTCAAACTGGCGTCAAAGAAGGCGTAATGCCCGTGGGAACTCCTATTTGACGATGTCCGGCCGACGGCGGTGACCTGTGGGCATTTTGGGCTTCCACACGGGCAGGAAGCCCGTGGGAACTCCTATTTGACGACATCCGGCCGACGGCGGTGACCTTTGGGCATTTTAGGCTTCCACACGGGCAGGATGCCCGTGGGAAACGCCTATTTGACGACATCCGGCCGACGTCGGTGACCTGTGGGCATTTTGGGCTTCCACACGGGCAGGAAGCCCGTGGGAAACGCCTATTTGATGACATCCGGCCGACGTCGGTGACTTGTGGGCATTTTAGGCCTCCACACGGGCAGGATGCCCGTGGGAAACACTCATTTGACGATGTCCGGCCGACGTCGGCGGCTCGCGCCCGTCCGCGGTGGCATATCAGCTGTCGACGGCGCTGGTTCACACTTGAAAAACCTATACTTTTTTCGAAAATTGGATATAATTGCAGTAACTGCTGTTTTTTTCACAAAAAGGGGGAAGTGATGGGGAAGACAGAGACCACCGGCAAGCTGCCGGCGAAGAACTATGTCGGTTATGCCATGGGGGACATGGCCGGCGTCATTACCTTTGGTACGATTGGTTCGTTCCTGCAGATGTTTTACACCGACATCCTGCACATTTCACTGGGCAGCATCACAGTGCTGATGATGGTTGCCCGGATTTGGGACGCCATTAACGATCCCATGTGCGGCGCCTTAATCGATTCCCGCAAGCCCACGAAGTACGGCCGTTTCCGTCCCTACGTCTGGTATTTTTCCATTCCGCTGGCCATCGCCTTTATTCTGACCTTCTTTAAGGTACCCGGCCTTTCGGAAAAGGGCTATCTGGCCTATGCCTATATCACCTACATCCTGTACGGCATGATGTACACGGCGGTGAACATTCCCTACGGTTCCATGGCTTCCGTTATGACCACGGATCAGCAGGAACGTTCCACCCTGTCCGTGATCCGTTCCCTGGGCGCGGGCCTGGGCACGGCTTTAAGCCAGATCCTGCTTCCGCTGTTTGTCTATTCCACCGTGGCGGAAACCGGTGCCAAGTATCTGGATCAGAACAAGCTGTTTACCGGCGTGGTGATCTTAGCCGTCATCAGCGTGATCATCTACTTTATGTTCTTCCGCCTCACGGAAGAGCATGTCGCCCCGGTGAAGGATCAGAAGACGGAAAACCTGCTGCAGACCTTTGGCAAGCTGATGAAAAACCGTCCCTTCGTGACCCTGTGCTTAGCGTCCATGCTGCTGATTGCGGGCTCCATGTACACCCAGACGGTGTTTAACTATCTGTTTAAGAACTATTTCGAAAAGCCTGGTCTGTTTTCCATGGTCACCATCGCCACCTATCTGCCGATGCTGATCTTGATGCCCTTTACCGGCAAACTGGTGCGCAAGTTCGGCAAGAAGAGCATCTGCTCCGCCGGAAGCCTGCTGGCCGCCATCGCCTTTCTGGTGCTGTTTTTCGTCCGCACCACCAACCCCTATCTGTTCCTGGGCGTGGTGATCTTAAGCGGATTCGGCCTGTGCTTCTTTACCCTGGAAGTCTGGGCTATGGTGACGGACGTCATCGACTATCATGAGAAGCTGCACAACCGCCGGGATGAAGGCACCACCTACGCCTGCTTTTCCTTCTTCCGCAAGCTGGGCCAGACCGTGGCCGGTATCGGCGCTTCCATGGCCTTAGCCGCCGTGGGTTACAGCACCGCCGCCGACGCCGTGGTGCAGACCCAGGCCGTGAACGAAGGAATTTATACCATGGCGACGATCATCCCCTTTGTGATGTATCTGTGCATGTTCCTGCTGCTGCAGGTAGGCTATCCGCTGACAAAGAAGGCCTTAGAGCAGCTGCGGGCGGAACTGGGACGATAAGCCCGGGACATCTTCCGCGAGCAGTTGGGAAGCTGGGATCCGGACAGGATTCATGCCGCGCCGGAAAGTCGAGGCAGCAACGTAAGCCCAGCAGTTCAGCGGCTGTAGAGGGATCGTATTTCTGAGTGTTTTGTAAAGAAAAAGGAGAAGAATATGAGCAATGAACGTTTGGACGACGTGATGATGCCGGAAACGGAACCGGCGGAAAACGTCATTCCCGAGGCAATCCCGGATAACGTCATTCCGGAGGCAATCCCGGATCGTGTCATTCCCGAGGAAATTCCCGAGAGCGTCATTCCGGAGGACGCGCCCCAGGTGACAGAGATCGGCAGCGGCATTCCGCCCATGTATGGAAATCCTTCTTTCCCGGGTTCTGCGCCCCAGGATGCACAGCCTGTGGAGGAAGAAAGCCTTCTTCCGCCGAAGGACATTCCCTACAAGGAATTCGTTAATTTTTTTGATTTAAAACAGAAAAAGGGCATCGCAGCCTCCGCCATCATCTGCTATGTATGTGCGGCACTGACGGTGATCGTAGCTATGCTGGCCAACCCCATGGGCGCCATCGACGGTCTGATTCTTCTGGCCCTCGCCCTGGGTCTGCATCTGACCAAGCACAAGGGCTTTGCCATTGCCATTCTGGTGGTGGCCATCATCGAATTTGTCGCCGCCCTGGCCTTAACGGGCATTCCCAACGGCTGGCTGTGGCTGCTGGCCGGTGTTCTGGCTGTGTACTTTACCTTCAAGGCCGACAAAAATTACAAGGCCTTCAAGGAGACGGGCGTGCTGCCGGAATAATGCAAAAGGTATAATAAAAGGAAAAGAGACATGATTAATCAGCACTACAAAGAAATGTTAAATGCCAAATCGGTGATTCGGGAGCTTTCCGAATATGCCACCGCCCGGGGCGCCGAGATCGGCTACGAAAACGTGTTTGACTACAGCTTAGGCAACCCGTCTGTGCCCTGTCCGGACAGTTACACCCAGGCGGTAATCGACCTGTATCAGACGGCAGATCCCATGACCATTCACGGCTACAGCCCGTCTTTGGGTATCCCTTCCGTTAAGCAGGCCGTGGCGGACAGCTTAAACCGCCGCTTTGGCATGGATTACGGTCCGCAGCACATTTTCCCCACCTCCGGCGCAGCCGGTGCCATTGCCCACGCGGTGCGGGCGGTGACGAAGCCCGGGGACGAGGTGCTGACCTTTGCGCCCTTCTTCCCGGAGTATCTTCATTACATTAATGAAACCGGCGCCCGCCTTTGTGTGGTTCCGGCGGATACGTCCAGCTTTCAGATCAACTTTGAAGCTCTTTCGGATATGCTGACGGAGAATGTGGCGGCGGTGTTAATCAACAGCCCGAACAATCCTTCCGGCATTGTTTATTCGGAAGAGACTCTGCAGAAGCTGGCAGCTTTGCTTTGTGATCGCCAGGAGCAGTACGGCCACGAGATCTTCCTCATCAGCGACGAGCCCTACCAGGAGATCGTTTTTGATGGAAAGAAGGCCCCCTATCCGGCGAAGTATTACGACAACACCCTGACCTGCTATTCCTTCTCCAAGAGCCTGTCGGTTCCCGGCGAACGTATCGGCTATGTGGCCATTTCGCCCCGGGCCATTGACAGCGATCTGCTTTGCGCCATGTGCGGCCAGATCAGCCGGGGCATCGGTCACAACTGCCCGTCTTCCACGGCTCAGCTGGCCATGGCGGCCTGCATCGACGAGACCAGCGATCTGTCCGTCTACGAGACCAACGCGAACCTTCTGTACGACGCGCTGACGGAACTGGGCTTTGAGGTGATCCGTCCCGGGGGAACCTTCTACATTTTTCCCAAGGCGTTAGAGGAAAACGCGGTGGCCTTCTGTCAGAAGGCCAAGGAATATGATCTGATTTTGGTGCCGTCGGATGGCTTCGGTGTGCCGGGCTACTTCCGCATGGCCTACTGCATCGATACGGAAAAGGTGCAGCGCTCCATCCCGGTGCTGAAAAAATTCGTGGAAGAGTGCTATCGGTGATTTCGTAAACAGGGGAGTAACTGCCGCGGCGGGTTCACCCGAACCGCAATTCCACGGCAAATGCCGCGGCAGATGAATGCGGATCGCGGCCCCGGGCGGCTATTGCAAATCACAGGTATCTTCGCACTTAAAACGTGCGTTGAAAGGGAATTTATAAATAATAAAGGAGGAACGAAAAATGGCAAAATTTGATCTTGATACCCCCATCAAAGACATCCTTGCGGATCCCCAGGCCAAGGCGCTTTTAGAGAAAATCGCTCCGGCCTTAGTGTCCAACCCCATGGTAACGGGCCTGCCCATGAGCATCAACCAGATCAAGGGTTATGCGGCGGACGCCTTAAACGGAGACCTTTTAGAGCAGATTAAGGACGCACTGGCTTCTCTGTCCGAGAAAGAGTAATGAGGAAACAGAAGATGAAAAGAGCAGGACGGCTGGCAGCATTGCTGCTTGCAGCGTTACTCCTTTCAGGCTGCGGCGAGTTCTTTACGTCCGCGCTGGAGGATGCGGATATCACGGTTCCGGGAGCAGAGGAAGAACCCGAAGAGGCGGTTCTGGTGGAAGGTGCCCTGCACGACGTGATTCAGACAGAATTTTACAGCTTTTCCATTGAGGATGCCTGGACAACCCGTTATATCGGTACATCCCTTCCCCAGGAGGGCAACATTTACCTGATCGCCAACGCGACCATCAAAAACACTCACCGGGAATCGATTCCTTTGTATGATACCGACTTTCTGGCCGACTGGGGCAAAGAAGGGGAAAACGCGAATCCCCTGATCGGACAGGGCAAGTTTGACGCGGAGTGGGTGCTTCCCTACGAGTATGAACTCGAACCGGAAGAGGAGCGAAGCGGACTTCTGATCTACGAAGTGCCGGCGGGATGCGAGACCTACACCATCAGTCATCACACCCTGTTCTCCGACGGAACGGAAGGCGGCACGTACAGAGTTACCTTTGAAGCGCCGCTGAGGGAAGAGTAAACAGCAAAAGGGAATGAAAAATGAACGAACAGCAGAGACAGAAACGAAATATGCTGATGTTTCCGCCTGGAACCATCGGCCGGGATATGATCTACAATCTGGTCAACAACTTTCTTCTGACTTACGTGCTTTTTACCCGATCGCTGACCGCTCCCCAGCTGGCGGCCATTACCGCCATCATGGTGATCGCCCGTGTGTTTGACGCCATCAACGATCCCATCATGGGCAACATCATCGAAAACACCCGCAGCCGCTGGGGCAAGTTCAAACCCTGGCTGATGGCCGGTATTTTAAGCACCTCCTTTGTGGTCATTTTCATCTTCAACACCAAACTGCAGGGATGGGGCTTTATCGTGGCCTTCGCCATCTTTTACTTTGCCTTCAGCATCACCTACACCATGCACGACATCTCCTACTGGGGCATGATTCCGGCCTTGGGCAGCGATGCGGATGCCCGCAACCAGTTCACTTCCCGGGCCACGCTGTGCGCCGGCATCGGCGGTACCTTAGCGGGTATGCTGATTCCCATGCTGACCACCGGCGGTATGGCGTTAGGCGGAAACGCCTCCACGGCCTACGGGCGGATTGCCATCATCGTAAGCATTCTTTCCCCGGCATTTCTGATGCTGACCATCTTCGGCGTGCAGGAGCGCAGGGATGAGCCGGCGGCGGAAAAACGCCCGGCCTTAAGCCTTCCGGCCATCGTAAAGACCATTGCCCGAAACGACCAGCTGATGTGGATCGCTTTGATTTTCCTGATTCAGCAGATCGGCAACAACGTGGTTTTAGGCGGGATCGGATCCACCTACATCTACTTCGAATATGGCTACCGCGGCGGCCTGTACTCCCTGTTTACCACGGTGGGCACGGCGATTACAGCTCTTCTGATGATCTTTTATCCCACCATTTCCCGGGCCATTCACCGCAAGAAACTGATGGGAATCATGGCCGTGGCCGGATCGGTGGGCTACGCCGTCATGCTGCTGTCGGGACTTCTGATGCCCACGTCCATGGTGAAGTTCTGGATCTTCACCGGCGGATTCATGTTCGGTATGTTTGGCCAGTACGGCTACTACCTGATCATGATGATTTCCATCTTAAATACGGTGGAATACAACGAGTACAGGTTCGGCACCCGGGACGAAGCGGTGATTGCATCCCTGCGTCCCTTCTTAACCAAGCTGGCGTCGGCTTTGGTGGTGCTGGTAACCACCGGAACCTACCTGATCTTCGGTGTGACCAACTACACCAACCAGATCTCCGATCTGGAAAGCCAGGCGGCGGCCGGAACCATTACGGAAGCGGCGAAGCTGGACGCTATCGACGGAGTCATCTCCTCGGCCACCACGCTGCAGACCCGCGGCCTGCTTCTGGTGCTGACCCTAGGGTCCTGGGTACTGCTTCTGCTTTCTTATGTTCTGTATGTGAAGAAATATAAGATTGACGAGGATGAGTACGACCGGATCTGCAAAGAACTGGAAAAACGGTAATGATGATGAAGAAAGCCCTTTGCAGCGGATACTGCAAAGGGCTTTTCTGAAGATTCAGACACCAAAGGCCGGATTTCGTGGGAAGCAGCGAAAATCTGTACTTTTGGCCACCGGATCTGCTGATTAATTCTTGGACGAAATGCCAAGGACGGTCTCGGCCAGGGTTTCGATATCGTTGATGTGGGCGATGAGATCGTAACTCATGTCGCTGCGGAACCACTCCATCAGAAGACCGAACAGCACCACCTTGTGATAGCGGACCATGGTCTGCCGGTCGGCGATGGGAACACGGCGGGCGCAGTCGGCATTTTCCACATAGGCAGCCGCTAAGGCGGAGGTGGTCTGTTCCATGGTGTCCATAAACAGGTGCAGATCCATGTTATGGAACAGGTTCATGATGGCGTTTTTGTGATCCACCAGATCGGCTACCACCAGTTCTAAGGCGGCGTGACGGCCGGGTCTTTCGGCGGCCAGTTCTTTTGCTTTTTCCAGCTGCAGGGCCAGCAGGTGTTTGTTTAAATCGTTGATGTTGCGGAAGTAGTAGTAGAAGGTGTTGTGGTTGATGCTGCAGCTTTCAGCAATGTTTCGGACGGTGATCTGCTGAAATGGTATATCATTCAGCAGTTGTTCGTAGGTGCGGATGATTCGTTCTTCGGTGCGCTTCATAGGTCTTTCTCCTCTTCAAAAAACACATAAAACTAACGGAGTAGAAGGCAACGCCTCTTTTGCGCAGTCCGCAACAAAAAACGTTGAGTGAACAATACCATAAAAAAATCAATCTGTCACTTTTTTTCTTCGGAACGGTAGGCTATACTACTAATATCTGATAAAGTGCCTTCGACATAAGCAAAGGCACAGACCCGCAAGGGGGACGCGGCATTTTGGGCGGCAAAGCCTGCCCATCCCATAATCGCGTCAGAAGTTACAGGGCCGGCATGCAGCCGGCATTTACAAATCTGCATGGATTGCAAGGGTTCGTTTGGGAAGGAGACGAGATGTATCAGGACGAGTATAAGCGCTGGCTGGCGGCAGATCTTCTGGACTTTGATCTGGAGACCGAGCTTCGCAAAATCGAGGGGAATGACGACGAAATCAAAGACCGCTTTGCGGTTTCCTTAAAGTTCGGTACCGCAGGTCTGCGGGGCACGGTAGGTGCCGGTACCAACCGCATGAACATCTGGGTAGTGCGTCAGGCGACCCAGGGCGTGGCCAACTGGGTGAAGACCCAGGGCGGCACCCAGACCGTGGCCATCAGCTACGACAGCCGTATCAAGGGCAACATCTTCGCCATGGACGCCGCCTGCGTTCTGGCGGCCAACGGCATCAAGGTGCGCATCTACGACGCGCTGATGCCCGTTCCGGCTCTGTCCTTTGCGACCCGTTACTACAACTGCAACGCCGGTATCATGGTGACCGCTTCCCACAACCCGGCCAAGTACAACGGCTACAAGGCCTACGGCCCGGACGGCTGCCAGCTGACCGACGACGCGGCTGCCATTGTTTATGACGAAATCCAGAAGACGGATATCTTAGGCGGCGCCAAGTACATGTCCTTTGCCGAGGGCGTGGATCAGGGTCTGATCCGCTTCGTGGGCGACGACTGCAAGAATGCCTTCTACGCAGCAGTGGAAGAGCGCCAGGTACGTCCGGGTCTGTGCAAGACCGCCGGCTTAAAGCTGGTGTACTCTCCCTTAAACGGCACCGGCTTAGTTCCGGTTTCCCGCGTGTTAAAGGATATCGGCATCACGGATGTGACCGTGGTTCCGGAGCAGGCCTATCCCAACGGCTACTTCTCCACCGCGCCCTATCCGAACCCCGAAATCTTCGAAGCCTTAAAGTACGGCCTGGAACTGGCCGAAAAGGAAGGCGCCGATCTGATGCTGGCCACCGACCCGGATGCGGACCGCGTGGGCATCGCCATGAAGTGTCCGGACGGCAGCTATGAGCTGGTTTCCGGCAACGAAATGGGCGTTCTTCTTCTGGATTACATCTGCGCCGGCCGTATCGAAAAAGGCACCATGCCCAAGAATCCGGTGGCGGTGAAGTCCATCGTTTCCACCCCCTTAGCCGATGAAGTGGCCAGGCATTACGGCGTGGAACTGCGCAGCGTCTTAACCGGCTTCAAGTGGATCGGCGATCAGATTGCCAACCTGGAAGCCGCCGGTGAAGTGGACCGCTTCATCTTCGGTTTTGAAGAGAGCTACGGCTATCTGGCCGGCCCCTACGTGCGCGACAAGGATGCGGTCATCGGCTCCATGCTGATCTGCGAAATGGCTGCCTACTACCGCAGCATCGGTTCCTCCATCAAGCAGCGCTTAGAGGAAATCTACGCTCAGTATGGCCGCTACTTAAACATCGTGGACAGCTACGAGTTCCCGGGCCTGACCGGTATGGACAAGATGGCCGGTATCATGAGCGGCCTCAGAGAGAATCCGCCGAAGGAATTCGCCGGTATCGCCGTGACCAAGGTTACCGACTACACCAAGCCGGAAGAGACGGGCCTGCCCTCCTCCAACGTCTTAATCTACAGCCTGGAAGACGGCTCCACCGTGGTGGTACGTCCCTCCGGTACCGAGCCGAAGATCAAGACCTACTTCACCACCAAGGGCGCTGATCTGGCCGAGGCCAAGGCAAAGAAGGAAACCTTAGCGGAAGCCTTAAAGCCCATCCTGTCATAAATTTACGGTAAAGTCATAAATGTGCCATAACGAACATATATGACTGTTGATGAGAAAAAGGCAGTTGGGAAGCGTTCAACAGCCCAAGAGAAGGGACGCAGATCATGCGTCCCTTCTGCATATTCTGTTCCTGTATCATTGTTCGGAAAAGACCCTGTGCCGTTTTGCATATGGATCGACGATGCATATGTACAGTCAGAGCGCGAAATGGGAGTACCATCAGCAGAGACCTGCTGAAACGAAAGGGGAAAGCATATGTTTTATAATGATCAGATCTGGATGGGCAATACCGCCGACGGAACACATGTAAACATTCTGCCGAGAATGGCCAACCGCCACGGTCTCATCGCCGGTGCCACCGGTACCGGTAAAACCATCACCTTAAAGGTGATGGCGGAAGCCTTTTCCGACATGGGTGTGCCGGTGTTCTTAGCCGACGTGAAGGGCGACATCGCCGGCATGCTCTCGGCAGGTGAAGATTCCGCCAACATGCAGGAGCGCATTGCCCGCTTCGGCCTGGCGGAAGTCGGCTTCAGCTATCAGGGCTACCCGGTGACCCTGTGGGATATCTATGGAAAGAACGGCGTGCCGCTGCGCACCACCATTTCCGAAATGGGCCCCCTGCTTTTAGCCCGCATCATGCAGTTAAACGATCTGCAGACCGATGTGTTAGGCATCGTCTTTAAGATTGCAGACGACAACGACCTGCTCTTAGTGGACACCAAAGACTTAAAGGCCATGCTGGCCTATGTGGACGAAAACCGCAACGATTTCGCCGCGGATTACGGCCGCATCAGCCCGGCTACCATCGGCGCCATCACCCGTGCCGTGGTCGCCCTGGAAATGAACGGCGGCGATGTGTTCTTCGGCGAGCCGGCCTTAAACGTGACGGACTGGTTTACCACCGGCGCCGGCGGCAAGGGCATGATGCACATCTTAGATTCCTCCAGTTTAATCAACGACGGCAGGCTGTATTCCACCTTCCTGCTGTGGATGCTGTCCGAGCTGTTTGAGACCCTGCCGGAAGTGGGCGACTTAAGCAAGCCGAAGCTGGTGTTCTTCTTTGACGAAGCTCACCTGCTGTTTTCCGGTGCACCGAAGACCCTCTTAGAAAAGGTGGAGCAGGTGGTGAAGCTGATCCGCTCCAAGGGCGTGGGCGTCTACTTCTGCACCCAGAATCCCTCGGATATCCCGGATGGCGTACTGGCCCAGTTAGGCAACAAGGTGCAGCACGCTCTGCGTGCCTACACGCCTTCCGATCAGAAGGCCGTGCGGGCTGCGGCCCAGAGTTACCGGGTCAATCCCGAGTTTGATACTTACGAGGCCATCTTAGGCTTAGGAACCGGCGAAGCTGTGGTGTCTTTCTTAGGAGATGACGGTGTGCCCGGCATCGCCCAGAAGGTGTTTATCCTGCCGCCCAAGAGCCGCATGGGCTCCATCACGGAAGACGAGCGCCGCATGACCAT
>JAZPYY010000071.1:0-3131 GCA_045544375.1 Shuttleworthella sp.
TTTTCGATTTTTCCAGCAGCAGGTCGGCCAGGAGATTTGGCATCTGGGAATCGATAAAATAGTGGACGATGATCATGGTGCCGGCGATCATCATCAGAACGTTCCAGTTGATGGTGGAAGCGAGGCTGGTGATGGGAAGCACGCCGGAAATCAGAAAGATCACAGCCACGGCAAGCGCGTAAAACGGCCGGTACTTGGGTTTGGCGATCATCAGAACGTACATCAGGATGAAAAGAATCAGAGCAAAAACCTTCATGAAAACCCCCTTCTAAGATGTGTAGATTCGGCGTGGCTTGGGGCTAAACGACAAACGGCAAGCCTTTCGCCACAACAAAATGCTGCGGTAAAAGTCTTGCCGTTTGATATACATTCCGGGGACGAATCCCGTATTGACGAAATATATCGCGCAGTGCGCCAGCTACTCCCTGATACCGTTGGTCAGTTTAGCAGAAGCGTCTGGATTCGTCAATAAAAAAATGGCGTTTTGTGTCTGATTTTGCTTAGTTTTGAAAAACGGAATGGGCGGCTGTTCCTGTCCATTCAGAAACAGCAGAGTGACCGGTTCCCTGTTCCCGTCCCATTCAGAAATGACACAGTGACCGGTCCCCCGTTCCACTATACGCCGAAGCGGATGTTTTTCACGGTCCGGCTTTCGATGGTCAGGTGTTCGTAAATGCGTGGACCGCCGTTTCCGGTGGGCGCCTGAGCCAGCAGGCCGACTTTAACGGATTTGCCTGCCGGAAGGCTGAAGAAGCGCATCATGTAGAAGTGCTCTCCGTCGGTGGAATAGAGGAAGGAGAAGGTGTTGTCCACGCGGCAGACCCGCAGCCAGGCGGAGTTCCCTTCCAGGTTGCAGCCGTTGGCGTCATCGGACTCGCCGCCCTTTGTCACCACGCTGACCGCCGCGTGGGTTCCGAAGTCGGTCTGCTCAAAGCAGGCCTTGGCCCAGTTCTTTAAATCCACCATTACCATGACAGAGGCGGAGTCATAGATGTCCTTAAAATCGTGGGACACCTTGGCCTGCAGGACAAAGTCGCCCTCCAGTTCCGTATAGTAATACGGCGCGTTGGAAAGGGATTCCGGCGTGATGCCTTCCTCGCTCTCGCCTCCGCCGTTGCAGAAAAAGTCGCTCATCGGCGTCGCGAGAATCTCGATCCGGCCGTTTTCCTTTTTGATTTCAGATTCGTTCATCCACTGAAATTCCATGTGTACACCTCCCTGCCGGACTGCGCCTGACGGGCAATCCTGTGTGATCTGCGGATTCTGCGGACAGCTCTCGTCAGCCGTCGCCCGACGGACAGACGGGCGTCCTCCGTTGCTGTAACAGGAGTATATCACAGGAATTGATGGCTGAATGGCATAAAAACCCCGATTTCTAGCACGATTTACCCAAACCGCGCACTTTGCCGGGAGCATATCCGTAGTAGCGCCGGAACTGTCTGGTGAAGTAGCCGGCGGAATGAAAACCGCACAGCCCGCTGATTTCCTGAATGGCCAGCGGGGTTTCCATCAGCATGACACGCGCCTGCTGCAGCCGATACATCGTCAGCGCCTCCACAGGTGTACAGTGCAGATACACGTCAAAGCACCGGGCGGCCTCGCTGCGGCTGATGTGAGCAGCGGAGGCGATATCTTTCAGAGAGACCTTTTCCGCATAGTGGGCATAAATGAAGGACAGCATTTGCTGGACGCGTATCTGCGTGCGTGTCTGTACCCGGGAAGCTTCCATGCGCGGCCATTCATCGAAGTGCTCGTTCAGATAGGTAAAGATGGAAAGCAGCTCCCGGAGGATCCGGATTTCATAGAAAGGCGCCTGGGTTTCCAGCAGGGAATAGATGCGCTGGGCGGAATCCAAAACTGGCCCATGAGTTCCCCGCCGGATCAGGATGAAGGGAAGATTCTCAGCGGCCAGCAGCGGCTGGACGCAGGTCTGATAAATGCGGCTGGTTTCCGGCGCCACAAGGGTGCCGGGGAAAACGATACCGGGCATGGGATCCGGGATGCTGCCCTCTGTCTGACAGATGCGATGAAGCATATTCGGGCAGACAAAAACGGTGTCGCCGGCATCCAGACGAAGATGGTTTTCTCCCACCTGATAGTCCAGAACGCCGGTTTTTGCGGTTGCGATTTCAAATTCCGGGTGCCAGTGCACCGGGCCCTCCCGGACGGGAAGATCGGCCATTTCATCGTGAAAATATACAATGGGAAAATCCGGGGATAAATGCTCTAACTGCTCTCGAAGCAGATGATCGACCAGGATCGGCACGGCGCTCTCCTTTTTGCGAAAACAAACGAATGAAAGTACCCGGACCACAGACACGCTGTCCGGATGCTTTCATTATAAGCGATAAGGACCGAGAAAGCACGGATACCTGGAGAGCACCTACCAGATGCTGGAGAACGAGGAAGCACCGGGCTGGCTGACCATGGTGAACCAGGGCGCCGCCACGGTGTGGGAGGACTACGAGAATTACGACGCAGAGGGGCATCCCGTGGCCCATTCCTTTAACCATTCCGGCCAACGTGACGGCACAGATCACGCTTCCGGACGGAAGGACCGCAGAAGCGTCAGCGGGTTCATATATTTTTTAACAGAAAGAAAACCTGCCGGGGGAAAGGCGGGATCTGCACGGGACTGTCCGCAAAATGGTGGAAGACGGCTGCACCGTTTACAAGGGGGTGCCCTATGCGGCGCCGCCCGTGGGTCCGCTGCGGTGCCTGGCCCTGGAGGCCGTATGTAGACGACGATCCTTATGTGGAGGTGTTCGATATCCATTGCTAAAAAAACGGTCCACAGGGGGACGGGGGTGCGACCCGTCCCTGGGTGGATCGTTTTTTGTTGACGAAACCGTCGGGAAACATTTATGCTAAAAACCAGCAGAATCTATGGCTTACGGGAGAAGCTCGAAAGCGTCCCCCGGTGGCTCGTTTTTGGGTGCGAAGGAGAGATGATGCTGACACTGGAAGAAAAAAGGGAATCCTACCGCCGGCTGTCGCCCTTTGAGCTGATGCTGAAGGCGGCCTGGGAGCTGGAAAACAGCCCAAAAAAGGATCCGAAGGAACAGCGCCGGATGCTGCTGGAAATCCATGAGCAGATGAAAAGGATTCTGGCGGATCCTTCCATTAAGCTT
>JAZPYY010000072.1:0-22113 GCA_045544375.1 Shuttleworthella sp.
GGCGTCTTTGCTATCGCCTTGGGAGCGTATCTGCCGCAGTTCCCGTCGCTGGTACCGGAGTTCGGGGGCCAGTACGCAAAGTTCAAAACGCGCATTCCGGATTCCGTCGAACTGTTCGACGGCGGTATCGTTACCACCAAAGAGCTGGCCATGGCGGCGGGCGACAAGTTCCGCGCAGCGGATGTGGATCTGGTGATCCTGCAGCTTCTGACCTATGCCACTTCCTACAACATGCTTCCGGCCGTTCGTGATCTGGACGTACCGGTGGTGCTGGTGAACATCCAGAAGAAGCGTGCCCCCGAGTACGCCACCACCGACACCCCCACCTGGCTGGGCGAACTGTATGCCTGCGGCGCCGTGGGTGAGATGGTTGCGGACTTAGAGCGCGCCGGCAAGCGTCACGCCGTGATTACAGGCGTAGATGAGGGCGGTGATCCCCACCTTCAGTATGAGATCGAAGACTGGTGCCGCGCGGCCCAGGTACGCCGCCGTTTCCGCGACACCAACATCGCCCAGATCGGCCGTCCCTACCCCGGCATGATGGATCTGTATATCGACGAGACCAACCTGTATCACCGCATGTGGCTGTACACCAAGCAGTTCGACTGGGAGAAGATGTGGGCCATCGCCGACAATATCACCGATGAAGACGCCATCCGCGCCAAGGCTGAGGACATCCTGGACACCTTCGAAATCGAGGGCGGCGGCACGGTCGAAAAGGTCTGGGATATGGCGAAATATGTGGTCGCCTTCGAGCAGTGGGTCAAGGACGAGAAGCTGGGTCTGGTGGCTTCCCACTATGATGGCTTTGCCCAGGGTGTCGCCGGCAAACTGGACTCCATGCTGATCCCGGCCTTCTCCATGCTGATCAAGCAGGGTACTGCCTGCGCCGTGGAAGGCGACATCAAGGTTGCCATGGCCATGAGCATCCTGAAGACCATCTGTGGTACCGGCCAGCTTTCTGAGATGTATTCCATCGACTTCGACGAGGACATCTGCATCATCGGCCACTCCGGATCCGGCGACGCGGACATCTCTCAGGCCAGAAAGCCCACCATGAAGATTGTGCCCGTGTTCCACGGCAAGACCGGCGGCGGTTACCTCACCCAGTTCTATCCGCCCACCAATCAGCCCATCACCTTCCTGGGCATTACCCAGGACAAGGACGGCCACTTCAAGTTCGTCGTTGCCGAAGGCATCAACGAAGAGGGACCGATCTTCATGTTCGGCGATACCAACATGCGTATGCGCTTTAACTGCTCCGCCGCAGAGTTCTGCGATAAGTGGAGCGAGGCCGGCCCGACCCACCATATGGCTGCGGGCGTTGGCAGACACATCGACACCATCTTAAAGGTCGCCAAGATCTTCAACGTGCCGGTGGATATCATCACCAGATAAATGATTCGGGATTTCGGGTAGGATGCGCTTTTCGCAGCATCCAAAAGCCGAAACATGATCCGGATGGAAAGAGGATAAGGAGCAGCAAACACTGCTCCTTATCTTTCAGAAATGAACAGAACACAGGATAGATTGGGGGAATGAACATGGCTGCATATTATCTGGCAGTGGATATCGGCGCGTCCAGCGGCCGCCATATTCTCGCACACATGGAAGACGGGAAGATGGTGCTGGAAGAGATGTACCGCTTCTACAACGGCATGGACAAGGTGGATGGCCATCTGACCTGGGACGCCGACCGTCTGTTTTCCGAGATTAAGGCCGGCATGAAGGCCTGCTGCGAAGCCGGCAAGATTCCGGTGTCCATGGGTATCGATACCTGGGGCGTCGACTATGTTTTCCTTGACGAGGAAGGCAAGCGCTTAGGCACCGTTTACGGCTATCGCGACAGCCGTACCAACGGCATGGATGAAGAGGTTTACAAACTGATTCCGGAGAAGGATCTCTACGCCCGCACCGGTATTCAGAAGGCAATTTTCAACACGGTATATCAGCTGATGGCCGAGAAGATTCAGACCCCGGATCGTCTTAAAAAGGCTGCCACTATGCTGATGATTCCGGATTATTTCCACTACATGCTCACCGGAAAGAAGATCACCGAGTACACCAACGCCACCACCGGCCAGCTGGTAAGCCCCGAGACCAAGGATTGGGACTGGGAACTCATCGACTGCTTAGGTTATCCCCGGAAGATCTTTACCGAAATCGTCAGGCCCGGCACCTGCATCGGAAATCTGCTTCCGGAAATCGCTGCGGAAGTCGGTTTTGACTGCAAGGTGGTGGTTCCGGCCACCCACGATACCGGTTCTGCCGTTATGGCTGTTCCCACCAACGAAGAGAACACCATCTACATCAGCTCCGGTACCTGGTCTCTGATGGGCACCGAGCTGAAAAAAGCCGACTGCTCCATGGAAAGCATGGCCCGCAACCTGACCAACGAAGGCGGCTATGACTATCGCTTCCGTTATCTGAAAAACATCATGGGTCTGTGGATGATCCAGTCCGTCCGCAAGGAATTAGGACCGGAGATGAGCTTCGGCGAGATCTGCGAAGGCGCGGCGAAGTGCGACATTCCGTCCATCGTCGACGCCAACGACGCCCGCTTCATGGCTCCGGAAAACATGACCAAAGAAGTGCAGGCGGCCTGCGCCGAGAGCGGCCAGCCCGTACCGGAAGGCATCTATGAAGTGGGTTCCGTCATCTACAACAGCCTGGCCAAATGCTATGGCAAGACCATCGAAGAAATCGAGGAGATGACCGGGGTGCACTATGACAGCATCCACGTGGTGGGCGGCGGCGCCAACGCCGGCTACTTAAACGAACTGACGGCGAAATTCACGGGCCGCACCGTCTACGCCGGTCCCACCGAAGCCACCGCCATCGGCAACCTTACCGCCCAGATGATTACGGACGGCGTGTTCGGCGGCCTGGCAGAAGCCCGCAGCTGCATCTTCGAATCCTTCGAGATCAAGACCTATAAATAATAGTGAGTCAAAAGTGACAGGCACTTTTGACTCATGATAGAGGAAAGGAGTTCTTATGAACAGTATTTTTGGCGTTAAGGTCATGGAAGACTACATCCATATGTGTCACGAGGGTGTGCGTCAGGGATGGCATGAGAGAAACGGCGGTAACTTAACCTACCGCATGCGTCCGGAAGAAGTGGCCGAGTGCCGCACCTACTTCAAAGAGCAGCCCCACGAGTGGGTTCCCATGGGCGTGCAGGCCGACAACCTGGCCGGCGAATTCTTCATTTCCACCGGCAGCGGAAAGTTCCTGGCCAATGTGGAATTAGAGCCGCAGAACAGCATCTGCATCGTGGAAATCAACGAAGCCGGTGACAGCTACCGCATCGTCTGGGGCTTAGAGGCCGGCGGACGTCCCACCAGCGAATTCCCCACCCACTTCATGAACCATTCCATCCGTAAGCGCGTGACCAACGGCGAAAACCGCGTGATCTATCATGCTCATACGCCCTATGTCATCGCCATGACCTTTGTGCTTCCCTTAAAGGCGGAAGTGTTCACTCGCATGCTGTGGAAGAGCGCCACGGAGTGCTGCGTGGTGTTCCCGGGCGGCGTTGGCGTTGTGCCGTGGATGGTTCCGGGCGGCGCGGATATCGCGAAAGCCACCTGCAAGCTGATGGAAAAATATGACGCGGCCATCTGGGCATTCCATGGCCTGTTTGTATCCGGCCCGGATTTCGACACCGCCTTCGGTCTGATGCACACCATTGAAAAGGCTGCGCAGATCGCCTCCATCGCCATGTCCGCATCTCCCAACGGCGTACCGCGCCAGATGATCACGGACGACAACCTCCGCGCCATCGGCAAGGAATTCGGCGTGACCTTAAACGAGGACGTGTTAAACTATGTGGATCCGGAAGATGATCCCTTAAGTAAGTTCTAATACGCCGATGTCAGAAAGAATCCTGCATTGCATGAAAGATGAATTGAGCCGCTGCAAAAACTGCTGCGGCTCTTTTCTGTGTGATAAGGCCTGAGCATGCGAGTCAAAGGGGACTGTCCCTACTGACGCATTTCATCCGTCAGGCGGCAGATTTCGTCGATGTATCCGCCGATGGTTTCGATGGTGTCCATCAGAGCGGCGTCGTTGGTGATATCGATGCCGCCTAAGGCTGCCAGTTCCACCGGGCCTAAGGTGCTGCCCGCGGTCAGGACTTTCTTCCAGTCCTCCACAGCCGGGGCGCCTTCGGCTTCGATGCGCTTGGCCATCTGGGTGGCCACGGTCAGGCCGGCGCTGTAAGAGTAGGAGTAGAGGCCCATATAGTAGTGGGGCTGGCGCATCCAGGTAAGTTCCGCGCCGTCGGTCAGTTCCACAGCGTCTCCCCAGAATTTCTGCAGAACGTCTTTAAAGATGCCGTTTAAGGTTTCAGCCTGTACGCTGCCGCCGGCGTCCACGATCTTGTATACTTCCCGCTGATAAGCAGCTTCCAGCAGGTGGGTGACGAAGTTGTGATAGTAGGTGTTGCTGACCATGTTGGCCAGCACCCAGCGGCGGAAGCGGGGATCATCGTTGGTCTTCAGCAGATAGTGGCCCATGAACAGCTCGTTCATGGTGGAGGGGGCCTCCACGAAGTAGGTGGCCACGTTGGTGTCGAAGATGCACTGGGCGCTGTTGCACAGTTTAAAGTGGCCGGCGTGTCCCAGTTCATGGGCTAAGGTGAACATATCCGACATCTTTTCGTTCCAGGAAAGCAGGATGAAGGACCCCCGGCCGTAGGGGCTGGCGCAGAAGCCGCCGGTGCTTTTGCCCTGGTTGCGGGCGAAGTCTACCCAGCGTTCTTGGCGGGCGGTTTTGATCATATCCACGTAATCATCGCCCATGAGGGAAAGACCTTTTTCAATCATGTCCCAGGCTTCATCCCGGGTGATGGAGGGGCTGTAGGAGGGATCCACCGGCAGTTTCAGGTCGGCGTAGGTCATTTTGTCGAGACCGTGCACCTTCTGCAGCAGCTTCGCGAACTTGCGCATGTGGGGCGCCAGATGCTCCATGATCCGGTCAATCTGCCGGTCGTACATTTCCCGGGTGACATGATCGCGGACGAGATCCGGTTCCCACATGTCCTTGTAACCCCGCAGATCCGCCATGGTCTTTTCGTGCTGGACATAGGCATTGTAGGCGGAAGCTGTTCCGTTTTCGTAGTCCTTTAATTTGGTCGAAAAGGCATCGAAGGCTGCCCGGCGCACAGCGGTGTCGGGCTCATATTCATAGTTGTCTTCAAAGAGGGAATATCCTAAGGGGTATTCCTTTTCGTTTGCGGTGAAATTGTCGAAGCGCATATCCGCCAGTTTTAAGGTGTTGTAAAATTCGTAGGGCGCCTGGGCGGTGTGAGAGTCGGCGGCCAGCACCCGTTCCGCTTCCGGATGCAGCATGTGAGGCTTGCGGATCAGAATCTCGTCCAGATATCCTTTGAACGCCGGATTCTTCTCGGCAGCCGCGGAAAGCACTTCCGCCGGGGCGGCGCAAAGCTCGCTGTCCATAAAGGAAAGCTCGCTCTCCACCGAGGCAAAAATGCGACCGATGCGGGCGGCCCGATCCTGGTTGGCGGCGTCGTAATAATCCACCTCCACAGCCAGTTCCACAAAGTTGCCGATGAGGGTTTCCCACTCGGTGATCTTGCGGTAGTCCTCCAGGCAGGAGAGGATGGTGTCGGCATCGGTGAGCTTGCCCGGGTACTTCTGAGTCATTTCCTTCGCCAGGGACTGGACGCGCTCCAGATCGGCGTTCATTTCATCCTCGGTGGCATAAATCAACGAAAGATCCCAGGTTTCCTCCACAGGGACTTCCGAACGCATGGCAAGTTTTTCGCTCATAATCATTTCCTTTCTGCTATCCAATTGATATTCTGATTAGAAACACTACATGCATACTACCACAAGATATGCCCTTCTTCAATATATGACGACTCCTCACAACAATCTCACTTTCAACACCACAAATCCCACAAAAACCCACAAATACCCCTTGACAACCCACAAATCCACAGCTATAATAACAGCAAATGTGGAATCTTGTGGGATTCATCTGTCGAGATTCACAATTTTTGATGAAGATTCTTGTGAAAAAGATCCAATTGAAATACAAGATCTAGTGTGTTATATAACGTGGCTTTTAGGGTTGCGTACTTTGTGCTTTAAGTCGTGGTTTTCAGGCTGTGTACGATGTGAGAGAGGAATTTGTCATGAGCAGTTATGAAACATCCAGAATCCAGAAATCCGAGCGCATTACCCGCATGGTGGATCATTTATTTGCCAAGATGCCCGAAATCGAGGCGTCCCGTGCTGTGCTGTACACCGAGTCGTTCAAGCAGACGGAAGATCAGCCCATGGTGATCCGCAAGGCCAAGGCTTTTGCCCACGTGCTGGAGAACATCCCCATCATCATCCGTCCGGAAGAACTGATCGTGGGCAGTTCCACCATCGCGCCCCGGGGCTGCCAGACCTATCCTGAGTTTTCCTATGAATGGCTGGAGTCCGAGTTCGAGACCGTGGCTACCCGTGAAGCCGACCCCTTCTATATTTCCGACGAGACGAAGAAGGCTTTAAAGGAAGCGGACGCCTACTGGAAGGGCAAGACCACCAGCGAACTGGCCACGGCCTACATGGAGCCGGAAACCCTTTTAGCCATCGATCACAACATCTTCACGCCGGGCAACTATTTCTACAACGGCGTGGGTCATGTGACCGTGCAGTACGGCAAGGTGCTGGCCATCGGCTTTGAAGGCATCATGGACGAAGTCCGTGCCGAGCTGGCCCGCTGCGATATCGGCGATGCCAACTACAACACCAAGAGCCGTCTGTTAGAGGCCATGCTTATCAGCTGTGAGGGCGTCATCCGCTATGCCAACCGCTACGCCGAACTGGCGGAAGCGGAAGCCGCGAAGGAAGCCGACGAAGGCCGCAAGCAGGAACTTCTTCAGATCGCCGCCAACTGCCGCAAAGTGCCGGCCAAGGGCGCCGATACCTTCTGGGAGGCCTGCCAGAGCTTCTGGTTTGTGCAGCAGCTGCTGCAGCTGGAATCCTCCGGTCATTCCATCAGCCCCGGCCGCTTCGACCAGTACATGTATCCCTATTACCGCGCCAGCATCGACCGCGGTGAGCTGACCCGGGAAAACGCCCAGGTGTTAATCGACTGTATCTGGGTGAAGTTAAACGACTTAAACAAGTGCCGAGACGCCCAGAGCGCCAAGGGGTTTGCAGGCTACAGCCTGTTCCAGAACCTGATCGTGGGCGGACAGAACGCCGAAGGCTTAGACGTGACCAACGATCTGTCCTTCATGTGCATTGAAGCATCCTTCCACGTGTTCCTGCCCATGCCGTCCCTGTCCATCCGTGTCTGGAACGGCAGTCCTCACGACCTTTTGCACCGCGCCGCCGAGCTGACCCGCACGGGTATCGGCCTGCCGGCCTGGTACAACGACGAAGTGATCATTCCGTCTCTGATGTCCCGGGGCCTCACCTTAGAAGACGCCAGAGAGTACAACATCATCGGCTGCGTGGAACCGCAGACGCCGGGCAAGACCTGGGGCTGGCACGACGCCGCCTTCTTCAACATGGTGCGTCCGCTGGAAATGGTGTTTTACAACGGCTGTGATAACGGCGTGCAGATCGGCCCGAAGACGGGAGATGTGGAGCAGATGACCTCCTTCGAGGAATTCTACGACGCCTACAAGATCCAGATGGAATTCTTCATCCGCACGCTGGTGAACGCCGACAACGCCATCGACCAGGCTCACGCCGAGCGGGCTCCGCTGCCCTGGCTGGCCTGCATGGTGGATGACTGCATGAAGACCGGCAAGACCTGCGAGCAGGGCGGTGCGGTGTACAACTTCACCGGTCCCCAGGGCTTCGGTATCGCCAACGTGGCCGACGGTCTGTATGCCATCAAGAAGCTGGTATTCGACGAGCACAAGGCCACCCTGGGTGATTTCAAGAAGGCCATGCTCTTTAACTACGGCAAGGAAGCCAATCCGGTTTCCGCGGCCCAGCTGGCCGGTATCGTGGCCAACCAGATGGCCGAAGCCGGACAGGATCCCGATCCCGTGGCCGTGGCAGCTGCCACCCAGCGCATCTGGGACGAGACCGTAACCCCCGAACAGCAGGCCGAATGGGATGCTTTCCGGGAGATGATCGACGAAGTGCCCAAGTTCGGCAACGACGACAAGGTGGTGGATCAGTTCGCCCGGGATGCGGCCTACATCTACACCAAGGCGCTTCCCAAGTACAGGAATCCCCGAGGCGGCATCTTCCAGGCCGGCGTGTATCCGGTATCGGCCAACGTTCCGTTAGGTGCCCAGACCGGTGCAACCCCTGACGGACGGCTTTCCGCCACTCCCGTGGCAGACGGCGTTTCCCCGTCGGCGGGCAAGGATAAGAACGGCCCCACGGCGGCGGCCAACTCCGTATCCCGTTTGGATCACGGTATCGCCTCCAACGGTACGCTGTACAACCAGAAGTTCCATCCGTCAGCGTTAAGCGGCGAAGAGGGCATCGACAAGTTTGTGAGCCTGATCCGCACCTACTTCGACCAGAAGGGCAGCCACATGCAGTTTAACGTGGTATCCCGGGAGACCCTGCGGGATGCCCAGAAGAATCCGGATAAGTACCGCCACTTAGTGGTGCGTGTTGCCGGTTACAGTGCACTGTTTACCACGCTGTCCAAGAGCCTGCAGGACGACATCATCAACCGTACCGAGCAGACCAGCATGCCGTAAACACAGAAAAACGGAATCGCACGAAGCACACGGACGAGTTAAATGTAATGACATTATAAATTATAATGGAATTTTAAATCTGACAGCCATCGAAAGATTCTGCAACCATTGCCTGCGGCAAATAAACTGACATGAAGGAACGAGCCTGATGGAAAAAGAATACTTAAAAACCAAAGGCCGGATCTTTGACATCCAACGATACTCCATCCATGACGGGCCGGGTATCCGCACCATCGTTTTCTTAAAGGGCTGCGTTCTTCGCTGCCGCTGGTGCTGCAATCCCGAGTCCCAGTCCTTCGAAATCGAAACCATGATGGTGGGCGGCAAGCCCAAAGTCATGGGACAGGACGTGACCGTGGAAGAGGTCATGGCGGAAGTGGAAAAGGACCGGGGCTACTACCGCAGAAGCGGAGGAGGCCTGACCCTTTCCGGCGGCGAGAGCCTGCTGCAGCCGGCCTTTGCAAGAGATCTGCTGCACGCAGCAAAGCACGTGGGCATTAACACGGCCTTAGAGAGCATGGCTTGCGCCCCCTGGGAGAACATCGAGGGCATCCTGCCATATCTGGATACCTACCTGATGGATATCAAGCACACCAATCCGGCCAAACATAAGGCCTTCACCGGTCGCAGCAACGAACTGATGCTGGAAAATGCCCGGAAGACCGCAGAAAGCGGGCAGACGAAACTGGTGATCCGCGTGCCGGTGGTGCCCACCTTTAACGACACCCCGGAAGAGATCGCAGACATCGCGAAATTTGCCGACAAGCTGCCGGGGGTGGAGAAGATCCACCTGCTGCCGTATCACCGGCTGGGACAGGATAAGTACGACGGCTTAGGCCGAAAGTACACGCTGACCGAAATCCTGCCGCCCTCCGCGGAGCACATGGAAATGCTGAAAAAAGCGGTGGAAGCCAATTCGAATCTGATCTGTCAGATCGGCGGATGAGGGAAAGGACTTAAAACATGGCAGAACTCAGTCGTTTCGACGACATGACTCATATCATACAGGAATATGTTCCCGGCCGGCAGATGACCCTGGCTCACATCATTGCCAGCCCGGACCGCGATCTGTATGAAAAACTGGGCTTAGATCCCAGAATCGATTATCAGAAGGCAGCCATTGGCATCACGACGGTCACCCCTTCTGAGACGGCCATCATCATGGCGGATATCGCCATGAAAGCCAGCGGAATCACCTTAGGCTTTGTGGACCGTTTCTCGGGATCTCTGATCATCACCGGTACCGTCAGTGAAGTGGAAGCCGCCATGGAAGCGATCTCGGTGTACCTGAGAAACACCTTCCAGTACACGGTCTGCCCCATCACCCGCACATGAAAAAACTGATTCTCATGGGTCGGAGCCAGGCGGGCAAAACCACGCTGACCCAGGCATTGCGGGGAGAGGAGATTCACTATTACAAAACCCAGTACATCAACCACTATGAAAGTGTGATTGATACGCCCGGGGAATACGCCCAGAGCCACCGGTTGGGAAAGGCGCTGGCGCTTTATACCTACGAGGCGGACGTGGTGGGCATTCTCGTTGCCGCCAACGAACCTTATTCACTGTTTCCGCCGTGTGTCACGGCCCAGGCCAACCGGCCCTGCATCGGCATCATCACCAAAATCGACCTGCCCACGGCCAACGTGCCCCAGGCCGAACGGTGGCTTCGCATCGCCGGATGCCGGAAGATCTTTTACGTAAACTCCTTAAAAGGCGTGGGCGTACCGGACATTCTGGAGTACCTAAAGACCGACGAGGAGCGGGAAGCCGAGAAGACGGTGGAAGAGCGGAAGGCCGCGGCAGAAGCTCAAGAAGCAGCGAAAACTGCGGGGGCGAAACGGAGCCGTGCCGCACCATATTAATGCATGAATCATCTTACAACGGAAAAGCGCTGCCGGAGGAGATGATCATATAAATACCCTGCATGAGGGATGATTTATATCCTCTGAGGGCGCAAAAAACAACTGAAACCAAAAAACCGAAGAGTCAAAAAATCAAAGAGTCAAAAACAACAGGGGAGACCCACTCGAACCAGAGAGAAGGAGGAAAGACATGATTAACGAAATGGAAATCAAGAAACAGATCTGTGACATCGGTAAGCGGATCTACGGCCGCAACATGGTTGCTGCCAACGACGGCAACATCTCCGTCAAGCTGAACGATCATGAGTTCCTTTGCACACCCACCGGCGTGTCCAAGGGCTTCATGACCCCCGAGTTCATCTGCAAAGTTGATGAGAACGGTAACGTGCTGCAGGCCAACAAGGGCTTCAAGCCGTCTTCCGAAATCAAGATGCATATGCGCGTCTATCAGAAGCGCCCGGATGTGGGATCCGTGGTTCATGCTCATCCCACCTTCGCTACCGCTTTCGCCATCGCCGGCATTCCGCTGACCCAGCCGATCATGCCTGAAGCTGTGATTTCCTTAGGCTGCGTGCCGATCGCTGAGTACGGTACCCCCTCCACCATGGAGATTCCGGATCGCTTAGAGAAGTATCTTCCCTACTTCGATGCCGTTCTTCTTGAGAACCACGGCGCCCTGACCTGGAGCACTGATCTGCTGGCCGCTTACCACAAGATGGAGAGCGTGGAATTCTATGCAGAGCTGCTGTACAAGAGCCGTATGCTCGGCGGCCCGAAGGAATTCGACGAAGCCAACATCGAGAAACTGTATGCCATCCGCCGCAAGTTCGGTATGCCCGGCAAGCACCCGGCCAGCCTTTGCTTAAACAAGGACGGCAAAAACTGCCACAACTGCGGCGCCTGCGGAAGCAACGAAGACTATCGTCAGTTCCCGGGTTATCAGTATGATTTCGTCGGCCGTGACAATTCTGCTCCGGCATCTGCTTCCGGCAACGAAGCCATGATCGCTGAAATCGTAAAGAAGGTTATGGCTGAAATGAAATAAGAATGCCGTTATGGTTTTCTGAATGCAGATGACAAAACTGTACACAGAGCCGGCAGAAGACAGATGTTTCTGCTGCCGGTTTCAGATGACGAGGTGATCCCATGCCGGATATCGCGAAAACCGAAGAAATCGTAAAACGCGTGCTTGCCGGCATGCAGACCCGTCCGACGAAGATCTCCCTTTCCCAGGCGAAGATCATCGCCGAAGCGGTGGAGCAGGAAGCGGCCCGGGTTGGCGTAAAAGCCGTGGTGGCCATCTCCGACGGCGCCGGACGGCCGGTGCTGATCCACTGCACCGACGGGGCCTTTATGGGAAGCTTCGACGTGGCGCTGAACAAAACCTACACCGCCGTGGCCTTTCAGATGTCCACGGAAGCTCTGGGGAAGATTGCGCAGCCCGGAGAATCCCTTTACGGGATCCAGTTTACCAATGAGGGTAAAATCGTCATCTTTGGCGGCGGCGAACCCATATACGCCCATGGCGAACTTGTGGGAGCCATCGGCGTCAGCGGCGGAACAGCCGAACAGGATACAGGCTTAGGAGCATTCGGAAAATCCTTTGCGGAACACTTATTAAACGAGTAAACAGGAGGTGATTTCATGGAAGTAACGGAACGTCAGATCGAGTCCATCGTCAAATCCGTGATCGCCGGGATGCAGTTAAAAGAGGATACGTCCACCATGCACGGGGTATTCCCGGACATGAATACCGCGATTGCCAAGGCAAAGGAAGCCCAGAAAGTGGTGCGTCTGATGTCCATGGATCAGCGGGAGAAGATCATTACCCGTATCCGCGAGAAGATTAAGGAAAATGCCGAGACCTTAGCCCGCATGGGCGTGGAAGAGACCGGCATGGGCAACGTGGGCGACAAGATCTTAAAGCACATCTTAGTCGCGGAAAAGACCCCGGGTACCGAGGACATCACGACCCAGGCCTGGTCCGGTGACCGCGGCCTGACCTTAGTGGAGATGGGCCCCTTCGGCGTCATCGGCGCGATTACGCCCTGCACGAACCCCAGCGAGACGGTGCTCTGCAACACCATGGGTATGTTAGCCGGCGGAAATACCGTCGTCTTCAATCCCCATCCCCAGGCCATCAAGACCTCGATCTTCGCCATTAATCTGTTAAACGAGGCATCCTTAGAGTGCGGCGGCCCGGACAACATCGCTTGTACCGTCACGGCTCCCACGCTGGAGTCTTCCAACATCATGATGAAGCACAAGGACATCCCGCTGTTAGTCGCCACCGGCGGCCCGGGCGTGGTTACCGCAGTGCTTTCATCCGGCAAGCGCGGCATCGGCGCAGGCGCGGGCAATCCCCCGGCCTTAGTGGATGAGACCGCGGACGTGCGCAAGGCCGCAGCCGACATCGTGAACGGCTGCACCTTCGACAACAACCTTCCCTGCATCGCGGAGAAGGAAGTGGTGGCGGTAGACGCCATCTGCGACGAGCTGATGAAGTACATGATCGAAGAGAACGGCTGCTACCTGGCCTCTCCGGCAGTACAGGACGCGTTGGTGCACACCGTCATGGACGAAAAGCACCGCTTAAACCGCAAGTGCGTGGGCCGTTCGGCCAAGGCGCTTTTGGCCATGGTGGGTGTGGAAGTGCCCGACAGCATCCGCTGCATCATTTTCGAAGGTCCGAAGGAGCATCCGCTCATCGCTGAAGAGCTGATGATGCCCATCCTTGGCATTGTCCGTGCGAAAAACTTCGACGAAGCCGTGGAAGCGGCCGTCTGGTTAGAGCACGGCAACCGCCATTCCGCCCACATCCATTCCAAGAATGTGGACCGCATCACCACCTACGCCCGGGCTATGGACACCGCCATCTTAGTGAAGAACGGCCCGTCCTATTCGGCCTTAGGCTTCGGCGGCGAAGGTTTCCCCACCTTCACCATTGCCAGCCGTACCGGCGAAGGTTTAACCAGCGCCCAGACCTTCACGAAGCGCAGACGCTGCGTCATGAGCGACAGCCTGTGCATCCGATGAGTCAAAAGTGACAGTCACTTTTGACTCATGAACAGAAGTGACGAATCAAGCTCATCATCAGTTGTGAGACAAAAGTGCCTGTCACTTTTGACTCACGGAAAGGAGAAAACTATGGAAATGAATGCCACGCAAGTGGAAGAGATCGTTCGCCAGGTATTGAATAACCTGGGATCTCCTGCCGGCGCGGGTGCGTCCCGTCCGGCGGCCGGCCCCATTCCGGCTACCGCGCGTGTTGCGATGCTGACCAGCCTTGAGCATTTCGACATCAAGGAATTCCCGATCCCTGCTTTAGGCGACGACGATATCCTTGTGAAGGTGGAAGGCTGCGGCATCTGCGGTACAGACGCGCATGAATTAAAGCGCGATCCCTTCGGTTTAATCCCGGTGGCTCTTGGCCATGAAGGAACCGGCGAGATCGTTGCCATGGGCAAGAACGTCAAGACCGACAGCGCCGGCAAGCCGGTGAAGATCGGCGACAAGCTTGTCACCTGCATGATCTTCAAGGACAACCCGGACATCACCATGTTCGACTTGAACAAGCAGAACGTGGGCGGCGCCGATGTGTACGGCCTGCTTCCCGATGACGATGTCCACTTAAACGGCTGGTTCTCGGATTACATCCTGATCCGCGGCGGCTCCACCTACTTTAACGTCAGCGACCTGGATCTGGACAGCCGTATCTTAATCGAGCCCTGCGCCGTTCTGATTCACGCCGTGGAGCGTGCGAAAGACACCGGTATCCTGCGCTTCAACAGCCGCGTGGTTGTTCAGGGCTGCGGCCCCATCGGCCTGATCTGCATCGCCATCTTAAAGACCATGGGTATCAACGAGATCATCGCTGTGGACGGAAACGCCGGCCGCCTGGCCTTCGCCAGGAAGCTGGGTGCCTCCGATACCGTGAACTTCCAGGATTACAAGGGTGCCGAGGCCATGGCTGAGGGCATCAGCGAGAAGTTCGGCGGTCATTTAGCCGATTTCGCCTTCCAGTGCACCGGTTCTCCGGTGGGACATTCCAACATCTACAAGTTCATCCGCAACGGCGGCGGACTTTGCGAGCTGGGATTCTTCATCAACGGCGGCGATGCCACCATCAACCCCCACTTCGACATCTGCTCGAAGGAACTGACTGTGGTGGGCAGCTGGGTCTATACGCTTCGTGATTACGCCACCACCTTTGCTTTCTTAAAGAGCGCGAAGGCCATCGGCCTGCCGATCACCGAGCTGATCACCGACAAGTATCCGCTGTCGAAGATCAACGACGCGTACCGCAAGAATCTGGAAATGACCGGATTAAAGATTGCCGTAATGCCGGACTAAGAAACACGTAAAGGAGGCGTTTCATGCCGCGAAGACAGACAAAAAAAGAGACGACGCCGGAAACGGTCAGCACCGAAGCTGCAAGCGTCGATGTGACCGAAACCGCTGCCGCTGAAGCTGTCCCCGCAGTGGATGAGCGCGCAGTCGGCATTCTGGAGGTGTACGGTCTGGTGTGCGCGTTTCTGGCGGCAGACGCCGGCGCGAAGGCAGCTAACGTCACCCTGGAACCCTTTGACAAAAACAAGCCCGCCAATGCGGAAACCCTTCCGGTACCGCTTCTGGTGACCATCAAATTCCGCGGAAGCGTGGAAGATGTCACCGCAGCAGTGGAAGCGGGCAGACTGGTGGCGGAAGCCACGACCGGCGTGGTGGTCAGTCACGTGATCCCGCGCCCCACGGAGCACACCTTAAAGATGCTCGGTCTGTGTGCCTTTGACACCGATTAAGGAGACGTCCGGTTTTCGGCGATTCCAGACAACTTTTGCTTACGCCGCCAGGTGCGGCCCTTCATAGAAGCAAAGAAACACAAAAAGCCAGAAAGTGGCAGAAAGAGAGGAAACATTATGTCACAGGAAGCATTGGGTATGGTGGAAACCAGAGGCCTGACCGCAGCTATTGAGGCAGCGGATGCTATGACCAAAGCGGCAGAAGTTACCCTGATCGGCACCGAGAAGATCGGTTCCGGCCTGGTGACCGTCATGGTCCGCGGCGATGTCGGAGCCGTTAAGGCTTCTGTTGAGACCGGCGCTGAAGCTGCCAGCCGTCTCGGCGAGCTTGTTGCGCAGCACGTGATTCCGCGTCCTCACACGGATGTGGAGAAGATCCTTCCGGCTTTCAAAAAGGCCTAAGCCATGGGAAAGTCCTACGGATTGATTGAGGTCTCCGGCGTTGTGGCAGCCGTGGACAGCTTAGACGCCATGACGAAGGCGGCGGAAGTTTCCTTCGTCACCTGGGAGCGTAAGCTCGGCGGCCGGCTGATCACCGTCATCGTGGAAGGCGATGTGGCAGACTGCAAGGCCGCGGTGGAAGCCTGTGCAAACATTTGCAAGGAAAACCACCACATTTTGGCTGCCAGCGGCGTTATAGCCGCCCCGGCCGAGGAGACCCGCAAAATGGTCGCTCTGTCCCGAGAGGGATTTGAAAAGCGAATGGCAAAACGGCAGGCCCTTTTAGATGCGGCCGCCGATGCCAGGGAAGACGATTCTTCCAAAAAGTGGATTCAAGAGGTATAGCAGTTAAGGAAGGAGAAAGGCAATGACACAGGAAGCATTGGGAATGGTGGAGACCAGAGGTCTTACCGCTGCGATCGAAGCGGCGGATACCATGTGCAAGGCTGCCAACGTTGCTCTGATCGGCACCGAGAAGATCGGTTCCGGCTTAGTGACGGTCATGGTCCGCGGAGATGTGGGCGCTGTCAAGTCGGCGGTTGAAGCCGGCGCGGCTAACGCAGAGCGTCTTGGCGAACTGGTCGCACAGCACGTGATTCCGCGCCCGCATACCGACGTTGAGGCAATCCTGCCGAAGCTTAAGTAAGCGTGGTTTGTCGTGGTTAGACCCGCGTTTCTGTTCGCGCGGGAATGTGGCCACAGCGAGAGCAGAAACGAAACCGAACGATTGGCCGGGAACGGACACCCGGCGGGAGCGCTTCCAATGGGTGCGCCGTTTTCGGCAGATCGGTGTTTCGGTTTTGAATCTGCAGACGTAGAGATTTTCTTAAAAAGGAACATAAAAAAGCACAGCCGGACGATGCGGCGGAAGAACACGCATAATCAGGTTTTTCGCTGCAGAGAACGTCGAAAAAATCGCAACAGGATCCCCATATTAGATCACCGGATGAATCATTCATGCGAAAGCAGGTTCTTCCGAATGTAGAAGCACCGGAGGTGTGCCATGGCAGAAAACATGCAGAGCGTAGAAACCATTACCAGAATGGTGCTCGCTGCACTTCAGAAAGAAAACACGAAAACCGGCTTTCCGGTGCCCGTAGGCGTCAGCAACCGTCACATCCATCTGTCCCAGGCGGATGTGGAAACCCTGTTTGGACCGGGTTACCAGCTGACAAAGAAAAAGGAGCTGATGGGCGGTCAGTTCGCAGCCAACGAGTGCTGCACCATCGTGGGATTAAAGCTTCGCGCCATTGAAAACGTTCGCGTTTTAGGACCGGCGCGCAAGGCCACCCAGGTGGAAATCAGCCAGACCGACGCCCGCAAGCTGGGCATCAACGTGCCGGTGCGCGAATCAGGCGATATCGCCGGTTCCGCCCCCATCGCCATCGTTGGCCCGAAGGGTGCCATCTTCTGTAAGGAAGGATGCATCATCGCGGCCCGTCACATTCATATGTCTCGCCAGGACGCAGCGGCGTGCGGCGTGAAAGACGGCGATTACGTCAAAGTGCGGGCGGACAATGAACGGGGCACCATTTTTGATAAAGTGAAAATCCGTGTTGATCCCTCGTTTACGCTGGAAATGCACATCGATACCGATGAAGCCAACGCCAGCGAGATCGCTCAGGGAGCTGTCGTCGAAGTGATTCGCTAACAGACGTCAGCAAAGCGCCGGCGGCAGATCCGCCAGATTGGTTTTGAAACAGTGCGGACCGGCCAGAACCAGCCGGGACCTGAGAATCGGAGAATTCTATGATAGTCGGAAAAGTAACCGGGAGCGTGGTTTCTACACGGAAACAGGAAAACCTGGTTGGAAATAAATTCATGATCGTGGAGGCGGTGGGCGTCAGCAACATGCCCACTTTAGTTGCCATCGACAACATCGGCGCCGGTATTGGTGAGTACGTCTTAGTGGCCACGGGAAGCGCAGCCCGCATCGGCTGCGGCATTCCGGAACAGCCGGTAGACGCCGCCATCGTCGGAATCATCGACGATCCTGAAAAGTTCATGTAACGTTTAGAAACGCGCAGCGTTTCAGCGTTTTTCGAGTCTAACGAAAAAATAAGTACGAAAAACGCGCGCATCGAAGATGCGAAAACGTTAACGAGAAATGAGCGCAGCGTTTTTCGAGTCTGTAGTAGAGGTATTCACGCCGCAGCAGCGGCGTCCGTTGGGGAGAGATATGGCAGACATTCAGATGACAATTGAAGAGCTTGGCCGTATCCTCCGGGAGAACGGAGTGGTCGGTGCAGGCGGCGCCGGATTCCCGTCCTACGGAAAACTGTCGGACAAGGCAGAAGTGCTGCTTTTAAACTGCGCCGAGTGTGAGCCGCTGTTAAAACTGCACCGTCAGCTTTTGGCAGAACACGCCGCAGAGATCTTAAAGGCCTTTGATCTGGTGGCCCGTGTCCTCGGGGTACGGGAAGCGATCCTGGGCATCAAAGCGGCCTACCGGAAAACCCTTTCCGCGGTTCGCAGCGAAATCGGCCGTTACGATGGCATGCGCATCCACGAGCTGCCCCAGGCCTATCCCATGGGCGATGAAGTGGTGCTGATTTACGAAGCCACCGGACGCGTGGTGCGGCCCGGCGGACTGCCCATTGAGCAGGGCGTGGTGGTCTTCAACGTGGAGACCATGTACAACATCTACCGGGCGGTGTTTGAGAACCATCCGGTAACGGAAAAATATATCACTGTGGCCGGCGAAGTGGCCCGTCCCTGCACCCTGCGGGTGCCCGTGGGAACGCCCCTTCGGGATGTGGTGGCCATGGCAGGCGGCGAGACGACACCGGATCCGGTGTATCTTTTAGGCGGCCCCATGATGGGCAGCTTCGGATCCGTGGATTCCTTCGTAACGAAGACCTCCTCGGCGGTGATCGTGCTTTGCGCCAATCATTCCCTGTATTACCGGAAGAACCCCAACATTTCCCACGCCTTAAACCGGGCACAGGCCAGCTGCTGTCAGTGCCGTACCTGTACGGATCTGTGTCCCCGGCATGCTTTGGGTCATCCCATTGAGCCCCATCTGTTTATGCGGGCGGCGGCCAACCGGGACATCCAGGACGTATCGCCCTTCATCAACACCTGGTTCTGCTCCTCCTGCGGACTGTGCGAGCTGTACAGCTGCCCCCAGGGCCTGTCACCCCGCAGTCTGATTGCGGCTTATAAAAACGGGCTTCGAAGCGCAGGTGTCAAGGCGCCTCGTGTGGAAGCCGGCTCGGTGGAAATCCAGCGGGATTACCGCCGCACCCCGGAAGAGCGTCTTACCACCCGTTTAGGGCTTCTGGAATACGACATTCCCGCACCCTTAGACGATGTGCCCAAAGCAGCGAAACGCCTGACCGTGCAGATGAGACAGCACATCGGCGCACCGGCGCAGCCGGCGGTATCCTTAGGAGAGACCGTTGCAGCCGGACAGGTGATCGGCCAGGCCGCCGAAGGATTATCGGTGAACATTCACGCACCGGTATCCGGAACGGTAACATCCGTCAGCGACGGAGCAGTGGAAATCACCTGTGCCTGAAACCGGAACGGTAACATCCATCAGTGGTGCAGCAGTAGAAAACACCTGTTCCTGAAACCGGACGGCATCATTCGTCAATGAAAAAGCAGCAGAAATCACCTGTTCCTGAAACAGTTCAGATTTGATAAAGGTTGAAGATCATGCCAAACGCAATCGGAATGATTGAATTTAAAACCGTATCGGCCGGTGTCACCGCCACGGACCAGATGGTGAAGGCCGCAGACGTGGATCTCATCGAGGCCCAGACCGTCTGCCCCGGCAAATACATCGCCATCATCGCCGGCGAACTCTCGGCAGTCCGTTCCGCCGTGGAACGGGGCAAATCCACCCGCAGCGACGAGCTCATCGGCTCCTTCGTGCTGGGTAATCCGGATGAATCCCTGTTTCCGGCCATCTACGGAACGGTCACCGTGGAAGACGCCCGGGCCCTAGGCATCATTGAGACCTATGACGCGTCCTCCATTTTCGTGGCTGCGGATATCGCGGCAAAAACGGCGGTGGTAAACCTGATCGAGATCCGCGTAGCCAAGGGCATGTGCGGCAAATCCTATGTGATGCTCACCGGTGAAGTGGCAGCCTGCGAGGCGGCCATCGAAGCGGCCAAAGCCCAGGCGGCGGAGCGGGGAATGTATCTGGATTCCTCCGTCATCGCCGGCCCGGACCGCAGATTATGGAAGACGATCCTTTAAAATTTTATTTGGTTTTGCAGGGGTGATTTCCAGCGGGAAAGCGGGCGCAGAAACCCGATTTTCAGGAAAAAACCACCCGGTAGGTTTTACAAAGCACGGAGGGAGAAATGCTTCCCATCGAACGCAGAAGACAGATAATTGAAAAACTGAATGCGGAACGACGGGTCGTTGTGAGTGAACTGGCCGCTTATTACCAGGTTTCGGAGGAGACGATCCGCCGGGATCTGAAGGTGCTCGAGAAGGACGGAATCGCCATCACCCAATATGGCGGCGCTGTCTTAAACGAGGAAGAGGAGACCGCCAAGGATACGCCGTATCATGTGCGCAAGAAAAAGAACCTCTGGGGCAAGCGCATCATCGGCGGAATCATCGAGACACTGATCGAAGACGGAGAGCACATTATCGTGGATCCCAGTTCCACCGCAGTGGCGATCTTAAATGCCCTGCAGAACAAGCGGAATCTGACCGTCATCACCAACTCCATCGAGGTGCTGGTGGAGATGCCTCAGGTGACCAACTGGGAAATCATTTCCACCGGCGGCATTCTGATGCAGGACTACATGGCCTTAGTCGGACCCCGGGCGATTTCCGCCATCGGCAGCATGAACGCCGACACCGTCATCCTTTCCTGCAAGGGACTGGATATGAGAAAGGGCGTAACCGACGCCAACGAGATGTTCTCCCAGGTGAAACAGACCATGCTGGCCGCAGCCTCCCGCAAGATCTTAGCTGCCGATCACACCAAGTTCGACCAGGTGGCCTTCGCAAGAATCTGCAGTGTATGGGACATCGATCTGATTGTCACCGACATCCGGCCCTCCGACGAGTGGATGGCCTTCTTTGAAGAAAAAGGCATCCGCTGCCTGTACGGCGCGGAAGTCGCCGCTGAAGGAATCGCCTAATATTTATCCCGCGCAGTCTTTATACATTCCCAAACGGGGATTTTGCAGGGCCTGCGCGGGATTTTATTACGCATTTTGACGAGAAAACTCCCGCGCAGGCGCTGTATTTCTGCAGTTTTTTGCTTTCAGACTATTGACAGAATTCATCTGTTAGGCTATTCTAACATATGCGTTAGGCATAACGAACATACTGCTGATTGGAGAAACGATCATGTTACCATTAACCATGGCGAATGCCGGAGAAACTGTTACCATCCGAAAAATCACTGGAAAAGACGACGTGCGGCAGCGGCTTGCCGAGCTGGGATTCGTCATTGACACGGAACTTCAGGTGGTTTCAAAAATCGACGGAAACCTGATCGTGGAAATCCGCAGCAGCCGGGTAGCACTGGATTCGTCGATGGCCTGCAGAATACTGATCTAGGTAGGGAGGAAATAGGATGAAGACACTGAAAGATGTCAAGGTAGGACAGACCTGCGTTGTCAAACGTCTTCATGGTGAAGGACCGGTGAAACGGCGCATCATGGACATGGGCATCACGAAGGGCGTGGAGATTGTCGTGCGGAAGGTTGCTCCGCTCGGAGACCCGATGGAATTAAACCTGCGCGGATATGAGCTTTCCGTTCGTAAAGAAGATGCGCAGATGATCGAGGTAGAGTAGCATTTTCTTTTGCCTGGGTGTTAGTCCTATCTAACGAAACCGGGCAGGAAAACCTGAGCAAACAAAGGAAAGAAGGAATCTGCAATGGAAATCAAAATTGCTCTTGCCGGTAACCCGAACAGCGGTAAAACCACCCTGTTCAACGCGCTGACCGGTTCCAGACAGTACGTGGGCAACTGGCCCGGCGTTACCGTTGAAAAGAAGGAAGGTAAGCTGAAAGGTCACGATGACGTCATCATCCAGGACCTTCCGGGTATTTACTCCCTTTCTCCCTACACGCTTGAAGAAGTGGTGGCCCGGAATTACCTGGTAAACGAGCGCCCGGACGCCATCTTAAACATCGTTGACGGTACCAACATCGAGAAGTCGGATCGTAGCCATGTCGTTCTGTGAGCCAAGGAGTTGATCATTTGGTTTGTCTTCCTAAGACCGCTTGGCCTCCGACTTCCCTTTCTCCCTACACGCTTGAAGAAGTGGTGGCCCGGAATTACCTGGTAAACGAGCGCCCGGACGCCATCTTAAACATCGTTGACGGTACCA
>JAZPYY010000073.1:0-11484 GCA_045544375.1 Shuttleworthella sp.
GTACATTCATCTACAGCAATCCCACTCAGCTGGACATTGCCGTAACCTGGTAAAACAGAATACTTCGGACGCAATTGACAAGGCATCGCTTCACCGCGATGCCTTGATTTTTTTTATTTACAGTGCTAAGGTCAGACTTGCAGTGATTATTGTATAGATTTTTCAGATCAACACGCCGGCGGCGTATTTCGACGGCGCTGGTTCAAAGTTGAAAAAGCTAGACTATTTGTACACAGGAGGGAAGGACGTTATGGTCCCACAGGAACTGCAAACAGGGGGAGAAAACCGCTGCTTTGACATCGCGGTGATCGGCGCCGGCGTGATCGGCTGCGCCATCGCGCGGGAACTGTCCCGCTACCAGGCTTCGGTCTGCGTCATCGAGCGGGAAGAGGATGTCTGCTGCGGCACGACAAAGGCCAATTCAGCCATTATTCACGCAGGCTTTGATGCTCATCCGGGCAGTCACAAAGCCTATTTTAACGTGCTGGGAAATGCCATGATGGACCGCATCGCAGCGGATCTGGAGATTCCGTTTACGCGTAACGGTTCTCTGGTGGTGTGCACCAAGGATCAGGATCGCAGTAAGTTGGACGAGCTGCTGGCCCAGGGCGAAGCCAACGGTGTGCCCGGCCTTCAGATTTTAGAGCGGGACGAGCTTCTGAAAATGGAGCCCAACATCGCCGATGACGTGACCTGCGCCCTGTACGCACCCACGGGCGGCATTGTCTGTCCCTTCCATATGACCTTTGCCTACGCTGAAAACGCGGCGGCCAACGGTGTGGAATTCTTCTTTGACCGTCCGGTGACAGAAATCCGTCCCCAGGCGGAAGGCGGATATCTGATCTCCGCAGGGAAGGATACCTTCGCTGTGCGCGCCGTAGTGATTGCTGCCGGTGTTTACGCCGACGGTCTGCACAATCAGGTGTGCGAAAAGAAGCTTTCCATCACGGCCCGCCGGGGCGAGTATCAGCTGCTGGACAAGACCGCCGGAAAGCATGTGTCCCACACCATCTTCCAGCTGCCGGGAGCCATGGGAAAGGGCGTCTTAGTGACCCCCACCGTGCACGGCAACCTTCTGGTGGGCCCCACGGCAACCGACACCGAAAACAAGGACGGCACCGAAACCACGGCGGAAGGCTTGGCATCTCTGCGGGCCACGGCGGCTCATTCGGTGAAAGATATCCCCTTCAACCAGACCATCACATCCTTTGCCGGTCTGCGCGCCCACGAGGCGGGGGGCGATTTTGTCATCGGCGAAGTACCGGGCAGCCCTCTGTGCTTTGAGGCCGCCGGCATTGAATCTCCTGGCCTGTCCAGCGCGCCGGCCATCGGCGATACCTTAGCCCGTATGATCGCGGAGCGCATGGAACTGGCGGCCAGGGAAGACTTCATCCCCACCCGGAAGGGTATGCCCCAGCCTCTGGCCATGACCCCGGAAGAGCACGCGAAACTTATTGAAGAGCATCCGGCCTTCGGACGCATCATCTGCCGCTGCGAGACCATCTCCGAGGGAGAGATCATCGAGGCCATTCACCGGGTTCCGGGCGCCCATTCCTTAGACGGCGTCAAGCGCCGCACCCGTGCCGGCATGGGCCGGTGCCAGGCAGGTTTCTGCTCCCCGAGAGTCATGGAGATCTTAGAGCGGGAGCTGGGCATGGATCCCCGCGACGTGACCAAGAGCGGCGGCGAATCCCGGCTGATTGTGGGCGAAAACAAGCATCTGAACGAAGCCTGAGCACTATGTTTTTAAAACAGCACGGCCTGTTTGGAGCTTATGGAAGATGATGACCGGTGCAGCAGGCACCTGGAGGAAATAGAATGATGAAGTGTGATCTGGTAGTGATCGGCGGAGGCCCGGCCGGACTGGCTGCGGCAGCATCCGCCTACGACGCGGGGGTGAAGGACATCCTGATCCTGGAGCGGGATAAGGAACTGGGCGGCATCTTAAATCAGTGCATCCACAACGGATTCGGTCTGCACACCTTCGGCGAGGAGCTGACCGGCCCGGAATACGCCGCCCGCTACGTGGAACAGGTGAAAGAGCGGGAGATTCCCTGCAAACTGGATACCATGGTGCTGTCCATTTCGGAGGATCGGAAGGTGACGGCGGTGAACACCAAAGACGGCCTGTTTACCGTGGAAGCCGGCGCCGTGATCCTGGCCATGGGCTGCCGGGAGCGATCCCGCGGGGCGTTAAATATCCCCGGCGAGCGGCCGGCGGGTATCTTTTCCGCTGGTACGGCCCAGCGTCTGGTGAACATGGAAGGCTACATGCCCGGTAAGCATGTGGTGATTTTAGGCAGCGGCGATATCGGCCTGATCATGGCCCGCCGCATGACTTTAGAAGGCGCCAAGGTGGAAGTGGTGGCTGAGCTGGAGCCCTATTCCGGCGGCCTGAAACGTAACATCGTGCAGTGCCTGGACGATTTTGGAATCCCGCTTCTGCTGTCCCATACGGTGACGAAGATTCACGGACACAAGCGCGTGGAGGCGGTGACCATCAGCGAAGTGGACGCAAATCGCAAGCCCATTCCGGGCACGGAGCATACCTATGAGTGCGACACGTTGCTGCTGTCCTGCGGACTGATCCCTGAAAACGAGCTGTCCAAGAGCGCCGGCGTGGATCTGTCCCGGGTGACCAGCGGTCCTTTGGTGGACGATTCTCTGCAGACCAACGTGGAAGGCATTTTTGCCTGCGGAAACGTGCTGCACGTGCATGATCTGGTGGACTACGTTTCGGAAGAAGCGGCCTCCGCCGGCCGGCATGCGGCGAAATATCTGGCGGGAAAGGCCGCGGGCAATGGGGCTGCCATTCCGATCCACGCTGTGAACGGCGTGCGCTACACTGTGCCGGCCTGCGTGCATCCCGAAACCATGGATGACGAGATCACTGTGCGTTTCCGCGTGGCGAAGCCCTTCCGCAAGGCGTCCATCGTGCTCAGTTACAACGATCAGGAAATCCGCAGAAAGAAGCGCCCGGTGATGGCCCCCGGTGAGATGGAGCAGATCGTGCTGAAAAAGGCTGAACTGCTGGCCCAGGCGGATCTGGAGAGCATCACCATCGGTATTGCAGAGGATTAAACCGGATCAAGCGAAAACGTATCGGAATGGACATTCCCATTCGCTTTGCGAAGGATGAAACCGGCGCTGGCGATGGTGCCGGGATTAGAATCGAGGATTGAAATGAAAGAAGAACGGGATCTGATCTGTATCCGCTGCCCGCTGGGCTGCCCGATCCATGTGGAACTGGAAAACGGCGAGGTCACGTCGGTGACCGGAAATACCTGCCCCCGGGGTGAAGCCTACGCCCGCAAGGAAGTGACGGCCCCTACCCGCATCGTCACCTCCACCGTGCATGTGGACGGCGGCGTATTTCCCATGGTTTCCTGCAAGACGGCGGCGGACGTGCCCAAGGATCAGGTGAAGAATGTCAGCGCGGCCTTAAAGGACGTGGTGGCCAAGGCTCCGGTGGCCATCGGCGATGTGATCTTGCCGGATGTCTGCCATACAGGAGTGGATATCGTAGCGACCCGCGCGGTGGCGGCGAGATAGTTTTATTCGGTCTCTTCAGAATAATTGTTTCGAATGCCATCTAAATGCGCTTTATACTGGGCCACCACCGACGCCGGCGCCGCGATGCGCACATCCGGTCCGATGCCTGTGATCCAGCCGAAAAACTGGGGGCTGACACAGACATCCACTTTGATCTCCAGCAGATCCTCGCTGCCGGAAACCCGGCGCACGTGGATATCCGTGCCGAAGCGGTCCACCATGACACCCAGCAGATGGGAGGCGAAGACCAGCTGCACGCCTTTGCGGTCGCCATCAAACATGCCGAAGGTGCTGCGGGTGTAGACAGAAGGGTCCGTGTTGTTCCATTCTTTGATGCCGGTGCGATTGCTGGGAAGCATCCGGGCATCGGTCATCTTATCCACCCGGAAGTGAAGAATGCCCCGGTTTTCCGTCCGGGCCACCAGATAGTATTTTTCATCGTCCCACAGCAGTGCGTAGGGGCTGGCCACATAGGGTTCGCCGCCGTGCCTGGGCATCTGCACGGGATGATTTTCTTCATTTAAAACCCAGTCGTTGTACAGGAAGCGGATCTGCCGGTCGGCTTCCACGCACTGGTTGATTACGTCGATGGTGTAGGGAACCGTGCGGTTTTCGGTTTTCACCCGGTCGGTGACTAAGATCTGCCGAAATACCTGCCGGGACTGATGGCGGGAGGTTAAGCCGGCCAGTTTTTCCATCAGCTCTTTGGAGTGCTTTTCGGTGATGGATCGGGAGGACGCCACGGCCTCGGCTAACATACGCAGGTCGGCCATCTCAAACAGGCCGCCGGAGTAGTAGTAGCCCTTGGGCTTGACGTAGACGATTTCATCCGCGTGGGACTTGTCAAACTGGGTGCTGAATTCGTTGAACAGGGTTATGTCCGTATAGATGCTCTTGCGTTCGGCGGCGTAGCCTTCTTCGCCCAGCCGATCCAGCAGTTTTTGCATGCTCATGGGATGATCGCTGTCGGTTTCGTTTTTCAGAATGGAAATCATGCACAGAAGCTTCTTTTTGTTATCCGGTTTGCCGGCCATGGAACCCTCCCTTTTACGTTGATTGTGATCCGGTTTTTCTTTTTGACGGTGATATTTGGGTGCTGTCCGCGGGCAGTCCGTATGTGTAGTCTGCATCAGAATGATCTGCGTCGAAACGGCACTCTGTCCGATGAAACGGACTCAAAAATATTGTGTCTGTTAACTTAATGAATGTCAAGAAAAAGTCGAAAAACAGATCAGAATTCCCTTGCGTCGTGGAACGGATTTCGATATAGTTATTTTAAGAGGGAGTTTTCTTTCCCTCCATAGCGTGGCCCGGCGAAATAAAGCTGTTCGGCCGGGCCGTGGAACTCGAAAGGAGGCATTTCATGAAGATTGCGATCACCGGAAGAAACATGCAGCTGACGGAAGCCTTAAAGGAGGCAGTGGAGAAGACCTTCTCCCGGCTGGACCGGTTTTTTGTGGAAGACACGCCGGTCAACGTGACCTTGAGCGTGGAAAAAGAACGCCAGAAGGTTGAAGCAACCATCTTCGTGAAGGGCAATGTCATCCGTGCGGAGCAGACCAGCAACGATATGTACGTTTCCATCGATGTGGTGGAAGAAATCATCGAGCGGCAGGTAAAGAAGTATCGTCAGAAACTGATTGACCGGCATCAGGCCGCCGGCATGTTCAATGACAACTTTATGGAAGCAGATGTTCCGGATGACAGCGAGATTCAGATTGTCCGCACGAAGCGCATTGGGTTAAAGCCCATGTATCCGGAGGATGCCTGCATCCAGATGGAACTTTTAGGACATGATTTCTTCGTATTCCGCAATGCCGATACGGATGAAGTGAACGTGGTATACAAGCGCCGGGGCAACACCTACGGCATGATCGAACCCGAATAAGAGGGACAGATGGAACGGCCGGAGCGGTGTAAAAACCGGCAAACGGACAGACCATCGGAACCACAGATTGACAGAACCTTGAGCTGACATATGAACAGACGGGATGCAGGAGACCTGATCAGGGAAACCCGCCTTCGGCTGGGACTGACACAGGAACAGCTGGCGGAGGGAATATGTGATCCGGCTACGCTCTCACGAATCGAAAGCGGAAGCCGGAATGCCGGAGACCGCATCCTGTCTAAGCTGATGGAACGCATTGGGCTGGGCCCGCAGAAAACCGTGTTTTCTGCGGACCCGGCTTTTTTGATGCTGGAAACTTTAAAAGACCAGATCCGCCAGGAACTGCTGGCGGAGCGGCTTTCCCAGGCGGAGGAACTTCTGGTTGCCCACCAGCGGTGGATGGAGGCCCGGCCGGAGGGCAGCACCGATGAGTATCGGTTTGCTTCCACGGCGGTGCTTCTGCTGGAGGCCATGCAGCTGGAGCGCCTTCGCAATCCGGATCCCATGCTTTTGCAGCACTGGCATTTTCATGCCCTGGGCCGGGCGGCGGCGATTCTGCAGTCCTTTGAACAGAAGGATGACGGCTGTTTTTACGCCGGCGGAGACAGCTTTCCCGAGCTTTCCCCGGAGGAAACGGAGCTGTGGACGGAGCGCTATTCCGCGGACGCTGCGGCCTTCTGCTGGGAACAGCTGGCGGCCTGGAACCTGCTGGCGGCGTCTTATCTGTATCTGGAGGAGCCGGTAGTTTCGGTGCGCATCTGGTCTTCTCTGATCCGGCATGGAAATCCCTTGGATGGGGTGAACCTGATGAACCGGGCGGAGGAAGCCCTGTCTGAAATGTACAGCACAGAGGCCTTCCTGAAAAGTGATCGGGAGCAGATGCTGTCGGCGGTGAACCGGCAGCAGACAGCGGTGTTCTGCGCGAATCTGGCCGTGGCCTGCACGTTACTGGGACAGAAGAAATTTGCGGCGGATTATATCCGGCGCGCCCGGCGGCTGCTGCGCCGGTCGGATCCCATGAATCTGTGGGCCAGGGTGGAAGAGATCCGCCGGGCGGTGGGGAAGGAAGAGGCGGTGGAGAGCCTTCTCATACGGATGGTATAGTTTTCAATTGTGAACCAGCTGCCTGCCGGCGTACAGGTATCATCCTCGAAAAACATGGTGGAATGTGCCTGCCGCTGTTCGTTTCCGTTTGTGAAACATGTGCCTTTGTGGTATACTTCGTTAGTTAAGGCCGGATATGTTTTCGGAGACTGAATTTTATGGAAATGACCATTGACGGACAGTATGTCCATTATAAAGACCAGGGGGCCGGGGATATCACGGTTCTGATCCTGCAGGGATGGGGTACGCGCTGCGAACTTTACGACAGTGTGGCCAATATCCTGCTGCCGGCGTACCGGGTGATCCAGCTGGATTTTCCGGGCTTCGGTGCCAGCGAGGAACCGGAAGAGCCTTGGGACGTGACGGCGTATGCCAATTTCGTGGAGCGGTTCGCAACGGAGCTGGGTTTAACCCGGGTGATTCTTCTGGGACACTCCTACGGCGGCCGGGTGTCCATCATGCTGGCTTCCCGCCCCACGCTTCCCTTTGAGCTGGTGCGTCTGGTGCTTATGGACAGCGCGGGAGTGCTTCCCGTGCGCACCAAAAAGCAGGAGGCGAAAACCCGCCGCTACAAGCGCATGCGGGACTTTTTAAGCAAGCCCTGGGTGTATGAATTCTTCCCGGATCTCATCGACGACTGGCGCAGCCGTCAGGGTTCGGAGGACTACCGCAACGCCACGCCCCTGATGCGGCGCACACTGGTGATGGCGGTGAACGAAGATCTTTCCGGACTGTTTGATAAGGTGTCTGTGGAAACCCTGCTGATCTGGGGTGAAAACGACGACGCCACGCCTCTGTCCGACGGCCAGAAGATGGAAGCCATGATGCAAAACGCCGGCTTAGCCGTTATCCCGGAGGCCGGCCACTACGCCTTCTTAGAGCAGCCGGCGGTGTTTGCCGGCATTCTGCGGGCGTTTCTGATGCCTCAGGAAACTGAATCCCAGGGAGGTGAAGCATGATCATCCTGTTTTGCCTGTGCGCCGTCCTTTCCGCGGCGTCCATCTGGTACGTGCTTCGCTACAACCTGCACATGTTCCAGCTGAATACCTACATGAACGGAGAGCAGATCACCTGGCTTCGGGGCAACTGGAAGCGGGAAGCGGTCATCGTGGTTCCGGCGGTGCTGTCGGTGCTGGCAGCGGCCGTGCTGGGCAAGGGTCTTCTTTCCGCAGGCATTGCGGCCCAAAAAGACGGAAAGCTGCTTTCCTTCCTTCTGACTGGCGGCCTTTTGGGCGCGCGTCTTGTGGCGGGTCTGATCCTGCTGGTGCTGCTGGCAGCGGTGCTGGCCTTTGTGGTGTATTATTTCCGCTTTTTAAAGGGGTATCTCACCAAGAAAAAGCTGGTCTTTACCAACCGGGTGAAGCGTCAGGCTGCAACGGCGCTGGTGCTGTGCGTTCTGGGCGTTCTTCTGGGCATCCTTCTGCTGGGCGCCGCCGGCGGTCTTGCGGCAGCGAACCTGGTCTGCATGTTGCTGCCGGTGCTGATCCTTCTGGTGAACATCATTAATCACCCCATGGAGCAGGCCGTCAACCGCTATTATTTAAACGACTGCAAGCGCCTGCTGGCCGAGAACCCGGATCTGGTGATCATCGGTATCACGGGCAGCTACGGCAAAACCAGCGTCAAGTACTATCTGCAGACCCTGCTGCAGGATCATTTTAACCTGCTGATCACCCCGGGCAACTTTAATACGCCCCTGGGCATCACCCGGACGGTGCGGTCTTCCTTACGTCCCACCCACGAGGTGTTCCTGTGCGAAATGGGCGCCCGTTACGTGGGAGAGATCAAGGAAATCTGCGACCTGGTGCATCCGGATCATGGCATCATCACCTCCATCGGTCCCCAGCATTTAGAGACCTTCGGCGGTATCGAGCAGGTGCTGTCCACGAAGTTTGAGCTGGCGGACGCGCTGCCGGAGGGCGGCATGCTGTTTGTCAACGGCGACAATGAATATATCCGGGGACACATCGGAAAATATCCGGGTGCCATCCGCTATCAGACCCAGGTGTGGGCAGACACCGCGCCTGCTGTGGCACCTTCCATTCGGCAGCAGACAGCCTCCGCGGATAACCCCGCCTCCCTGTGGCCGGAACTGTCCAAGCAGCCGGCGGCAGACGCCGGAAAGACTCCGGTGCGGGCGGCCTATGAAGATTATTACGCCACGGATATTTCCGTGTCCTCCCGGGGAACGGATTTCACCGTGACTGCGCCTACGGGGGAGACTGAGCGGTTTTCCATGCACCTGATCGGCCGCCACAACGTGATCAACGTTTTGGGCGCCATCGCGGTGGCCCATAAGCTGGGGGTTTCCCTGGCGGGCTTAAAGGTGCCGGTGCGGCGCTTGGAGCCGGTGGAACACCGCATGCAGATCAAGCCGGGAACGGCGGCCACCATCATCGACGACGCCTATAATTCCAACCCCATCGGCTCTCGGGCCGCGGTGGAAACCCTGGCCCTGTTTGACGGGGTGCGCATCCTGGTGACTCCGGGCATGGTGGAACTGGGCGAGCAGGAAGACGAGTACAATTACAAGTTCGGCACCTACGCCGCATCCTGCTGCGATCACATCGTTTTAGTGGGACCGAAGCACACCGAGCCGATTTATAAGGGCGCTGTGGACGCCGGATTCCCGGAGAACCGCATCGCCGTGTTTGGCCGCATCGAAGAAGCCATGCAGTATGTCTACGCCATCAAGGATCACGGGCACAAGTACATCCTGCTGGAAAACGATCTGCCGGATAACTATTGATGTTTTTGGATAACCGCAGGTTTGACCGGTACAGGACAGACGCCCGGAATCTTTGGGCGGCTGTTAGGATCCCGATCGATGAAAAAGGGAGGTTATGAATAATGAAAACAAGAGTTGCAGTCCTGTTTGGCGGCAAGAGCGTGGAACACGAGGTTTCCGTGATTTCCGGTATCCAGGCATACATGAGCATTGACAAGGAAACCTACGACGTGATGCCGGTTTACATTTCCAAGAAGAACGAGATGTACATCGGCGACCGCATCGGCGATATCGACGCCTACAAGGACATCGACAAGCTGATTTCCGAGTCCCGCCGGGTGATCTTAATCAATGAAGATTCCCGCTATTACTTCATGCCCTATCCCCGCCGACTGTTCCACAGCGAGATGGTGGAGATTGACGTGGTGCTGCCGGTGGTGCACGGAACCAACGTGGAAGACGGCGCGCTGCAGGGCTATTTAAAGACCGTGGGCGTGCCCTTTGCGGGCTGCGACGTGACGGCCTCCGCCGTGGGCATGGACAAGTACATCCAGAAGGCCGTGTTAAAGGATAACGGCGTGCCCGTGTTGGACTGCCTGCGCTTCTTCACCAAGGATTACGCCGATATCGAGCGGGTGATGGATACGGTGGAAGAGCAGATTGGCTATCCGGTGATCGTAAAGCCGGTGAACTTAGGTTCCAGCGTGGGCATCGGCTTAGCTCATGACCGGGACGAGCTGTACACCCGCTTGGATGATGCCTTCCGCTATGCCGGCTGTGTGCTGGTGGAGCGCGGCATCTTAAAGCTGCGGGAGATCAACTGCTCCGTTCTGGGTGACGAAAACGAGGCCATCGCATCGGAATGCGAAGAGCCCATGCACACCGGCGAAATCTTAGATTACAAGGATAAGTACGTCAACCAGGGCAAGAGCGGCAAGTCGGAAGGTATGGCCGGCGTCAGCAGAAAGATTCCGGCGGACCTGTCCCCCGAAGCCCGGGAATATGTGCGGGAACTGGCTGTGCGGGCTTTCCAGGCCTTAGGATGCAGCGGTGTGGCGCGCATCGACTTTATGATCGACGAAGAGGATGGAAGCCTCTACTTTAACGAGATCAACACCATCCCCGGATCCCTGGCCTTCTATCTGTGGGAGCCTCTGGGCATTTCCTATCCCCAGCTGCTGGACAGCCTGATTACCTTAGCGCTTCGCCGTCGCCGTACCCAGGATGCTCTGACCTTTACCTTTGATACCAACATCCTGAACATGCAGAACTTAGGCGGGGCCAAGGGCGCGAAGACGGGGACGCCGGCAAAGGAGTCTGACAAATGATACGTCTTGTATTTGCGGCCATTTTTGTCGTTTTGTTTCTGATCTGCAGCATCCCGATCTTCGGGATTGAATGGCTGATCGGCAAGTTTAATCCCACCCTTCGGGACAGAAGCGGGCTGCACATTGTGCAGTGGGCTTTTCGGGTGGTGATTTTTATCGCCGGCACCCGGCTGATCAAGATCGGGGAGGAGAATCTGCCTAAGGAAGACGAGGGTGTGGTTTACATCGTCAACCACCGCAGCATTTTTGATATCGTCTACACCTATCCCATCTGCCCGGGACTGACGGGCTTCATCGCCAAGGATGCCCTTGAAAAAGTGCCCCTTCTGCGGGTGTGGATGCGCCGGCTGTACTGCCTGTTTTTAAACCGCAGCGACATCCGCGCCGGTGTGCAGATGGTGCAGCAGGCGGCGGAATACGCCCGCAGCGGTATTTCCATCCTGATTTTCCCCGAGGGAACCCGGGCCCGGGAAGCGGAGATGCTGCCCTTTAAGGGGGGAAGCTTTAAGATCGCCACAAAATCCGGGGCGCGCATCATCCCCATCGCCATCACCAACAGCTCGGCGGTGTTTGAGGATCACCTGCCCTGGATCCGCCGGTCTACGGTGGTTATGCGCATCGGTGAACCCATCGATCCCAAGACCCTTACCCAGGAAGAAAAGCGGGGACTGCCCGAGCGGGTGCAGGGGCAGATCCTGGAGATGCTGAAAAGTAACGCTGTGGTATGGGAAGAGAAAGCGCTGCCCAGGGAAAAGAAAAGGGAGCGGAGCGTCAGCAATCAGACCTTTGAGGAATAAGGTATAGATTTTTCAGATGAACACGCCGGCGGCAGAAACGGGTTTTTCTGCTCAGCTGCCGAGTTTCACATAAGGTCCTCGCTTCGT
>JAZPYY010000074.1:0-22382 GCA_045544375.1 Shuttleworthella sp.
ATGATATGACACGGTAAATGTCAGCTTTACTCATTGCCTGTTCTATCTACTGGGGTGTGACACGAATGTACCGCAAGGGCAATTCAACCTGCATAAAACGAATGCTGCGAATGAGGAGCTGGCTGGCAGTCTATGTTACGGTCGCTAAGTCCAAGGAAGGGAGCCGCCATACCGAGACTCCATCATTCTAGCAGCTTAAGCAACAAGACGGTGAAGAACCCATCTGGCTGATGGGTATCTCAACCATAAATACATTGTAGTAGGAAGGACAAACACCGATGGCGACAATACTTGTTGTGGAAGACGATAAAAGCACACGGCTCCTCACGGCTGCCCGGCTGCGGGGAAACTATAACGTGGTCACCGCAGAAGACGGCGAGCAGGCCCTGGATGTGTTTTACCATGAGCACATCGATCTGATCGTGGCGGATGTGATGATGCCCCGGATGGACGGATATGAAATGGTGCGTACCCTGCGGGATTACGGCGCAGATGTCCCGGTGATCCTTCTTACCGCAAAGACGGCCTTTGAAGACAAAAAGGAAGGCTTTTCCAGCGGCACCGACGACTACATGACCAAGCCGGTGAACTACGAAGAGCTGATCTGGCGCATCGATTCCCTCTTGCGTCGGGCGAAGATCAACAGCGACCGCCAGATCACCATCGGAAAAACCGTCATCGACCAGGACAACTACACGGTTTCCCGCACGCTGCCCTCCGGTGAAAAAGAAGAGGTTCAGCTGGCCAAAAAAGAGTTTGACCTGCTCTTTAAACTGCTTTCCTACCCGGGTCAGATTTTCACCAAGGAACAGCTCTTAGAAGATGTCTGGGGCATGGATACGGAAAGCGAAGACAGCACGGTGAAAACCCACATCAGCCGCCTGCGCGCCCGTTTTGAGGACTGGGGCGACTTCCGGATCGCGACGATCCGCGGACTGGGTTACAAAGCGGAGTATTAAATGAAGATCATTCACTGCGCAGATCTGCATCTGGACGCAAAAATGGAAAGCCGCCTGACGTCGGATCAGGCGAAACAGCGCCGGGAGGAGCTGCTCTACACCTGGGAACGCATGGTGTCCTGGGGAGCGGAGCACGACGTTTCCGTCATCCTGATCGCCGGCGACCTGTTTGACACTCGCCGGGTGCGCCGTACGGCCCGCCGCCGGGTGCTGCAGACCATGGCCGCCTATCCGCAGATGGATTTTGTCTACCTGCGGGGCAATCATGACGACACCGAGCTGTGGGAAGGGGAGGCATCGGAAATCCCCTCCAACTTAAAGCGGTTTTCCGAGACCGAGTGGACCTCCTACGACTACGGCGAAGCGGTGATCAGCGGCATCGAAATCACAAAAGAGAATAAGGATACCTACGCGGCCCGTCTGCTTTTAGATCCTTCCAGGTGCAACATCGTCACCCTGCACGGTCAGGAGGGGGACTACGCAGGCAAGGACGACACCTGCCCGGTGCTTCTGCCGCCCCTTCGGAATGCGGGCATCGACTATCTGGCCCTGGGCCACGTGCACAGTTACCGCCGGGAGCGCTTGGATGAACGGGGTGTCTGGTGTTACGCGGGCTGTCTGGAAGGCCGGGGATTTGACGAGTGCGGTGAAAAGGGATTTGTGCTGCTGGAGGTTTCGGACGGAAAGGTGACAGATACCTTTGTGCCCTTCGCCGGGCGCAGTCTGTACGAAGAGACCCTGGAGGTTTCGCCGGAGGAGGATATGCCCCGGCTTCTGGCCCGGGCGGAGGAGCTGCTTTCCCACCGCTCGCCCCGGGATCTGGTGCGTCTGGTGCTCACCGGCCGCACTTCCATGGAAGAGCCCCTGGAGCCGGCCCGGTTTCAGGAGCGCTTTGAGGGACGGTTTTTCTATTTTGCCGTAAAGGACACCACCCGGGTGGCGGTGGATTATGCCCGGTACGCCCAGGATCCGTCCTTAAAGGGCGAATTTGTGCGGCTTTTGGAAGATGCGGATCTGCCTGAAGAAGAACGGGCCGCCGTCATTGCCTTAGGCATTGCGGCATTGTCGGGAGAGGAGTGGGAACTGCCATGAGACTGCTGTCCTGTGAAATCGCGGGCTTCGGTCTTCTCTCGGACGTCCGCATGAATTTTTCGGAAGGATTAAACGCCTTCTGCCAGGAAAACGGTACGGGAAAAACCACCCTGTCCGTTTTCCTAAAAGCCATGTTTTACGGGTTGGAATATTCGCCCCGCCGAAAGGATCTGACCGAGCGGGAACATTACCGCCCCTGGAACGGCGGAACCTACGGGGGAAGCCTGTCTTTTGAGGCCGACGGCCATCGGTACCGCATCGAGCGCACCTTCGGTAAATCAGATAAGGAAGATACCTTTGCCCTGATCGATCTGGATACCATGCGTCCCTCCGACGCTTTCCGCGATCCGGTGGGAGAAGCCCTGTTCTCCGTGGACCGGGATTCCTTTGAAAAGAGCATTTTTGTGCCCGAGGGATCACTGCGCACCCAGATGACCGACAGCTTCCACGCCCGCATGGGAAAGGAAGGCGCCAGCGAACGGGAGGACGTCAGCCGGTTTGAAAGCGCCATGCTGCGCTTAGACGAAGCGGAAAAGGTGTACACCAGAAATTCCCGCATTCACCCCGGCAAACTGGTTGCCCTGAAAAACAAAATGGGCGATCTGCGGCTTCAGATTTCCAAGCAGGACAGTCTGCTGGAATCCCTGGAAACCGTGCGCGCCCAGCTTTCGGATGCCCATGCTCAGCAGACGGAACTGGATGAAAAGAAGCAGATCCTGGCCGACCAGATCGACGTGCAAAGCCGCCGTCAGGCCTTTTTCGCTGCCCTTTCGGAGAAAGAGGAGCGCTTAGGGGAAACCGCCAAAGAGCGCCTGGAACTGGAGACCTTTTTTGCCGCAGGCGTTCCCACCCAGGAACAGTATGCCGCGGCAGCCTCGGAAGAGCGCACCCTGGAGATGGAACAGCGGGAGTACGACGAAGAAGCCTCCCGTCTGCCCCGGCCTGAATACGTGGCAACTCTTCGGGAGGTTTTTGCCACGGATGAAGACGTGCCCTCTGTGGGTCAGATTGCCCACTGGAGAGACGATGCGGATCATCTGAAGAATCTGCGGCTGGAAACCGAGCACGCCCGCCTTCCGGAAGAGAAACGGCAGCAGCTTTCCGCCCTGCGGAGCTATTTCAAAGATGCGCTGCCCACGGAAGAGGAGCTGGACGAGGTGGGCCGGATCCTGCAGGAAATCACCCGGATTGACGGCCGGGCTGATGAAGTGGCAAATCGCGAGGATGCTCTGTCCGAAGAACTGGATGCCCTGCTGGAAAAACACCGCCAGCGCCGGGATCTGCCCGGAATGGTACTTTGCATGGTGCTGGTGGCGGCCTTAGCGGCCGGTGCGGCTGTTTTGGGATGGCAGCACGGATTTGATCCCGCCATGGGAAACTGGGTCATTCCCGCCGCGGCCATGGCCGGCTCGGCTCTTCTGGTGGCCATCATCTCCGGCGTGGTTTTCGGCCGCCGGCGCAGGAACTTTCGGGCCCATCGCGGCCTGCTGGAAGACAGTCTCCGGCGGGAACAGGAAGTCTACGACGACCTGCTGGTGGCCAAGGAAGCCAATCAGGAAATCTGCGAACACTTCTTTGCCCCCTATCCGGATGAGGATGTGGACGGTCCCGCCCAGTGGCTGGCCCTGATCCGCCGCCGCAGAGATGCGTATCTGCAGCTGGTGGAGGAAGAGGAAGCATCGGTGCTGGCCTACAACGGTGCTGCCGAACGGCTGGCCGACGCCCGCATGGCCCTGTATACCCAGCTGGAGCCCTACGCTGCCGGCTATCGCGTGGATCTGTACGCGGCCGACGGCGCGGAACAGCAGCTGATCGAAGGCCTGGACGAAGACGCCCAGACCTACCGGGATTACGTGCAGCGCAGATCCCTGCTGGCCCAGAAACAGCAGAGCATTCAAAATCGCGCCGCATTGGTGGATGCCTTCCTTTCGGCCTGCCCGGCCGCGGGGGAAAGCCGCAGCGAAAAACTGCAGGACATTCACCGCCGCATGGACCGGCTGGCGGTGTGCCGGGAACAGGAAAAAACCGGCCGGCAGGCCGTGGAAGAGGCAAAACAGGACGCCCTGTACGCGGTTCCTGAAATCGCCATTGCCGATCTGCAGGAGGAGCAGCGCTCTTTAGACGAGCGGCAGCGGACCCTGCAGGCTCAGATTCACACGGCCACAGACCATCAGAACGATCTGCAGGACGAGCTGGAAGCCTGTGAAGACGCGGCCCGTCAGATCGATCTTCTGGAAGAAGAAAAAGCGGTCATGGACGCCGCCGTCTCCCGGATCCGCACCACAAGACAGTATCTGAACACCGCCAAGGAACAGTTCCTGGCCCGTTATCTCGGCCCTCTGGGAGACCGGATGCGCCATTATCTGTCCTGGATCTGGCGGGAGCCTGCAGCAGGTGCGGAAGGTGAAGAAGGCACCGCTGCACAGCATCCGGGGAAAATCGATGCCGCCGGCGACCTTCGCCCGGCAGCCGAGGCCTTCACCCTGGATATCGATCTGCAGCCGGTCCTTGCCCTGCGGGGACAGACCAGGGACGCGGCCTATATGAGCGCCGGAACCCGGGATCTTCTGGCCCTTTGTTCCCGCTTCGCTCTGGTGGACGTGCTTTATCCCAACCAGACGCCGCCGGTGATCTTAGACGACCCCTTCTCCAATCTGGATGAAGACAAGATCAAAGAGGCCATGGAACTGCTGAGCCGGGCGGCAAAGAACCGGCAGATCATTTACTTTACCTGCCACGACAGCCGCATGCCCTAGCATAGCAGGATCGAGGAAATCACATGTATGATCATAAACAGTATAATGACGCGCCCATCGCGGTGTTTGATTCCGGCATGGGAGGAATCAGCGTGCTGCGGGAGATGACGGCCTGCATGCCCAACGAGCATTTCCTGTATTTCGGGGATTCTCTCCATGCGCCCTATGGCACCAAAACGCCGGAAGAAGTGCGCACCCTGACCATCGGACACATCGAAAACCTGATGGAGCAGGGATGCAAGGCAGCGGCCATCGCCTGCAATACGGCCACCAGCGCCGCTGTGCGGAAACTGCGGGAAATGTATCCCCAGTTTCCCTTAGTGGGCATTGAACCGGCGTTAAAGCCGGCGGTGCTGGCCCATCCCGGCGGACGGGTGCTGGTGATGGCCACCCCCATGACCATCCGTCTGGACAAGTTTCGCAAACTCTTTGCCGAATATGAAGACCAGGCGCAGATCTTTCCCCTGGCCTGTCCGGGCCTGATGGAATTTGTGGAAGAAGGCTGCACCGACCGGGAACGGCTGCTGGGCTTTCTGCGGGATCTTCTGTGGGATTACGCCGACGGGGCCGTGGACGCTGCCGTTTTAGGCTGCACCCACTATCCCTTCGTGCGGGCTCAGATCCAGCAGGTGCTGGGAGAAAACACCGACATCTTCGACGGCGGAGCCGGCACGGCCCGGGAGTTAAAACGCCGGGTTGAAGCCTCCGGCCTGGCCAACCGTCCGGATGCCGAAGGCAGCGTAACCTTCGAAAACAGCGACCCTTCCGAGGAAAAAATGCAGCTGATGCATCGCCTGTACACCCAGGGCGGCATCCAGTAAATGGGACCGATTGTGGGCGCATTTCGCAGATTCAGGTAAAGGGCGGGATCATTTATCACACCGCTGACACAGCAAAAAACACAGGGAAACGTATGAAACGGGAAATGGAATTTAAAATGGAACGCACCGGCCTGCTGGAAGTGGGAGATGTGCTGCCCATTACGGAGGGCCGTCTGCCCAACTCCTACTATTATACATTAGGCCGGGCCTACGCCATGTCCGCCAATTACATGGCCAACGAAAGGCTGGTATCCCGGGAAGGCACGGTAACAGACGTGCGGGAAACCCCCAAGGGCTTTTTCGTCACGGTGGTTTTTGACGAACCTGACGCGTAAAGAATAATAGAAAGAACCCGAAGAGAAAATATCAGGTAACCGAAAAGACAAAATAAGGAACCCGAAGAAATAAAAGGAAAAGAAGGGCAGCTTTTCAGCGCCCGGGAATACCAGTTATGAATTTACAGGGAAAGAACGCGATTGACTACGTGCTTGCCGAAAGTTTTAAGGAGCTGGCCGCAGTCAAAGCCATTGAAAAGATAACGATCCGGGAAATCACGGATCGCGCCGAGGTGATACGTCCCACCTTCTACAACCATTTCCAGGATAAGTACGAGCTTCTGGAGTGGATCATGCGGCGGGAACTGATCGACCCCATGAAGCCGCTGATTGCGGAGGGACGGCTGCGGGATGCAGTCATGTCAGCCCTGGAAAAGATGCAGGAGGATCGGGCGTTTTACTTAAAAGCCGTGCAGCTGGAAGGACAGAACAGTTTTGCGGAAACTCTGGTGGCCTGCATTAAGGAGCTGATCCTGGAACACGTCAGTCCCCAGAAACTGCGAGGGCTGGCGGATTACGAATGGCTGACCCCCGAGACTGCCGCCGACTATTACGCCCATCAGATCAACTACATTGTCATGACCTGGGGCCGGGGCGGCATGCGATATGAGCCCGCGGAGCTGACCGAGGCGCTGTTCTACGTGATGACTCATTCTCCGGTGGAAATCTTCCAGATGCTGGCGCCACCCGTGCAGAGGACATGACCATAGAGGACATGACGGCGGATGAATAAGCATCCTGTACCTGCCGGGGAGAGGCAGATACAGAAAAACAGGCATCATCCGCTTTCTGCGACACAAAGGGCAGGTTGTATCTTGCGCAAAAGTGCTTCGGCAGGATAAAGTAGTACACTGTGCAGCCGTAAGACGGCTGTCCGGATGAATGAGAAATGACTTCCGCCTTTCGCTGTTGATGGCAAGAACAGCGAAAAGGTTTTTAATGAAGGATACAGGAGACCCACATGAACTGGTTTGAAGTGATATTAATCGTGGCCGGCATCAGCCTGGACATTTTTGCTGCGATGGAGATTGAAGGCGCTATGCTGGCAAAAATCAGGCCCCGCACCCTTGCAACCGTCACCGGTCTGGTGGTACTTTTACAGCAGGTGTTTTTCTTCCTGGGGTTTGGCATCAGCTACTACCTGGCCAACAACCGGATGCTGTTTAAAAGCCCGCAGTTAATGGGACGGGTGATCGCCGTGGTGATCTTCGCCCTGCTGGGACTGCGGCTTCTGGTGAAAGCCATCCGCCGGGAAATGATTCAGGAACGCTGCCGGGAGATTACGGTGCGCCAGTACGTGCACATCATCGCTGTGGCCAGTTTCTATACGATTTTTGCCGGCTTTGCCTGCGGCCTGATGGAACTTTCCATCTGGCGGATGTTCTTTACGATTATTATCTCGTCGTTTCTTGTCACCATCGGCGGGATCTACACGGGCTACCATTACGGCTTTGAACTGAAAACAAAACTGTACGCCGCGGGAACGGTGTTCCTGTGGTGCGCCGGTGCGGAAATCCTGCTGCGTCACGTGTTTCACGTGATCGGGGCATAAGAAAACGCGGCTGTAAAGAGAATGGACAATCTTTCATGAAACGGAATAACAGAATTAAAAATATAATCCGTATGGTGAGCCTGATGCTGCTCTGCGCCCTTTTACCGGTGCAGGCTACGTTTGCGCAGGGTCCCATTGGGCAGACGCCCTTTGCACAGACCGGTGCCCTGGGCCTGATTTCAGCGCCCACCTTAAACCCTTCGGCTCCGACTGCGGCCCCGGAAACCCCGGCCAACGACGTAGGTCAGGAAGGGCAGACCGCATCTTTCGAGACCCCGGCCGAAAACACCGCCGGTGAAACGGGTAGTCAGGAAGTGCCTTCTGTGCCCCAGACGCCGACGGCAGCGCCCGAAACCCCGGAGGGAAGCGGTGAAAATGCCGCGCCGGCGGAGACCGAAAATCCGGAAGCTACGGAAAACCCGGAAGGAACGACCAATCCGGAGGGAACAGAATTCCCGGAAGGTTCGGAGAATCCCCAAAACCCGGAAGGCGCCGAAGCCGGCATGCCGGCAGCGGATCCCAATGCCCGCACTCAGGCGCTGATGGAAAAAGTTGCCGCCAGCGACGGACACACCCGCTGGGACGACGCCGAGGCGGAGCGCTTAGCCAGCCGGGAAGGCACCATCCCCGAGCATGTTTCCATTGAAGGCATCTCCGTAGCGGGACAGACCGCATCCGAGGCGGACGCGGTGGTTCAGCAGTACGTGGACGGATTCAGTGGTGTGACTTTTACCTTAGGTGCAGAAGACCGCCAGATCACAGCTATGGCCTGGGATGTGGGATTAGCCGCTCGCAATGCGGACGTGGTGAATCAGGCGCTGCGCTACGGACAGGACGGCCAGCTGCTGGAGCGTTTTACCATCCTGCAGGATCGTTCCAAGGGGGTGGAAAAGGATTTTCAGATCTCCCTGACCTCCACCAACAGCAACATCCTGGCCTTTCTGGAAGCCCATGCCCAGGAACTGAACCGGGCACCGGTGGAATATGAACTGGTGCGTCAGGACGGAGCGTTTCAGGTGCTGGGCGGAGATCCCGGTCTGGCGGTGGACGTGGGAAAATCCATGACGGCTGTCGCCGACTATATTAATTCTGAGTGGGACGGCACAGACGCCTATATCCCGCTGGTGGTGCAGGTGACGTATCCCAACGGCGACCGGGAATCCTTAGCAGCAGTGCAGGATCTTCTGGGCACCTATACCACGAATTTCTCTGCCGGAGCCAACGGACGAAATCAGAACATCCGCGCGGCCACAACCCTGGTCAACGGAACGATTCTGTTCCCGGGTGAGGTGTTCTCGGCCTACCAGACCATGTCTCCCATGGATGAAGCCCATGGTTACACCAACGCCGGCGGCTATGAAAACGGCCAGGTGGTGGATGTGATCGGCGGCGGTGTTTGCCAGGTGTCCACAACTTTGTACAACGCCGTGATCCGGGCCGAGCTGGAAGTGGTTACCCGTTCCAGCCACTCCATGATGGTGGACTATGTCAAACCCTCGGAAGACGCGGCCATTGCAGGCGATTACAAGGATTTCCAGTTCCGCAACAACACGGATTATCCCGTTTATATTGAAGGCTGGGCCGGCAGCGGCAGCGTTTCCTTCAACGTGTACGGCAAGGAAACCCGTCCGGCAAACCGTTCCGTCAGTTTCCAGAGCGAGGTGGTTTCCCAGGACGACTATGAAGTGAAGTACGTCACCTCCGACGCCTATGATGCGGGCAGCGTGCAGCGAACCCAGAGCGCCCATACCGGTTATGTGGCCCGCCTCTGGAAGATCGTAAAAGAAAACGGCGTGGAAGTGGACCGCTTCGTCTACAACAACAGCCGCTATCAGAGAACCGACGCCATCATCACCATCGGAACCGCCGGCATGAGTTCGGAGGGCCGAAACGCCATTGCGGAAGCCATTGCCTCCGGCAGCGATGCCACCATCCGCAACACGGCGGCTCAGTATACGGCGTCTGCGGAAGCCTATCGCCAGCAGCAGCGGGAAGCCCAGGCGGCTGCGGAAGCCCAGGCTGCTCAGCAGGCGGCGGAACAGGCCGCTTCCCAGAGCACCGGAACCGATGCTTCCACCGGAGGAACCACGGACAGCAGTTCAGCTGGCAGCACCACGGATAGCAGTTCTGCCGGCAGCACAGCCACGGACAGTTCGGCATCGTCAACGGCCACGGAATAGTTCGAAACCAAGGATTTATCAATATGAAACTAAAAGCAGGAAAAATCCCGGAGAGCATCCTTCAGAAGGCGGTGATCGGGCAGATCGAAAACCACCGCCCGGAGGTGATTTTAGGCCCCGGGATCGGCGAAGACTGCGCGGCCCTGGCGCTTCCCGAAGGCGAGGTGCTGGTGCTTTCCACGGATCCCATCACAGGAACCGCGACGGATATCGGCCGTCTGGGAATCCTGGTGACCTTAAACGATCTGGCTTCCGCCGGCGCGGAGCCGGTGGGTGTGCTTCTGACCGTGCTTCTGCCTTTGGACACGGAAGAAGCGGTGCTTCGCAAGATTATGCAGCAGGTGAATGCAGCCTGCCAGACGGAAAATATCGCCGTCATCGGCGGTCATACCGAGGTGACCGCGGTGGTCAACCAGCCGGTGGTCACCGTGACCGGCATGGGCCGGGTGAAAAAAGGCTGCGTGGTCACCACCGGCGGCGCAAAGCCCGGCATGGACCTGGTGATGACAAAAAGCATTGGGTTGGAAGGCGCCTCCATCCTGGCAAAGGAAAAGAAAGAACTGCTTCTGAAGCGCCTGGAAGGAACTACACCTGCCCCGGAAAGCATCCTGGAAACAGCGGCTGCCTTCGATCAGCAGCTTTCCGTACTGCCGGAATCCCGGATTGCTGTGGCCCACGGTGTCGCGGCCATGCATGACGTGACAGAAGGCGGCATCCGCGGTGCAGTGTGGGAGATGGCGGAAGCCTCCCACGTTGGCGTGCGGGTGGAACAGGAAAAGATCCTCCTTCGTCCGGAAGCGAAGCTGATCTGTGAAGCCCTGGGCCTGGACCCCTACGGCCTGATCTCCAGCGGATGCATGCTGATCGCCACGGAACAGGGGGAGAAACTGGTGGAGGCTCTCGGGCAGGCCGGCATTCCGGCGGCCCTTATTGGATGCACCACGGCAGACCCGGCCCGGATCTGGGTTTCTTCGGAGAAAGAGACGGAGATCGAACCGCCTGCAGCTGACGAGTTGTATCGGGTGTAGTAATCAGAAATAAATGGTGGATAAAACTGATTGAAGAGTTTTAGTCGAGTTAAAAAACGCATTTCACAATTCTAACGTAAATGTAATGTAGCATACTTGTTTTCGCTGTTCATTAGATACAAGGAGGCGTCCAGAATGATCATTGACAAAGCAATTTAGTTTGTATAAGCCTAGTCCGTGCCCCACCGGTGATGGTTTTGTAGTACGCCCCTTTTTGAATAGGAGTTCCATCAATTCACCGGATAATTTCGGACCAGGATTGCTAATGGTAAATTGGACTTTATCATTGAGTTGTTTCAGGGAAATATAAATAGTGTCTCCTGAATGAGATGCCTCGATGGCATTATCTATTAGAATGCTGATCTGATCGGCCAAATCGTACTCTGCGCACGCGCTGTCAAAAGTATAGTCTTTCAAATCTAGATTATATTGCATTCCTCCATCCATAATTCTTTGACATGCGTTGATTATCAGGCCTGATAATAAGTGCATATTTATTTTTAGAAGAGCTTCAAAGGGGTTCAGATTGTTAATGTATCCCTCAGAATTCAGGAGCAAAGCAGATCTAAGGGATTCGTAATCTGTACACGCGTAAGCAAGACTGCGGAGTGACTGTAATTGATTGTTATAGTCGTGCTGCCGTTGCCTTATAGCATCAATAAGTTGTTCAATGATAGGGATGTATTTCTCGTAACTATCAAGTTTCTGTTTTTGCCGCTGGGTTGTTTTCTGGGTTAAAATTAGTTCTACGTTTGATATTACTAGAATCGCGAGGATTAGTGGAATGATGAAAAGAAATTCCAGAGAGTAGTTTTGATTAGCATGCATAAAAGCTGCAACTGATAATCCAACGAGCAACGAATCAATAATAAGCCATTCAAGTACGCGATTAGTAGAATCTATCAGTTTGCTTATTTTGTTCAAGGGCAGAAAACGGCATATTAACAGGGTGACAAGAAACATTACCCCCATTCCAATGATGGGGATATAATCTGTTTCAACTGGTATTAGTACTGTAAAAACAATTAAAGGAACAAACTCGATTGTAAAAAGGCAAAGATACTCCAGAACGTATAATAGTATTATTTGATATACGGGTTTTTGAAAGCAGAAGCAGAAAAAAGCTACAGTTACAATTGATCCAAGAAGAATTGAAAGAATAGTGTCTGGAAATAACGCTTCAAAGATTGAGCAGAAAAAGGAATCAACTAATGCAAGAAGAATAGGACAGGCTCTGAATAGTTTTGTATGGTATACTCTACAACCGATCATATAAAAGAAAAAAATCTCAAGACTAGTAAATACATAGTCAAACAAGAAGTCAGATAGCATCATCGAGTCTCCCAATAAATATCAAAGTTATCTTTATAATGACGACCAAGTGGTAGTTCTTTCTCTGCTATAATGATTCTTCTCCTAGTCCGGTCATAATCCGATATATAATCCATGTTAATAAGATAGCTTTTGTGAATGCGCATGAAGTGAGCTGATAAACGATCTTCCAACTCAGAAAGCGTAAACTGAACAGTTTCGTATTGTGTGGAGGTAGACTGTATTATTAAACGGCGGTTGTGAGCCCGGCTGATCCATAAAACAGTTGATTCAGGGATCTCAACGATGCCGCCCCAAAAGGATTTAAATGAAAATGAAGGAGGCTTTACAAGAGGAGAATCTAAAATACGATTCAGTGTGGTAATGATTTCACTCTCCGTATATGGTTTTAAAATGTAATGAAAACAGTTGGTATCAGCCAGTGCCTGACCAACCATTTCCGGGACAGATGTGATGAAGACAATGGGGGTATACTTGTGTGCCTTGAGACTGCGTATGTGTTGGCCTAGAGCAATACCGTTTTCTTTATTGTACCAAGTTTCTGAAAGTTTGACGTCTAATAGAAAAAGATCAAAATGATAATTATCTATGAGATAAAGAGCATTTTTGTAATTCGAGGCCGACGAGACATGAATTGTGGCTTTTTGATATGAACTTAGAAGATTTAGAACAGCAGCTTGTTGAGAAAGATCATCTTCAACCAACAATAACTCATACATGGGAATACCTCGTATAAGAATCAAGCTTTTCCAAGAGCTATTTATCTGATTATAAATACATTATAGCGCTTAGATGAAATGGACGCAACGCTTTATATATAAAAATGAAACTGTGTGAGGTAGAAACAATACACATCATGCTTAATTGCGACTGCCAGTAGACATTGTCATGCTGTTCAGACACGAAAAATGGTTGTTTGGGCATGGATTTATTTGAGAGTATTGAGAAACAACTCTTACTATGATAGATATAAAACATGGAGATGTTGAACAAAACAATAGCAAATAAGATAATTGTTTGGCTGACGGATAATCAGCAAATAAGTGAGGAACTCAGAGAAGAGATATTGTACGCGCTGCTCGTGTTGCTTACTGAAACGGAAAAACTACTTATGATTTCATTAGTCCTCACGCTTTTTCATTTGGGTAAAGAATGTCTGGTGATCATAGTGGTGTTATCTATTACAAAACACTTTTGGGGAGGGTACCATGTACATTCATATTGGGGGTGCTTTCTCGTTTCGATGGCTGTTTTTGCTGGTATTTGTTGGTTGGCGTTGAATTGCGTTTTATCCGAACAGCAGGTAAGCGCTATTTATACGCTTGGCTTTATTGTCGTACTGTTAGTGGCACCTGTAGAATCTGATAACCATATTGAAATGTATTGCGGACAACGCATAGTGATCAAATGCATAAGTCTGATCGTGCTCGGACTGTTGGTAGTTGTTGATCAAATGTTTTTAACAAAGGGGGGGATTATCCAATGGACAGTATTCGCTTCTGAAATTGATTTGATCTGCGGTTATGTATACAGAAAGCGAGGAAAACATGAAGGAAACATTAATAGCATTACTGCTTACGATGAGTGAAAAGTTTGCTGGTTACTCGGGTAGTTTAATGCTATGGGGGGAGATGCCAATTCCGGAAATCCTTAAGAAATCTCGTGCCAACCAGAAAAAGAAATTGATAAAAACTGGAACTGTCGTATTACTTACATTTTGTTTTATTAGTGGACTTATTGTACATGCGGAAACTGACACAGCAATGAGCGAAGTTGGTGATGATCCATGCGAGACAATAATGGTCGGGTATGAAGAGAATCGTGAGATACTACAGCAAGCGCTGATGGATGGGGCGATCGATCAGACTGAATTTAGACGTCGAATGGATGCAGTTCAAGAAGAGACAGTATATATCTTGAATGAAGCAGGAATACCATCATACCATGTGACTGCAGACAATTATGACATTGTTCAAAATGAGTTAAGAACTGATTTTTCAGTGATGGGGATGACGCGTGAGAATTCATATATTCTATCTTTGACAGGAGAGACGGCTCAGAAACCTCAGGGAGATGCTCAGATTAACAGAACAGAATACCAGCCATTTACATATGTTTTTTGGGACACACCACAAACATTGCGGTATGTACGGCTAACTGCTGCAGATGACCCACTGTATGGAAAAACATCAACTGTTAATTTGTATAATACAACTTCATACTCGATTATTCAGAACACGTTAAATGCAGCGGTTGCTTCTTATTTGGATTATATAAGCGCTCCGTGGAACCTAGGTACAATTGCATCCATTTGTGGATTGACACCGTCGGCAATTAATACGTCCCAGACCGCATCTTTGTATTTTAATGCTGGAACAAACTGGACAAGATTTTATACACAGGTGTATAGTACCTATGATAATATGTGGATTAGTGGGTCGTGTACAGAATATGTGACGCGATTCTCGTATATGAGTGGACTGTATTATAGTGCAGCTAGCAATTCTTATGTCCCTGTGAACGAAGAACGATCAACAAGAACCACGCAGGCCACGCACTGTTATGACTATGAGTGGAGAAAGTATCAAGCTTGTCTCGGATACGTGTATTCCACAATTAATTATGATACGACAGGAAAAGCAAGGTACGAAAAGAATGGTTCAGTGATAGTAACTCATCTTGAGAATTTCTAAGAGAAGGCAATGCCGTGACAACATAAAATACGAATGTATTGGTGAAGGGACACAGTAGATGAAACGCTCTGTAACTAACCTTTTCTGCATTATAACATTGGTGATTATCGTATTAATACTTCCATTCCCACAATATGTGCAACGGACGGTATCGTTATCTTGCACGGGATTAGAGAATACAGGAGAGCAGATGCGTACCCTGAACGGAAGAGAGAGAGGATGGGTTTTTCATTACTTACTAAGGAATCCCGTCTATCATTTAGATATACGGACAGAAGGAGAAGAAGGGGTGTTTCTATTTTTTATCCGAGGATCAAAACCTGAGATTCATATGAATTTATCTGACGATCCTTACGGGCTAACGGATCGAATTTACGGGATAATGTTGGATGTGGATAAAGACGAGATGTATCCAACATATTTTGTGAAGCAGAGCGATGACATTTGGAGTGTCACGGTGAGAAAATAACGTTGTGCGAGAACACAAGAATGAAGAATGAGAATACACCATCGTGGCATACGTTTTCACGATCAATCCGATAATACTTACAGCCGCAGATTGAATCTGCGGCTGTTCTCGTTTATAATAAATCGGATATACACCAATTATTGCATCAGGGGCAGAACGTCGATCTGCGATTGCTGCCCGCCCGTCATACCAACCGCATCTGTAAGGGAAAGAGGAGGTGCGCCGCATGGAAGAGAAGATTTTAAACTATATCGAACACAACAGCCGCTGGGATCTGCTGGAACTGGCTGCCGTATGTGACGCGGATGAGGCCACGGTTCTGCAGAAACTGGAAGAACTGGAGCAGCGTCACATCATCTGCGCATATCACACGCTGATCGACTGGGAAAAGGCCGGCATCGACAAGGTGACCGCGCTGATCGAAGTCCGGGTTACGCCTCAGCGCGGCATGGGTTTTGACAAGGTGGCTGAGCGTATCTACCACTATCCGGAGGTCAAGTCCGTGTACCTGATTTCCGGCGGTTTTGACTTCATGGTCATCATCGAGGGAAAAACCCTTCGGGAAGTGGCGGAGTTCGTTTCCGACCGCCTGTCGGTGTTAGATACCGTGCTTTCCACGAAGACCAACTTCATCCTGAAAAAGTACAAGGATCACGGCACCGTCATTGCGGAAAAGCCGGTTGATGAAAGAATGCAGGTGAGCCCGTGAGAGATCCGTTAAATAAAACCATTACGTCCATTGCCCCCTCTGGCATTCGGAAGTTTTTTGATATCGTCAGCGAGATGAAGGACGCCATTTCCTTAGGTGTGGGCGAACCGGATTTTGATACGCCCTGGCGCATCCGGGACGAGGCTATCTACTCTTTAGAGCAGGGCCGCACCTTCTACACCTCCAACGCCGGTCTGATGCCCTTAAAAGAAGGCATCCGGGATTACCTGATCCGCCGCTGCAACGTGGCTTATGATCCGAAAACCGAGATGATCATCACCGTGGGCGGCAGCGAGGCCATCGACATCGCCATGCGCGCCATGTTGGATCCCGGGGACGAGGTGCTGATTCCCCAGCCCAGCTATGTTTCCTATCTGCCCTGTGCCATTTTGGCCAACGGCAAACCTGTGCCCATCGAACTGAAAGCGGAAAACGAGTTCCGTTTAACGGCTCAGGAACTGGAGGACGCCATCACGGAGAAGAGCAAACTCTTAGTGCTGCCCTTCCCCAACAATCCAACCGGCGCCATCATGGAAAAGAAGGATCTGGAAGCCATCGCCGAGGTGGTGGAAAAGTACGATCTGTTCGTGTTAAGCGACGAAATCTACTCCGAACTGACCTATAAGGGCGACCACGTTTCCATCGCTTCCCTGCCGGGTATGAAGGAGCGCACCGTTTTAATCAACGGTTTTTCCAAGGCCTTTGCCATGACCGGATGGCGTCTGGGATACGCCTGCGCGCCCCATGTGATCATCGAGCAGATGCTGAAGATCCATCAGTTCGCCATCATGTGCGCACTCACCACCAGCCAGTACGCGGCGGTGGAAGCCATCACCAACTGTGACGCGGATGTGGCGGAAATGCGTACCCAGTACGATGCCCGCCGCAAGTACCTGATGCGCCGTTTTGACCGCATGGGTCTGGAGTGCTTTGAGCCCTTCGGCGCGTTTTACACCTTCCCGTGCATCAAGGAATTCGGCATGACGTCGGATGAATTTGCCACCCGCTTCTTAAAGGAGAAGAAGGTTGCCGTCGTGCCCGGCACGGCCTTTGGCGACTGCGGCGAAGGATTTATCCGTATTTCCTATGCCTACTCCATGGACAACCTGAAGGAAGCCTTAGACCGGATGGAAGTCTTCGTGAACGAACTGCGGGCAGAGAAAAATAGAACTTATGAGCATAATTAAAGCGCTAAAACTTCAGCATGAATACATCCGCCGGGACGAAAACGGCGAGCTGCTTTCCCGGAGCATGGCCCTGGACGGCGTGGACTTAGACGTGGAACCGGGACAGTTCATCGCCATTCTGGGTCACAACGGAAGCGGGAAATCCACCCTGGCCAAACACATCAACGCGCTGCTGTCGCCTACGGGCGGCAGTCTTTGGGTAAACGGCTACGACGCGGCGGACGAAGAGCATGTCTTCGACCTGCGCCAGAGTGCCGGCATGGTGTTCCAGAATCCGGATAACCAGATCATCGCCACTGTGGTGGAAGAGGATGTGGGCTTCGGCCCGGAAAACATCGGTGTGCCCACGGATGAGATCTGGAAGCGGGTGGAAAAGGCCCTGAAAGCCGTGAACATGTGGAAATACCGTACCCACTCCCCCAACCGTCTGTCCGGCGGACAGAAACAGCGGGTGGCCATCGCAGGCGTTATGGCCATGGAGCCGGCCTGCATCGTTTTAGACGAGCCCACTGCCATGTTAGATCCCGTGGGCCGCAAGGACGTGCTGGCTGCCGTGCAGGAATTAAACCGCACCAAGGGGGTGACCATCCTTCTGATCACCCACTATATGGAGGAAGTTACCCAGGCGGACCGGGTCATCGTCATGGATCGGGGAAAGATCGTCATGCAGGGAACGCCCCGGGAGATTTTCTCCCGCGTGGAAGAGCTGGAAAGCTACCGTCTTGACGTGCCCCAGGTGACCCGACTGGCCTACGAACTGCGCAAGGCAGGACTGGATATCCCGGAAGGGGTGTTAAGCCGGCAGGAGCTGGTGGAGGCATTGACGATTTCTTATGGCATTTGAATTAAAAAACATTACATATACATACAGCAGCGGAACGGCTTACGAAATCAAAGCCTTAGACGACGTGTCCCTGACCATTCCGGAAGGACAGTTCTTAGGGATCATCGGTCACACCGGCTCGGGCAAATCCACGCTGATTCAGCACTTAAACGGACTGCTGCGCGCCACCTCCGGCCAGATCCTCTTTGACGGAGAGGATATCTACGGCAAGGATTACGATCTGCGCAGCCTGCGGTTAAACGTGGGAATGGTGTTCCAGTATCCCGAGCACCAGCTGTTTGAAGTCAGCGTCTTAGAGGACGTCTGTTTCGGGCCCCGCAATCAGGGCAAATCCGACGAAGAGGCCCATAAACTGGCCAAGGAAGCCCTGGGGCTGGTGAAGTTCCCCGGCGAGCTGTTTGATCACTCGCCCTTTGATCTCTCCGGCGGACAGAAACGCCGGGCCGCTATCGCAGGTGCTCTGGCCATGCAGCCCCGGTATCTGATCTTAGACGAACCCACGGCGGGTTTAGACCCGGCGGGCCGCACCGAGATCCTGGATCTGCTTTTAGATCTGCACCAGCGACTGGGCAACACCATCATCCTCGTGTCCCACAGCATGGAAGACGTGGCCCGGTACGTGGAGCGTATGATCGTCATGGACGGCGGAAAAGTGCGCTATGACGGTACGCCCCGGGAAGTGTTTTCCCACTACCGCACCCTGGAAGAGATGGGACTGGCTGCGCCCCAGGTGACCTATCTGATGCATGAACTGGCGGAGGCCGGCTTACCCGTGGATGCAGACGCTACCACGGTGGAAGAGGCGAAAGCATCGATTCTGCAGGCGTTGTCACCGGCATAAACAGATGACGGAGGGCCCGATGCTGCCACAGACATGCTGTACGCAGTGAAAGCAGGAATTAGGGCGGACTTCTTTATTCGACTATAAAATGCCGGCAGTTGACCCGGCAATTTGAGGAACCCTATGTTTCGAGACATTACATTAGGACAATATTATCCGGCAGATTCCATTCTGCACCGGCTGGATCCCCGGGTGAAGCTGTTCGCCACCCTGGTTTATATCGTGGCCGTGTTTCAGGTGCATCATCCGGTGGGACTGGTGGTGGTTACGGCGGCTCTGTTTGCCTGCATCGCCCTTTCCAAGGTGCCCGTATCCTTCATGCTGCGAGGCCTGCGGGGTATTGTGGTGCTGCTGGTTATCGCCGGTGCCTTCAACCTGTTTCTGACGCCGGCGGGCAACGTGCTGTTTTCCTGGAAATTCATCAAAATCACGGATCTGGGACTTCGCAGCGCGGTGCTGATGACCATCCGCATGATCTACCTCATTGTGGGCTCGTCCATCATGACTTTGACCACCACGCCCAACCAGCTGACTGACGGCATGGAATATTCCCTGCGGCCCCTGTCAAAGGCGAAAGTGCCGGTGCACGAAATCGCCATGATGATGTCCATCGCCCTGCGTTTCATCCCGATTCTCACCGAGGAAACGGATAAAATCATGAAAGCCCAGATGGCCCGGGGCGCCGACTTTGAACACGGCAACCTGATCACCAAGGCCAAAAACATGGTGCCCCTTCTGGTTCCGCTGTTTGTATCCGCCTTCCGTCGGGCCGGCGATCTGGCTCTGGCCATGGAAGCCCGCTGCTATCACGGCGGAGAAGGCCGCACCCGGATGAAGCCCCTGCGCTACACCAACGCCGACCGCATCGCCTACGTGCTGATCATAGCCTTTCTGGCAGTGGTCATTGTCCTTCGAATTGTGCTGTAAAGTGGGATATCTGTCTCACATAGAAACAACCATGAGAAAAATCGCGCTTTCCCTTGCCTACGACGGCACGGCGTACTGCGGCTGGCAGGTGCAGGACAACGGTCCAAGCATTCAGGCCGAGGTGAACCGGGCGCTGTCGGAAATTACAAAAGAAGAGGTGCATTGTGTCGGCGCCAGCCGCACGGATGCCGGGGTGCACGCCCGCGGAAATGTGGCCATGTTTGAGACGGATGTGCGCATGCCTGCGGAGAAATTTGCCCTGGCTTTAAATGCCCATCTTCCGGCAGACATCGCCTGCCGTGGATCCTGGGAGGCGGCAGAGGATTTTCATCCGCGGTTTTCCGCCCGCCAGAAGACCTATATCTACCGGATTTTAAACAGCCGGTTTCCCGACCCCACAAGAGGACGCAACAGCCTGTTTTATCACTATCCTCTGGATGAAAAGAAGATGCACACGGCCGCCCAGGCCCTGGTGGGAGAGCATGATTTCCACAGCTTTGCCTCCGTGCATGCCCAGACCAAAACCTGGGTGCGCACCATCTACAGCATCGACGTGCAAAGAGATGAAGACGATCTCGTCGAAATCCGCATCTGCGGAAACGGCTTCCTTTACAACATGGTGCGCATCATTGCCGGGACACTGCTGGAGATCGGAAGCGGGCAGCGGCCGGCAGAAGAGATGGCGCAGATTTTAGCGGCCCAGGATCGGGAAGATGCCGGCCCCACGGCGCCGGCCTGCGGACTGACGCTTGAGGAAATAAGTTATACATAATTTCTTGACACGACACCCGCGTTGATGTAATATATCAGGGCTGACGCTATGGCGTCTGCTTTTTGTGTGCGTTTAAAACGAAGAAAAACATCGCACCCACGAGATGAGCAGCAGGCCCATCCATCAAGCCGGAAGAAAGAGCGCTCCTCCATTAGCCCCGGAGCCGCGCCTTTTCATATAAGCCGCACAGGCCGGTATTTCGGACATTGTACCGGGATGTGCCATATATGTACATTGAAGGAGGATTTTCGAATGAAAACCTATATGCCAAACCCCGCAGAAGTCGAGCGGAAGTGGTACGTTGTCGATGCTGAAGGCAAGACGCTTGGCCGTCTGACCTCCGAAGTTGCCAAAGTGCTCCACGGCAAGAACAAGGCCATCTACACCCCCCATGCCGATACCGGTGATTATGTGATCATCATCAACGCCGAGAAGGTAAAGGTGACCGGCCGCAAGCTGGATCAGAAGATCTACTACAGCCATTCCGACTATGTCGGCGGCATGAAGGAAACCACCCTTCGCGAAATGCTGTTAAGACATCCGGAGCGCGTCATCGAGCACGCCGTTAAGGGCATGCTTCCCAAGGGACCGTTAGGCAGCGAAATTTATCGCAAGCTGTTCGTGTATGCCGGTGCCGAGCATCCGCATGCTGCGCAGAAGCCGGAAGAATTAACCTTTTAACCTTTAATCAGAGGAGGAAAGATAAATGGCTGCAAATCGTTATTACGGAACAGGCAGAAGAAAATCTTCCGTAGCCCGCGTGTATCTTGTACCGGGCACCGGCAAGATTACCATCAATAAGCGTGACATCGACGAGTATCTTGGACTGGAAACCTTAAAGGTTGTTGTCCGTCAGCCGCTGGAAGCGACCGATACCGCTGATAAGTTCGATGTCCTTGTAAACGTCAAGGGCGGCGGTTACACCGGACAGGCCGGTGCCATCCGTCACGGCATTGCCCGTGCTCTGCTGGAAGTTGATCCGGAATTCCGCCCGGTCCTAAAGGCCGCCGGTTTCCTGACCCGCGATCCTCGTATGAAAGAGCGTAAGAAGTACGGCCTCAAGGCTGCACGTCGTGCTCCGCAGTTCTCGAAGCGTTAATCGAGACCAAGAGAGATGCGAAAAACCCTGGAAATTCAACGTTTCCGGGGTTTTTTCTTTCCAAAATCTTTTTGATTTGTTTTGACAAAATCTGACGAAATCTGACGAGAAAAAAGTAGTTAATACTGAGGGAACCGCCCTTTTTAGACCCGTTTTAGTTAAAAACTGAGGGAAAAATCGGAGAATGACAGAGCGTAAGAAGTCCGTTTGATCTCATTTTTTGAGCTCCGGTTTTGCTGCTTGATGTTCCCTTTTCTCGAACTACTTCAACCAGTTTTGTCTGACAGGACCGATTGAAAGATTCTGACCGAATCTGATAATTCGTATCCTCGTTTATCCTTTTTTGAGACGCTCAGCAGAAAGTTCTTCTGCCGGGCGTCTTTGTCTTCTCAGAAGAATAAGCCTCCTTACATAGCCCGGTGACTGTTTATCGACAGTGACCGGGCTTTTTTCATTTCTGCAGGCTCTGCAGAACCATCATAGGAAAACAAAGGAGGATAAAACGATGGCAAGAGAAACGATCATAATCGACGGCGTGCGTTACTACGCTGACCGTCCGCGAAGCTGCAGAGGCTGTTTTTTCTGGAAGAACCGGAAAGTCGGATGCACCCTCAAAAAAGAAAACTGCTACTACCTGGCGGAGTCCCAGAAGCCGACATCCCCTTGTGCAGGCTGCAGTTACGGTCCTTGTGTCAGTTTCTGTATGAAGAAATGTATGAACGAGGTACTCGGAACCAGGATGGAGGTACCGGCCAATGCGTGAGAATGGAAGCTTAAACTTTTACA
>JAZPYY010000075.1:0-13269 GCA_045544375.1 Shuttleworthella sp.
TTCAGCGGAAGTTGCGACTGATGACTCCGGAAGAGTATCATGAAGAGTACAATGCGGCAGCATAAAAATACCGCCAGTTGCAACAACCGGCGGTACAGAACTTTTTAATTTTTCACTGTCCTCTTGACGGGTAGCACACCACATTACGCTGAATGGTCCTTTTTCATGCCCGGCCTGCCATTTTTTACGATCTTTCTTTGCGCTCAAGAACATTCATAATGATGTTGGCGTAATCTGTGGGCATCAGCTGCCAGCCCAGGTTTTCCTGTGTGACAGGATCAAACTGGTCGGCGAACATGCCATCCAGGTTACCCAGTTCCAGATCAATGTCCAGAGGAATCTCGCCGGCGCGGCCGGAGTCCAGCATCCAGTAGGTCGTAGCGCATGCAATGCCTTCCTCATAGCGGTGCCAGTCAATTTCCGGATCCACTTCGCCCCAGTCGATGCCGTATTCCCGGGACTGGGAGAAGATCTCGATCACTTCCCATTCCACCTGGGCATCCACCCAGCTGGTGGTGGCCCAGTCTGTGGCACAGAAGCAGGGCTTGGTGTTGTACAGAAGATGGGCGCGCTTCGGTTCCCAGATGTGGGTGAAGACCAGCAGTCCGCGCAGCCAGTAAATGGCTTTTTTGCGGTATTCTTCCTTTCCGCACAGACGGTAGGCCAGCTCGTAGGCCATGGCCGCGTGTCCGGTGGCCAGCAGGTTGGGGGCTTCCATGGGGGTCTCCCAGGCATCGCCGCCATCCGCCACCAGAAGGGGAAGAGCAAAGTCCAGCGCCCGGAAGGCGGCTTCGGCAAAGCGCTGCTCGCCGGTGTACTCTGTGACCTTCATCAGATGCAGGGCGGAAACCACGTTGTTTTCCACGGTAACCGCGTTGTCCCAGCTCATGGCCTTGTAGATTTTTTCCGCCATGGGCCAGTGGTTGATGAATACCGGCTGCCAGGTGGCAGAGCGTTCGTCCTCCAGGTGAGTCAGAAAGGATCCGTCCGCTTCCTGCAGCGCCAGAATGCCTTCGCCGTAACGGATCAGGGTGTCCCGGTCGATTCCTTCCCATTTCAGTGCACCGTGGTGGGTGCGCATGTTTTCCTTAGCCAGATCGGGATGGGCTGCCCGGGCCTTCGTCAGCTTTTCTTCCAGGGCGTCTGCCAGTTCGGTGCCCCGGTAGGTTTCGATGTAGCGGTCCAGAAAGACCTGAGGCACATGGAAATTGCTGACGGAAGGTTCGGAATTGTCCTCCCGGATCATGTCTCGGGCGGTGATGTTGCCCCAGCCGGTTTTATCCGCCCGATCCACCCAGAAGTTGGTGTTGTAGCGTTCGGCGATGTAATGCAGCTGTTCTTCCAGGGGCTTTTTGGGCTGGGGCGGTTCGGGCAGGCCATGGCGCTTTACGTAATCGGCCAGCGCGTCGACGCTGGTGCCTTTTCCCACAGCGATTTCAGCGGAAAAATGAATTTTCGTCATGTGGGGGAAGATGGTTACGTGCTCCGGAACCGGTTCGTTTTCCCGGTGGGACATCATCACATTGGGAAGCATCAGGCCCATGAGATGCTGGTCGGCGTGGTTAATGGCGTCCGGCGACGAAAACACCTGCTGGGGATAGTACTCCACCTGCATGGGACGCTTTTCGATGATGGGACATAAGGGATCCCAGCTTAAGGAGATGGTGTCGCCTTCGTGGCTTACGGCCATGAGAGGGGCTGAAATCTTATACGGATGGATGGCCGTGCGATCCGACAGCGGCGGCATCATGGACTTCTGGTTGGAAGACCACTCGTCGGTGCGCAGCCACTCGGCGCCGGGAAGAATGCCGTCGGTCTTGTGCAGGCCGAAGGAATTGGCGCCGGCATAGAGCCAGGGATCGTGGAGTGCGGCAAAGCCGTTTCTTCCGTTCCAGTAAAAATCATATTCCATCTTCAGCGCATTGCTGTGCTTCGGCAGCGCAAGACGGATGGTGCCGGTCATTTCCGGCGGCTCCTTCGGCGTCATGAATTCCACGAAGCTGCCCTTCATCATCTCATAGAAGGTCAGGGCATGAACGTCAAAAACCAGAGCGTCTTCTTCCTCCGTGTGTTCTTCTTTGACTTCGGTGCTTTCCACCCGGCGGAAAGTTGCCATATTGCCTCGCGGACCGCCGTTGCTGTCCAACACCGACGCCAGATAGGGCAGTACGCCCATCAGTTTTCCTTCCGGTGTGTAGAATTCCACGTAGGCCCATCCGGTGCTGCGGTTATGTACCTCCACGCGCATGTGTTTGTTTTCCAGTACCCGGGTCTGTCCTCCCCAGGTCGCATCTGAGTATTTCGGCATGAATTCCCCTTTCTTACCTGCTTTTAAACCCGTCTGTTGCGTGCAGACAATGTCGCTTTTTGGTCGCGACAATTGTTGCATGTATCTAAAAATTATCATAAAATGGGAAAAAAGAGGATACAAGCAACAGGAACCGGGTTTTGTTGCAAATGCACCAATTATGGATTTTTGTTGCAGGAAGGGAGAGCGTTATGGACGATACCACCTTATGGCCGGGCATGCAGGCACGGAAGGCAGCGGATCCTTCATCATCCGCTGCCCGCACGGATCGGAAAATCCGAGAGGAATTCCTGAAAATGCTGAAACGTGCGCCCATCGAACAGATCCGCGTCGGCGAGCTGTGCCGGCGGTGCGAAATCAACCGATCCACGTTTTACCGGCACTACGAAGATCTGCCTTCCCTTCTGGATGCAATCACCGCCGATGCCCACAAGGCCCTGTTTTTTGACATCATCCAGGACGTGGATACCAGTGTGGATTTCGCTGACATCGGACATATCTATATTATGAAGGTGTGTAAGATCACTCAGGAAAACCGGGATCTGTACCGGCTGCTGCTGTTCGGCAAAACCCCCACCAACCTTCGGGACCGCATGAGTCAGTATATGTTTGACATCTATTATCAGTCCCATGCTTCCCAGTACCGTCGCACCGCCGGTCCGGGGTCTGTATTACATCACCGATTCCTGGTGGGCGGGATCATCAACATGTGGGTTTCCTGGGTGGCGGAAGACTGCAAAACTCCCAAGGAAGTACTGGCGGACGTGGTGCGGGAGGAGATTCTGTCCTTCTATGAAACCATGGGCCGGCTGTATGGGGAATAAATGAATACGGAAATCCCTCTGAAAGCGACGTCTTTTTAAACCGTGATCCGATTGGAATACGGAGCCGGACAAAGGATAGAACCTGACAGGGAATGGAAAAACAGGTATTGACAAAGCGGTTTTCTCGTCTTAAAATTGGACTGACCAATTTGGATCCTATGTGATTCCTCAATAAGATTCTTAAAGAAAGGTGAGAAGGATGAACGAATCGATTCATAAGTATTTTAAAGTCGGTACCATCCAGTGGATGAGCTTTCCCAAAAGCGATCCCATGGATTCCCTGCGCCGGATCTGTGCAGACGATTATTTTGACGCCATTGAACTGAAAGGGTTTGGCGATCAGAACGCCGAGGCCAAGGCTTTGCTGGAGCAGAGCCATCTTACCGTCTGCTACGGCGCCCAGCCCCGTCTGCTGGGTCCGAAGCTCAATCCCAACGCCCTGGACGAAGCCGAACGGCAGAAGGCAGAGGATACGCTGATGGAAGCCATCGACGAGGCGGAATACTTTGGCGCCAAGGGAATCGCCTTTCTTGCCGGAAAGTGGGAAGAGGAGACGAAGGAGCAGGCCTACGCCCAGCTTTTAGTTACCACCCGCCACCTTTGCGATTACGCCGCAGCCAAGGGCATGAAGGTGGAACTGGAAGTGTTCGATTTTGATATGGACAAGTCGGCCTTAATCGGCCCGGCGCCCCTGGCAGCCCGTTTTGCAGCGGACATGCGCACCTCCCATAACAATTTCGGCCTGCTGGTGGATCTGTCGCATTTCCCCACCACCTATGAGACCAGCCGGTTTGTTATCCGTACCCTGCGCCCCTACATCACTCATTTTCATTTCGGAAACGCGGTGGTGATCCCCGGCTGCGACGGCTATGGGGATCTGCATCCTAGGCTGGGCTATCCCAACAGCGCCAACGACGTGCCGGAACTGCTGGATTATCTGCGGGTGCTGAAGGAAGAAGGTTTCTTCTGTGCCGAAGACCCTTACGTGCTTTCCATGGAGGTGACCCTGCGTCCCGGGGAGGACGAAGCCATCGTGCTGGCCAATACCAAGCGCTGCTTAAACCGGGCCTGGGCGCTGCTGGAAGATTAGAAGGAGCTGCAAAACGTCAGAACGTCTTTGCAGCATCGATTACACATTTGGTCTGGAAAAGAGGAGATCCGTTTTATGCATCAGATTGTCATTCTGGACGGCTATACCGAAAACCCCGGAGATTTAAGCTGGGACGCGCTGAAGGCCTTTGGGGATCTGCGGGTATATGACCGCACGCCCATGGACGAAGAGGAAATTATCCGCCGCATCGGCGACGCGGATATTGTGATTACCAACAAAACACCGATTTCGGCAAAGACCCTGGATGCCTGCCCGAAAATCCGTTTTATCAGTGTACTGGCCACCGGTTACAACATTGTGGATTTATCCGCGGCGGCAAAACGGGGCATTCCCGTTTCCAATGTGCCGGCCTACGGAACGGCTTCGGTGGCCCAGTTTGCCATCGCCCTTCTTCTGGAGATCTGTCACCATGTTCAGCATCATTCCGATGCCGTACATGAGGGCCGATGGGCAGCCAGTCCGGATTTCTGCTTCTGGGATTATCCCCTGGTGGAACTGGCGCAGAAGACCATGGGCATCATCGGTTTTGGACGGATCGGGCAGACCACGGGCAAAATTGCCGCGGCTTTGGGCATGCGGGTGCTGGCCTATGACGCCCATCCCAGTGACACGGGCGCCGGGATTGCCGAATACACAGATCTGGATACCCTTCTTTCGGAATCGGATGTCATTGCTCTGCACTGTCCTCTGTTTCCGGAGACGGAACGGATCATCCGGCGCGAGACCATCGAAAAGATGAAGGATGGCGTGATCCTGATCAACAACAGCCGCGGGCCGCTGATTGACGAACAGGATCTGGCAGACGCCTTGAACAGCGGTAAGGTGGCGGCCGCCGGCCTGGACGTGCTTTCCGTGGAGCCGGCAAAAGACGACAATCCGCTGCTGACCGCGAAGAACTGTCTGATTACGCCCCACATCAGCTGGGCGCCCAAGGAAAGCCGGCAGCGGATTATGGACTGTACGGTGGAGAACCTGACAGCGTTTGACGCAGGAAAGCCTGTAAATGTGGTAAATGGGATTTCATAAAAGCCGGTGTAAACATATGTTGTCTGACTTTACAGGAAACATATGCCGGCGATGGCATGACACATTCGTCACATTTCCATACTTTGACGTAAAGGACCAAATCCTGTAAAATGAACCAATCAATGATCATTGACTTACAGGGGAACAAAATGTCTGAGAACAAAGAAGAACTTAAGTCCGCGTCAGCCCGCGTGGTTCACTATCTGATGGACCGGATCGCCAGCCGGGATCTGGATATCGGCGACCGCCTTCCGCCCGAACGGGAACTGGCCCAGATGCTGGACGTCAGCCGCGCTTCGGTCCGGGAGGGCCTTCGGGTTTTAAATCACATGGGCTTTCTGGACAGTACCCAGGGCTCCGGAAACTACGTTTCCGAAAACTACACCTCCACGGTGCAGGAGATCATGTATCTGATGTACCAGCGGCGGGATATCAGCTATCGGGATATTACTCTGTTTCGCTGTATGTTAGAGCAGCAGGCGGTGGACCTGGCCATGGACCGCATGACGGAGGCGCAGAAGGACGAACTTCGCCAGCTGGTCGGCCGCATGGACATGCCAGAAGACGAGCGTGTACTGTTTGAACTGGATCACCGGTTCCACACCGTCATTGCGGAAGCTTCTGGCAATCCGCTGGTTGTGATTAACTTCAAGGCGCTGACAGCCATTATCTATCACTATATGGACGAATCCTATCATTCCATTGTCAGTCAGACGGCCAGCGGGTTTCCTACACTGCAGAAATACCATCACGCCATTGTGGATGCCATTTTTGCCGGCGACCGTACGGCGGCGCATCAGGCGATGGAAGATCATTTCCGGATGCTTCTTCTGAATAAGGACGAATAACTTTTGTTTGATATTCTGCCGGAGTGCAGCCATAGTAGCGTGTAAAAATACGGTAGAAACTGCTGGTATTGGCATATCCTAAGGTTGAGGAAATCGATTGGATCGAATTGGTTCGGGTTTTCAGCAGTGCGGCTGCATGCTCCATCCGCAGGCGGATGATCAGATCGGCGTAATTCATTCCTGTGCTCTGACATACGATCCGGTTGATCTGACGGGTGCTGTAGGAAAAATGGTTCGCGACGTCCGAAAGCTTTGCCACCGTAAAGTGCGTCTGAATGTAATTTAAGATCGCGGAATACTCATGTTTCCAGTAAAAGCTGTCGCTTCGCGGCAGCTTTGCCGTCCCCTCATACCGGCGCATCAGGAGGGAGAAAAAAACACCCATCAGAGAGTTCATCATCTGCGAACAGTAAAGTTCGTGACGGCGGTACTCCTCGATCATCGAAATCACCATATCACGGATCTGCGGATCATCTCCTGTTTCGAAATGAATATAGGAGGTGGTCTGTTTTTCATTTAAGGCTTTTCGAAAGAAGGAGGACATGAGGTTCTCCTGAGAGATCAGGTTCCAGAAGACCTGGTCGAACGTGCTGCTGCGGATCTGAAAATAAAAGAGAACTTTGTCGTCCGCAAAATTTGAGCACGCGTGAACGCTGCCGGGCGCAGAAATCAGCACGGATCCGGGCCGAAGAGGAACAATCTCGTCCTGATAATACATGGAGCAGTTTCCCGAAAAATTATAATACAGAACAAAAAAGCTGTTGGCATGCCAGTGACCGGGGGTGTATCGGTAGAATCGGCCGACGGAAATATCATGACTGGAGAGGATAAATCGGTCTTCATTCTGATCTTCAAAGGCTTCTGCCAGAAGCTGCGCCGTTTTGGTATCTTTGGGGTTCATCTGAAGCGAGCGGCCTAATGTGACAATCCCGGTGGGATTGGGATCGAGGAAGAGCGAAGAGTTTTCATAATTTTCACTTTCCGATCCATACTCCTGAATCATCTCACGAATAAATGCGGCGAACTCGTCGGAAGTCATGATTTTTTCAGGGAACTCCGGATGAAAAGCCATGATTTCTTTCTGCCTTTTTTCCAGCGGTGTCATTGAAAGATCAAATTCCATTTTTCTACCTCATGTCTGAAAAAGATAACTCCATGACTGTTAGTGTAAATGAAAAAAAGGATCGTTTCAAGTATGGTTGTATCAGGAATCGAATGGTCAGACCAAAAGGCTTGAAATACAAGGAGAAGGGGACAAAAAATGGCGAAGAAAAACTGGAAAGCGCATGTCCGCCGCTGGATGCAGATCAATATGACCGAAGAAATCTGTACTGACGATCACCTGGAAGAGTGGCGTCGTGTGTGGAAAAGCGCACCCTATGAAGGCGTCATTTTAAACTGTATCGGCGCCGTGCGATATACGCCCTGCGGCGAAGGGTTTGTATCTCCGGCAAAGGGCCTGAAAGATCAGGATATCTTCGGCCGGTTTGCCGATGCGGCCCGGGCAGACGGACTGGTGATCGCGGCCCGGTTTGATCTGCAGGATATCATGGCGACGCATCTGGATACCCATCCCGAATGGTTCCGCCGGAATAAAAACGGCGAAGTGCGCATTGCACCGGATACTCAGACGGCGGCCACCTGCGTCAACAGTTCCTATTATACGGACGTGATTCCGAAACTTCTGACGGAAATTACGGAAACCTACGGTCCGGAAATCATTACCGACAACAGCTGGCGGGGCGGACGCAAATCCGACATCTGCTACTGCGAAAACTGTCGGAAAAAGTTTAAGGAAGATACGGGCCTCGACCTTCCCGGGGCCCCGGATTACAAGGATCCGGATTACCGGGAATGGATCAGGTGGAGCTACGGCTGCCGGAATGAAATCTGGAAGCGGTTTTCCGAGGTGGTGGCTAAGGCCGGTGACGGCAATACGGTCTGGAGCGGCATGCTTCACGCCGATCCCATGGACCGGATCAGCGAGCTCACCGATTTTTCCGCTCTGTGTAAAGATGCAGACGTGCTGGTCATTGACCACCAGTCCCGGGATATGGTAAACGGCATGGATATGGAGCAGAATGCCATGAACGGCTCCATGTTCCGGCTGATGGCGAAGGAAGATGCGGTGATCGTGGAAATCGCAGCCCATTATCCCCGGTTAAGCTTCCCCCACTGGTACCGGCTTTCTTCTTCCGTACCGGCGGAGACCTTAATGTGGGAGATGGAAGCCATTGCCGGCGGCATGATGCCGGCACCTCATTACATGGGCACCAGCACCTGGGATGCCCGGAGATACGAAATCTCAAAGGAACTGCTGTACTGGCACGAGAAAAACCAGGATCTTCTGGAAAACCGCCGGGAAATCGCGGACGCCGCCGTGGTATGGAGCCAGGAAAACGGCGACTTCTACGGACGGGGAGACTACCACACCCTGCGGGGCGCCACAGCCATCGCACCCTGGGAAGGATACCGGCACGCCATGACCCGGGGACGGGTGCCCTTCCTGCCCTTAAACGCCCATGACATCGACCGTCATGGCAGCCGGGTGAAAACCCTGGTGCTTCCGGAACTGGCCTGCATTTCCGAAGAAGATGCCAAAGCCATCGGCCGGTTTCTGGACCGGGGCGGAAATCTGGTGCTGACGGGTAAAAGCCTGCAGCTGGATGAATACGGCGAGCCCTGGGCAGAGCACACCGGCGGAAAGGCCCTGCTGGACCGGCTGGGACTGACCTTTACAGGCACACAGCTGGGGGCGCCCTTTGATAATCCCCGCTATTTCGGAAAAGAGGGCCATTCCTACCTGATGCGGCAGAGCGATGATGAGGTTCTTTTCGACGGCCTGACAGAAAGCCGGGTCATTGCCTTTGGCGGTGCGCTGCAGGAGGTATTTTCCACAGGTCCCTTAGCCTGCGCGGCCTCCATGATCCCGGGCATTCCGCTAAGCCCCTGCGAGTTTTCCTACCCGGATCCGGCACAGATCACCTCAAAGGATAATCCGCCGGCCATCCTTTACGGAACCCTTCCCGAAGGCGGACGGGTGGTGTATTTTGCCGCTGATCTGGACCGCTGCTACGGACGGGATGAATTCCCGGATCACGCAAAAATGCTGCAGAATGCGGTTCGCTGGACCCTTTCGGATCAGCTTCAGATTCAGGTTTTTGGACCGGGCTACGTGGACGTAAAAACCTACGAACAGGAAACCGCATCCGGCGGCCGGCGCCTTCTGGTGCATCTGGTGAATCTCACCGGTTCCAACACCAAAGCCGGCCTGTCGGAGGAATTCCTTCCCGTGGGTCCTTTGCAGCTTCAGCTTCCCCAGGTATCTGTCGACGCAGTGCAATCCGTCCGGGGGACGGTGCGGCCGGATATGGTGACCGTCTCTTCGGAGGGGGAGGCGCTTTCCATCGGCATTTCCGTACTGACAGATCATGAACTGCTGGTTATAGATCTGTAAAAGGATTCCGTTTCAGCGGCACCAAAAAGCCGCGTCAACGGCATCCGGGAAAGGATTCTTAAAACAGACTGAAATCGCCGCCTGCAGCCGCGGCGCAAATGGCAGCTGGCAGGAACCTGCTGCAAACAAGGCTGCAGATATGGTTGTTCACGGGAAAGAAGGAAAGTGAGGATTGGAATGAAGGGTACGAAAAATGCCAGACTTCTGGCACTGCTTCTGGCGGCGATGCTTGTGATCACAGCGGTTCTGTCCGGCTGCGGCAGCAGCCAGGGAACCCAGACACCAAAACCCCAGGCGGAGGAGACGGAAAACGCGTCTGCGGAAACGGAAGAAACGGACGCGGAAGTCAAAGAAGAAGCGGCCGCATCGGAAGAGGAAGCCGCTGCGGAAGAAGAAACTGAGGAAGAAACCGAACCGGTGGAACTGGTGCTGGACGACAGTGATCCTGCATCTACACAGTTTACCTACCTGTTAGCCACCGGTGTGGATTCCGTGTTCTACGAGGAGTATGAAGACGGCCCTGTGGCGAAATGGTGGATGGATCAGCTGTGGGATTCCGACGGCGACGGCACGGCGAAAAAGATCAGCATTGACTTTATCACGCCTCCGGCCGGATCGGAAAAGGAGAACGCCAATACCCTGCTGGCCACCGGCGAATACCCGGACATCATGGCCATGTCCAATTCCAGCCAGTCTGCCACACAGCTGTTTGAAGAAGGCATTGCCATGGACATCACCGATCTGGTGAAGGAGTACATGCCCAACTATCTGTACTGGGTGGATCAGCACAACTTCTACAACTACGTGACCAACGACGTGAACGGCGAGCGCCGGTTCATTCAGCTGTATGACATCACCGACCAGGTGGACCTGATGTGGGGCGGCCACGTGTACCGCCGGGACTGGATCGTCCGTTACGGCACAAATCCCGAAACCGGTGAAGCATTCTCCGGCAGCTGGAACGAGGATCACACCGTGTGGACCGACGACGTGGTGTTCCCCTCCGGAAACACGGATCCGATTTACATCTCTGACTGGGAGTGGATGATCGAGATCTTTGACCGGGCATTAAAAGAGCAGAACGTGGAAGACGGCTATGCCTTAAGCATCCCTTACTATGGCATTTCCCCCATGGGCGATTTTGTCAGCGGCTTTGGTGCCGGCGGCGAGTGGTGCTTAAATGAAGACGGCGTGTGCGTATTCGGACCGACCCAGGACGGTTACCGGGCGGCGCTGGAATGCCTGAACAACTGGTATGCCAAGGGATGGATTGATCCCAGCTTTGACGAGCGCACCAACGATCAGTTCTTCAACGTGAACACGCCTGCGGTATACGCCGGCAAGGTGGGTATGTGGTACGGCTTAAACTCCCAGGTGGGCGATGCCCTTGACGCCAGCGGCGGCAATCCGGATGACCTGACCTATGGCATGGTGCTGTTCGGCGCTGCCCAGCCCATCAACGACGTTTACGGCGACGCTTCCTGCCAGGGACACGAGCCCTTCCAGTTCTACTGCGGCAATATCAGCACCCAGTCTGTGATCATCACCGATCACGCTTCCGAAAAAGATCTGGCAACCCTGCTGACTGCATGGGACTATCTGTACTCCTTTGAAGGCGGCATGATCCGCAACCAGGGCTTCTCGGATAAAATGCAGGCGGAAATCCAGGATCCCTTCTATCTGCAGTACGATCTGACGGAAGGCGGCTGGAAAGAAGTCGAGGGCGATGACGGCGAAACCTGGTATCTGGTGGATGCCAAGGCCCGGGCGGTGGACGGCTTAAGTGCTGCCATCAGCCTGTCCCGTGTCATCGGCCTGCTGCCCCATAAGAACATCGATAAGGGATATTCCCCCACCAACCGTCACTCCATCGAACAGTGGACCATGTATCCGGCGTACGGCAATATCTCGGTTCCGGTAACCAACCAGTACACGGCCGAGCAGACCGAGGAGCTTTCTCTGATCACCAACAACACCCGCACCTATCTGTTCCAGGAAACGCCGAAGTTCATCACCGGCGGAGCGGATCCATCCAACGACGCAGACTGGCAGGCCTTTGTGGACGGCCTGATCGCCCTGGACGTGAATAAAAACTGCGAATACACCAATGACGTATTAAGCGGCAACTGATGAAAGGGAAAAGCCGGTTTTGGCAGGGATAATGAAAATGAATTCGTTTTATATCGAACCGGAAAAACAGATTCCCGTCCGCGATACCGCGGATGTGATCGTGGCCGGCGGCGGTACGGCCGGCTGCATTGCGGCCATTGCTGCCGCCCGGGAAGGGGCAAAGGTTGTTCTCATTGAAAAACAGCCGCTGCCCGGCGGAAACTTCACCCAGGGCGGTATGGTGGCCAACAGCTTCTACGCCTTCGCGGACGAAGAAAACAACAGCGTCCGGGTGGTGGACGGCCTGGCAAAGGAACTCATTGACCGGATGGAGGAAGCCGGAGGATGTCCGGGCTTTATTCCCACCCGGGTGGGCAATCTGTACCGTCGTCCGTATCTGGCCGTATCAGATCATGAGATTTTCAAATCCGTCATGGCAAAGATGCTGCTGGAGGCCGGAGTCCACGTTTATCTGCAGACCACCCTTTCGGATGTCATCATGGAAGGCAGCCGGATCTGCGGCGTGATCATCGAATCCAAGTCCGGACGGGAAGTCCTTTATGCAAAACAGTTTGTGGATGCCACGGGAGACGGTGACCTGGCCCGGCTGGCCGGTGCACCGGTGCTATCCACCTGGGAATCCTTCGGGGTGGATCAGATCGGACTGATCTTTGGTATGAACGGCATCGATTTCGAAAAGATCTATGCCTACAACAAGGAAGAGCCCTGTCTGCATCTGGCCGACAGCATCTGCGACGACGAAGGCCATCCCGTCAACGGCCTGCTGCGCTACACCATGTATTTCATGAACAATCCCAAACTGGCCCCCATCGTGGAGGCGGGGATTCGCTCCCTTTTGCTGGTGTCACTGCAGCCCAACCGCGCCACCTACATGAACGTCATCAACATTAAAAAGGCGGACGTGATGGACGTGGAGACGGCCAGCGTATCGGAACTGCAGCTGCGCATCAAAATGATCGAGACGGCGAATCTGCTGAAGACCTATATGCCGGGCTTCGAAAACGCCTATGTGGACTGGTCGTCCTCCGCCATGGGAGTGCGGTCATCCAACGTCATCCGCTGCAGAAAGGAACTGACATTAAAAGACGTGGAAGGCGGACTGCTGTGTGATCACACCATCGGCCTGTACGGCTATCAGGATCTGGCCCCCTTAAGCCGGGAGAAGTATCACATCAAGGGAAAGGGCTATTACGGCATTCCCTTTGAAGCGATCCAGCCCGAAGACGTGGACAACCTGCTGGTATCCGGTCGGATGATTTCGCCCCAGTTTGAGGCCAACATGTCCACACGGAACACGGTGTGCTGCATGGTGACCGGCCAGGCGGCGGGCATCGCGGCGGCTGTGGGAGCGAAGAGCGGAACCGATCCGCAGAATATGGAATATGAGATGTTAAAGGAACATCTGCTGGCACAGAAGATGATACTGGAGCTGCCGTAAGGCAGGATAATATTTGGGACAAAGCGGGCAATCGTGCCCGCTTTTTTTCGCGAAACAATGAGCCATGCGCGGACGAGAAGAAAACAGCGATGCAAACTTGTTTGCATGAGCTGTTTTCTTCGAGGAC
>JAZPYY010000076.1:0-42591 GCA_045544375.1 Shuttleworthella sp.
CACCGGAGCAGACCCAGTACTATTTCCTGAGCGGTTTCACAGCAAAGCTTGCAGGTACAGAGCGCGGCATTACAGAGCCGACCCCGACCTTCTCAGCATGCTTCGGCCAGGCTTTCCTGGAGCTGCATCCCACGAAGTACGCGGAAGAGCTGGTAAAGCGCATGGAGAAGAGCGGCGCCAAGGCTTACTTAGTAAACACCGGCTGGAACGGCACCGGAAAGCGCATCTCCATTAAGGATACCCGTGGTATCATCGACGCCATCTTAAACGGTGATGTGGCCAAGGCTGAAACGAAGCAGATCCCGATCTTCGACTTCGAAGTGCCCACATCTCTTCCGGGTGTGGATCCCACCATCCTTGATCCCCGCGACACCTATGCGGATGCCGCCGAGTGGACCAAGAAGGCTGAAGACCTGCCTGCCCGTTTCCAGAAGAACTTCAAGAAGTACGAAGGCAACGAAGCCGGCAAGGCCCTGGTTTCCGCAGGTCCGCAGCTGTAATCCTTTCACAGGATTGCGCCTTTGATTTAAGCATTGCTGAATCGAAGGAATAACGCATAAAAATAACCCCGTCTTTACCGAGTGCAACCGGTAAAGACGGGGTTTGTTTTTGCGTTTAGAATTGGCTTAAAAACCCATATGAGGACATGGCCGACAGCCAGGTGAGATAAAAGCCAAACAGCAGAAGAATGCGGTCATTTAAGAAGCGCCGCACAGGTTTGCGCCATTTTAAAATGCCCAGAACCAGAGGCAGAAGGGTGGGAAGGAAATACCGTCCCTGAATGCCCAGGATCTGATCCGAATCCGGTGTGGTGTGGTAAAACAGCATGGCGGCTACGGACAGCAGGCAGGGAATGATTCCCACGAAAATCAGGGCGAACCGCCGGACGGGGGAGAGAATCACCACGTCATCGTCCGAACGGATCAGCATCAGAAGGAACACCAGCACCAGCACATAGGTGATATAGTGGTTGGCGTACATGTGAAGCCAGCCCAGCCGGCCGCCGAAGGCCTGATAAAGGATGTCCCGGCCTTCCCGGATCAGGGTGTTTAAAAGCATGGTAAACAGCACATCCAGATGCTGCAGGTAATAAATGGGCGCCCGTCCGTAGCTGAAAACGTGGAACAGATAGGGCTTATCCGTAAAGGCATGATAAATCCGGTCTGCGCCCCCCAGGGCGGTAAGCCACAGAATCGCCAGGGCAGCCAGGATCAGAACCGCAGCGATTTTCTGTTTGCGGCTGTATTTGGCAAACATGCCCTTTCGCAGACTCATCAGCGGCCACAGAAGAATCAGCGGAGCGCAGATGGCGCTTTTCAGATGCAGCAGGGCGTAGGCGGATAAAAGAAACAGAATGACTTCGTCCCAGGTAAAGCGAGGAGTGTCAAAATGGTTTCTGCGGCGAAGGGCCTGCTTGAAATCCGCTGTACCCACCTGTGTAAAGCCCCATTTCATGCCGATGGCCGTGATCACAAAGGAAGCGGAGAGCAGCAAGGCATCGTAGGACAAAGAAGCGCCCTGCTGCAGGGAAATGGGCAGAAGGGCCAGAAGCGCCATGGGGGTTTTTCCATAGGGCGTCTTTTTCACGGCGTAAATCATGCCCAGCAGGTAAATCAGAAGGTTGGGAAGAGTTGCCAGCATAGCTGTGCGGATAAAGCTGAAGCGTCCCAGAAAGCCCAGGTATATCATGGCCGCGGGAAGGTTGTAGGCCAGACTGCCGGCGTTGTTGAAGATCATCACGTCTTCCGTAAAGGAGGTTTCTTCTTTGGAAGGCGTGCGAACCAGGTCTTCAAACACGGTTTCGTAATCCGCCGGGGACTTTGCGTACAGCTGTAACATCCAGTGTTCGGCGTCCGCCGGACGCAGGTAGCGGTGAAATTCTTTTTTGGGCTGTTTGACGCCGTACCACTCACTGGCCATGTCATAGGCACTGTTGAAATGGTTCCGTTCGTCCGGCGCGGTCATGGGAGGAACCAGAAACAGATAGAGGATTCCCATGGAAACGATGGCGATGACAAAGAAACGGAAGATGTTTTCCTTGCGGATCAGAAGCAGCCAGATACCGGCCAGCATGCAAAGGGCACCGGTAAGAATAACCACGAGACCGATGGCGGCGTAAGCCGGAGCTTCCGAAAACAGGGAACGGCCGGAAGCGCGGAAAATCCATAAAAAGCCGGCAAAGATGCCGCCTGCAGACAGAAGCAGAAACAGGGCGGTCATCCAGGAAAAACGGGAACGGGTCAAAGAAGATTGGGACATGTCAGAGATCTCTTTTCATTCAAATCAAGGATCGAAAACGAAGGAAACCGTTTTCGGTGATGTTGATTACACACTTTCCGTATTATAGCAAATTATGTAACATGGAGAAAGATGAATCTGTTTTTTACAGGCTCCACAAAGCGGGTAAAGTGCGGTATGATGTTAAGGTGTCCCGGTTTCCTAAAACAGAAACAATGTTCAGTAATCAAAGAGAGTAACTTCTATGTCAGAATCCATGAACCCCCGCAGCCGCATCCGGCTTCAGATGCTGTTTTTAACCGTCTATGCCGCTGTGTTAACTGCACTTCATATCCAGACCGTCACAGGCACTTACATCACCACCATGTATGCCTTTACCTATAACCACGGCTTTCTCGCCCGGGGCGTTATGGGTACGCTTCTGTTGGTGATCGACCGCATCCTTCCCGGGGTGCAGTACAGCTATGAAGGGGTGCGGGCCATGTGCTACGCCCAGGACGTGCTGTTTGTGGGCCTGCTGCTGTTCTTCATGTATTATTGCCTGAAGCACACCGACGCCCATCAGAACTGGGCGGTGTTCCTTCTGGCCTTTTTCCTGGGTACCCTGTCCTTCCCGGAGTTTATCGCCTTTCAGAATTTCGGCCGCACGGATGCGGTCTGCGCATGTTTGGTGCTGGTGATGGTGTTCCTGGTGATTCTGCGCCGCGCCGAGTGGCTTTGCATTCCCCTTTGTGCCCTGGGGGTGATGATTCATCAGGGTTTTGTGCTGCAGTTTATCAGCGTACCGCTGGCCCTGCTGTTTTACCGCATGATGGTCTGCTTTACGGAAGGCAAAGAGGGACGCCTGAACCTGAAAAACAAAGAGGGGCAGAAGTTCTTCTGGATGGCCGCTCTGTGTGTCGCCGCAGCCGGGGTATTGTTTTTATATCTGAATTTCAATCACAGCGCCGGCATTGCGGCCTATGAAACGGTGCTGGCCACGGCGAAAAGACTGGCCGCACCCCAGTACAATGGAGAAATCCATGAGCAGCTTCTGATGCACGAAATCTTAGGCCAGGATCCGGCCACAGATGAGCACGCTCTGCACATGTTTAATTTCCGGGAGAGTGCGGTTTATCTGGTGCTGGTGTCCCCCTACCTTTGGATTGCGGTGCGCTTCTTTATCGATGTCATGAAAAAAGCCCGGGGCGCCGTCCGCCGCTTCACCTATGGGGTGTGGATTGCGGCGGCCTGGCTGATCCTGCCGGACTTTCTGATCAAAATTGACTTCGGACGTTGGGTTTATGCGGTGATTTTCTATTATTTCGTAACGGTTCTGGCCCTTCTGGTGCAAAAGGATGCGGTGATCACAGAAGCGTTCCAAACTTCCGCACAGCGGATTGCAAAACACCGTATCGTTCCCTGGCTTCTGGCCCTGTACGGACTGGTGTTTTCACCCATGGGTGACATCTGGATCAGCCGGCTTTCCATGGCCATCACCAATGTCATTTTCGGGCCGATTTAATCTTCAGGAAGCCCATTTTAAACAGGCGCACGGCGAAGACCAGAATAACCGTCAGCACAGCGGTAACCGCGGTATTCACCGCCGTGAGCACCACATCCCCGGCGTGTCCGCCGATATGGCTTCGCACCATCTGCGTGGTAAAGGCGCGGATGCCCGAGGAGGTCATCCAGTCGATGCAGATCTGATGCAGCAGATACATGGGCAGGTTGATGGAAGCGATGGCCAGGATGATGCGGTTGGCGCAGGTATCTTTGGTGCCGTCGATGATATTAAAGGCGATGATCATCATCAGCACGGGATTGACCAGGCCAAAGGCGCTGTACCAGTTTTTGATGTGACCGTTGACGGCGCCGTCATGCAGATAGAGCATCCATACGATACGTTCCCGCAGCAGATTGTTTAATACCATGGCCACAAAGGCAATCAGGGCGTAAATCCGTTTGCCTGTAAACCGCTCTCGGTGCTGGTACAGAATGTGTCCCCAGATCACCATGAAGAAGGCGGGAGCTGCGCCCCCTAAGCTGTGATAGGAGAAGCCCAGGAAGGCGTTGCTGAACAGATCATTGATGCCAAACAGCACCAGGGTGGCTGCCATAAAAATGGCCTGACGGCGCACATCCTTATCCAGGTAATCCACCAGGCCCTTCATGGCCGGCCAGGCCAGCATGGCCAGGGTGTACAGAAACAGGTACCAGGTGTGGTTGGTATAGGGCCAGGGAGACTGGAAGGTTAAAAGGCTTCGAATCACGTAATAATAGTCGCCGAGGCTGTGCTGAATGCTATCCGTAAAGGATGCCGTGCCGGTAATCCACTCAAACAGATAAAAATAGGCGGCAAACAGCAGAAGAGTGGGGATCACGATGCCGGTGATCAGGCGCTTCACCACCTTCTGATAGGTGTTCTTTTCGTTAAACAGGTAAAACCCGGTGATCATAAAGAACATGGGTACACAGTCACAGTAAAAACAGGTCCAGAAATTCATAAAGAAATCATCCGGGACGTCTAAGACCAGTTCGGTCTGCATGTTGTGAAAGCCCAGGATCATCAGGATGCCGAACAGGCGCATCAGTTCCACGCTGGCGTTTCGCTTTGCTTTCATTTACCTCTCCTTTGTCACTGCAAGTATTTAACATGAATCATCATATCGTTCTAATGTAAAATCTGTCAACGACTTCCTGAGAGAAGAATGCCCATTCATGTAGTACAGATTGAATAATTGTGCTGAAACTGGTAATATATGCGTTTAGGAAGCTTTCACGGCACCGGGATTTTTCCAGCAGAAAAGCTACGGCTTTTGATCCCCGGAAAACGTGATAAATTCTTGATCGTATATGTTGAGGAACTTATGAAAAAGTATATTCGTATTGCACGCCCGGATCATTGGATTAAGCAGCTGTTTGTCTTCCCGGGCTGTCTGATCGCGCTGCTTCTTACCCCCGCCGTGGGCTTTTCTATGGATCTTTTCCTGGCGGTTTTAGCCGGATTTCTTTCCACCTGTCTGATTGCCTCGGCCAACTACGTGATCAACGAGTGGCTGGATGCGGGCTTTGACCGGTTTCATCCCACCAAAAAATTCCGCAGCGTCGTGACGGAAGACGTGAAAAAGGAGATCGTCTACCTGGAATACGCCATCCTGACAGTGTGCGGCCTGGCGCTGGGCCTGCTGTGCAATAAGCAGGTGTTTTTCTGCGAACTGTGGCTGTGGGTCATGGGCGTTCTTTATAACGTGAAGCCCTTTCGCACAAAGGACGTGGCTATTCTTGACGTGCTTTCGGAGTCGGTGAATAACGCCATCCGACTGCTGATCGGCTGGTTTATGATCACCCAGTCCTACCTGCCGCCGGTGAGTATTGTGGTGGCCTACTGGATGGGCGGTTCCTTCCTGATGGCCACGAAGCGCTTTGCGGAATACCGCATGATCGGCGATCCCGAGCTGGCCGGCCGCTACCGCAAATCCTTCAAAACCTACACGGAAGAGCTGCTTTTGACCTCCGCCTTTTTCTACGCCCTGTGCTCCACTTTTCTGATGGGCGTTTTCCTGATCAAATATAAGGTGGAATTCATCCTTTTGATGCCCTTTGTGTTTCTGCTTTTCTGCTACTATTTTCATATTGCCTACAAGCCGGATTCCGCCGCCCAGAAACCGGAAAAACTGTTCCGGGAGAAATATCTGATGCTGTTTGTTCTGCTCATCGGCGTGCTGTTTGTGGTGCTGCTGAAGGTGAACATTCCACAGCTGGCCATGTTTACCCAGTTTGACCTGATCGATCTGTAAACAGGGAAATGGGGTTTTGCCTCTTTTTTAAAGAGGCAGCGTGGCAGTTTAACGCAGGTGCAACAGGAGTTGATATGAAACAGCGCAATGCCGTTCTTGACATCGCCAAGGGTTTATCGATCTTTTGCGTAATGATCGTACATTTTGAATTTGTGGGCCTGTATTCTCTGGGATCGGCGTTTTCCGTTCCCATGTTTTTTATCCTGTCCGGATATCTGACAAAGCCCCAGCAGGATTTTGGCGGGTACGTGAAAAAACGGGCCGCCCGCCTGATGATTCCCTATGCCGTCACCTGTGCCGTCATTGCTGTGGTAGCCACGGCTTTCCACATCCTTCTTCGCAATGAAGAGAATCCGGTGCGGGTCTTTTTCCGCTGGATTTTTGCCGGCGTGTATGGCGCGGGAGATACCTATACCGAACCGTTTTTTATCCCGCAGATTGGCGGTATCTGGTTTATGTGGGCCATGCTTTGGGGCATGATCGGTCTGCAGCTGCTTCTGCGTCTGCCGAAACAGATTCGCTGGCTGGTGGCCGTGATTCTGTTTGTGGCGGGTACGTGGACGGCGGAGCACTGTTTCTGGCTTCCCTTCAGTTTTCAGGCCGGATTGTGCGCCATCGGATTTATGTACATCGGTTATGTGGGAAAAACGCTTGTGCCGGTTTATCAGAAACAGTCCAGACTGGTGAAAGGCCTGTTCCTGGCCGTCTGTGTCATCGGATTTGGGCTATTCTGTTATTTCTTCGAGGGGTACTGGCTGGTTCATTGCGAGTACCAGCATGGCATTTTGGATATTCTTGGCAGCCTGTGTGCCTGTGTGTGTGCCTTGGCCGCATCGGCACTCATCGACCGGTACGGACATCTGTCAAAGCTCATTCTGTCCTGGATGGGAGTCAACAGCCTGGTGATCCTGTGTGTCCATATTTTTGAGCTGGTGGCTTTTCCCTGGGACCGTTTTGCGGGATGGGTGGTAAGCCTGGGTGTTTCCGAGTATCTTGCGTCGGCGCTGGTGGTGCGTCTTTGCAAGGTGATCTGGATTACCATCGCCAGCATCCTCTGTGTCCGCTGGAACGTAACCCGGCGGATCTTTGGACTGCCGGTTTTACCAAAGAAGCAATAAATGAAACGACAGGAGACCCTGACAGGTATGATCACCGGGAAGCTTAAGAAAACAGATCCCTATATTCTGGCCTTCGGGCTGTTGGCCGCCTCGGCCTTTGTGCTGACGGCGGTGCTGTACGGTCTGCACTTTTTTCCTTATATGCCCATGCATTCCGATGCCAACGGCTATTACATGTATCTGCCGGCGGTGTTTGTCTACCGTGATCCGGGCATGCATTTCCTGCATCTGCTGACTCCGGATCCCAGCGGATTCGAAAACACCTTCTTTCTGATTCCCGATACCGGCCAGGTGGTGGACAAGTACACCATGGGCGTGGCGGTGCTGCAGATGCCTTTCTTCCTGGTGGCCCATGGGCTGACCTTGCTGTTTCGTCCAGCCTTAGCGGATGGATACAGCAGTTTCTATCAGCTGGCCAACATCGCCTCCGGCTGTTTCTGGTTTTTCGTAGGCTCAGTATGCACCCTGAAGGTGGGAGAGAAGTACGCGTCAAAAAAGAGTATTTTTGTCTCCGTGCTTTTGGTGACCTTCGGCACCGGCCTGTTTTATTACCTGACCCGGGACGGCGGCTATTCTCATGTATATTCCTACGCCTGCATCGCCCTGTTTATGCTGCTGATTCAGCGGTATGAGGAAAAGCCTTCCCTTCGGCTGCAGCTGCTGGGCGGGCTGATTTTCGGCATGCTGACCCTGGTGCGGGTGACCAACGTGGTGATGGTCATGCTGTTCGTCTGCTTCGGGACCACCTCCGTCAAGCGCTTCTTCGAGCGGCTGATTTACATTCTGCGGCCTGATCGGTGGATCGGCATTCTGGTCGGCTTTCTCATTCCCTGGATTCCCCAGCTGGCCTACTGGAAATGGGCGGCGGGAAGCTTTATCGTCAATTCCTACAACCTGCCGGGAAATGAATTTGAGGAAGTGTTTTACTGGACCTCGCCCAAGATTTTAGAGGTGCTGTTTTTACCCAACCGGGGCATCTTTTTCTGGGGCCCTGTGCTGGTGTTTTCCGCCGTCGGCCTGTGGATGGGCCTGCGAAAGAAAAAGGAGCTGTGGCCGGGGATGCTGATTTCCGCCCTGCTGTTTACCTATATCACGGCCTGCTGGTGGTGCTACGACGGCCTGTGCGGTTTTACCAACCGCTTCTTTGTGGATCTGTCCGCCTTCTTTATCCTTTGGATGGCCCTGTTCTGGGACGAGGCGAAAAAGCATCGGGGCCTTTTGATTGCCTGCGGCGTGTTTGCGGCCGCCGGTCTGGTGTGGACCAATCTGTTCATGGTGGAATACTGGTTCCACGAAACCACGAAGTTTAATGTTCATTGGGAAGAAATCCGGCAGGTGTTTGCATGGTATCGATTGCTGATTCAAAACCTTCTGTAAAAACCGTGTTTTCAGAACGGGCGGCCCATGTGGCGGCCTGCGCTGTCTGCGTAGTAATGCTTTTATGCATTGTCATGCGGGCGGCGGGGATGACCATGACCTTTGACGAGGCCTATACCTACTGCGATTTCGTGCGGCATTTTACATTTACGCCCCAGCACCTGGCTGAACTTTACCGCACCAGCAATTCCAACAACCACATGTTAAACACGGTGCTTTCCGCGGCAGTGGAGCAGATCACCGGGGTGACCTACAACGAGTTTTTAATCCGCCTGCCCAACGTGATCGCCGGAGCTGTGATGCTGGGATTTCTGCTGTGGATGTATGTGCGGCGGATTCTTTCGGCCCCCGCCTTTTACTGTCTGGCCACATCCTATTTTGTAAACGAATTTCTGTCTTTAGCCCGGGGATACGGACTTGCGGTGTGTCTGATCACCCTGACCTTCGGCCTGTATCTGATGTGGAAGAAAAACGACTTTCAGGGTGTGAAGTATCCGGCGCTGATTCTGATCAGCTACACCCTGGCCTGTACGGCCAACACCATCTGCCTTTTGATTGCCCCGGCCTTTGGCCTGGTGTGCATCGGAATGCTGGCGGCAAAGAAAACTCTGCTGAAGTTCCTTAAATTCTGCTGGCCCCTGATTCTCATTTGTTTTGCCGTGATTGCTGCCATGCTGCTGTTTCACCTGCGGGTGACCATGCGTGTGCCCCAAGTGCAGTACGACGTGAAGGCCGACAGCCTTTTTGAGGCCTGGTTTGTGACCATGGGGCTGTTTACCACGACGAATTACACCGCGGCCGTGGTGCTGGGACTGGTGCAGATCGCCCTTTGCCTGTTCAATCTGGTGATGTACGTGGCAGGACGGAGAGGAGTATTGCAGAAGGGAAGCAAAAGTGCAGCGGATCCCTTGAAGGCTCGCCCCGCATTTCCTGCCTTTACCATCTGTTACCTGTTTTCCATGGCGGTGATCGGTGTGCTGGGCATTGCAGACGGCGGAGCCTTCCACACCGGAAGAGTGCTGCTTCCCCTGTTTCCCCTGGTGCCCTTCCTGCTGCAGGAAACGGTGGAATCTGCCCGAAATCATTCTGCCGGCACCTTCTTTGGCACGGCGGGAAAGGTGGCGTCGCTGATCCTCTGCGGGGCTCTTACGGTGACGTCACTGGTTACCCTTCGGCCTGCGGATGGCCATGAATTTACCAACGAACCGGAAGTCAAAACCGCGGCCTATTGGCACGTGTTTGAAGACGGTCCGGAATACGACGGATTTTTCTTTACGGTTTACTGGTTTTACGAGCAGCAGGCCCAAACCATCAGGGAGCAATGATGACCACAGAACGGAAACGAAAAATTACAGAAGGCGTGATCTTGGCCGCAGTGCTTCTGGCGGCCTGTCTGCCCCTGTTTATGCATGGCATTGAAGACCGGGACGGACAGGATCTGGTATTCCACCTGCTGCGCATCGAAGGCATCGCCGAGGGACTGCGGGCCGGGGAGTTTCCCGTGCGCATCCAGAGCAACTGGATTGCGGGCTACGGATATCCGGTTTCCGTCTTTTACGGTGATGTGCTGCTGTATATTCCGGCCCTGTTTCGCCTGGCCGGCCTGGATGTGCTTGCATCCTATAAAATCTTCTGTGTGCTGATTCACCTGGGCACCCTTTTTATTGCCCGCTTAAGCTTTCGCCGGATGTTTCGGGATTCCCTTACCGGAACCATCTGCGCCGCTGCGTATCTTCTGGCCACCTACCGCATGGTAAACGTCTATATCCGGCAGGCTGTGGGAGAGTATACGGCGGTGATGTTTCTGCCTCTGGTGGCGGCTGCCGTGTGGGGCATCTATACGGAAAATGCCGATGACTGGCAGCAGTACCGCAAAAATGCCCTGTATCTTTGTGCCGGCATGTCCGGCATCATTTTAACCCACGTCTTAAGCACGGAAATGACGGCGGTGGTCTTGGTCTGTGTCTGCCTGTTTTTCCTGCGGAAAACCTTCCGGAAAAATACCCTGCGGGTGTGGATCCGGGGCGCGTGGATGACGGCGCTGACCTGTCTTTGGTTTCTGGTGCCCTTTGCGGACTATTTCCTAAGGGAGCCGGTGACAGTGACGGCAGGCTCCGGCGACATCCGGGTGATTCAGCAGGACGGGGTTCGGCTGTGGGATTTCTTCGCCTTTTTCCGCTCCCCCTTCGGACACACCTATTCCGACGTTGCGCAGAACGGCGGGCCTCTGATGCTGCTGACGCCGGGGCTTGTTTTGATGGCGGCCTTTATCGCGGTTCCCCTGCTGATTCTGGCGAAAAAGCTGCCGAAGAAGATCTTCGTGCTGTGGCTGTTTTCGGCGGTGTCTCTTTGGGTTTCCTCCAACCTGTTTCCCTGGAACTTCATCGCCTACAGCGTTCCCGGTGGATCTTTGCTTACCCAGGTGCAGTTCCCCTGGCGGTACTTAGGCTTTGCGGATCTGTTTCTGGTAATCCTTCTGGGTGCGGTGATTTCGTCACCACTGTTTACGGAACGGCCGGTGCTTCGTCAGCAGACAGCGGTGGCCACCACCGCAGTGCAGCTACTGGTGGCGGTGATCTTTTTTGCCACCTATCTGGCCGGGGCGGACGTGCACGTTTACACCGAACCCGGGCAGATGAACACCTTCTACATCGGACGGGAAGAGTACCTGTTAACCGGAACGGATATCCACACCCTTTCCGGAGAGGTCCGCACCACACCGGAAGCCAAGGCTGAATTATTAAAACGCAGCGGAACCACCACCCAGATCCGGCTTTCCGGCCTGAAAGAGGACACGGAAGTAATCTTCCCGGTACTTGCCTACACGGGCTATCATGTGACGGACGATCTGGGGCAGGAGTACACCATTCAAAAGAACGAACAGAACGAAGCTGTGGTGACCGTCAAGGCGCCCTTTGAGGGCACCCTGGCCCTTTCTTTCAAGGAACCGCTGACCTGGCGCCTGTCCTTCTGGATTTCGGTGGTCAGTGTGATCGCGTTTATTCTGCTGTCGGTGATCCCTAAGAACATGCGTCGGTAACCATTTGACGCCGCAGAGGATTTTTTTATGGAAGATATGAAACAAAGGGCAAAGAGCATATTCCTGTCGAAATCCCTTCTGCAGTGGGCGGTGGAGGGCGTCAGCCTTCTCATCGTGCTGTGCGGGATCGCGGTTTCCATCCGCATGCTTCTGGTGGGACGGGCCCTGTGGTATGACGAATCCGCCCTGGCCTGGTCCTTCTGTCAGCGCTCCCTGTGGGAACTGACCGCCACGGAACTGGACTACGTGCAAAGTGCGCCGGTGGGGTGGCTTTGGGTTCTGAAACTGTATTCCCTGGTGTTTGGAACTTCCGTTTACGCCCTGCGGGTGCCTTCCCTCCTGGCTTACGTGGGCACGCTGTTTTTGATGTATGTGCTGTTTAAGAAGGTGCTGAAGGTTTACTTTCCCATGGTGGGCGTGGCCTTCGCGGCCTCTATGCCCCTTTTGGTTCAGTACAGCAACATGTTTAAGCCCTATATCACCGACGGCTTTTTCTGTCTGCTGGCCATTTGGCTGTTTTACCTGTGGCAGGAGGGAAGAGTAAAGCCTTTGGCCTTTGCCATTTTGTGGGCGGTGCTGATCTGGTTTTCCAATCCGGTGGTTTTCGTGGAAGCCGGCATGATGGCTTCTCTGTTTTTCTGCGCTCTGATCAGTAAAGACGGCGCCCGGATCCGAAAGGTCTTTTTCCTCTGCGTTAAGATCGGTGTCGTACTTCTGGTTTCCTTTGCGGTGTACTACTTTTACTGGCTGCGGCAGACAGCGGTGGAAAACGCCTCCATGCTGGATTACTGGAAGGACTGGCATTTCCCCCTGATACCCACCAGTGTGGCCCAGGTGAAAAAGGCCATTTCCCTCATCGGTTATCTGTTTTATCAGTTCTACCGGCTGGAATACGTGGTGCTGATTCTGACTGCGATATTTGCGGTATGGGCTCTGCTGAAAAAGAACCTGTACGTCATTGGCATGTATCTGTCCATCGGGGTGGCCTTTGCCGCATCTTGGCTGCACAAGTTCCCGGTGAACAAGCGGCTGTGGCTGTTTATGTACGTGCTGCTGATCCTGATCCTGTTCGCCGGTTTAGACGACCTGATCCGCCGCAGCGAAACCCCGAAGCGATCCGCCTGGATCGTGGGGGCTCTGATGCTGGGCATGGCGGTGTTAAACGGAGGCATCCGCTATTACGCCCGCATTGAAAACATCTACTGGGACGGGTACGAAGTCGGGCTGGAATATGACTACCTGAAGGAACACATCGAAGACGAGCCGGTGTATATTTTCAGTCCCATCATCCCGGAGTTCGCCCACGTCAACGATTACAACCTGACCAGCTTAAAAGGAACGGATCATCCGGTGATCTGCGGAACCGCTCCCTTAGGGGAAGCCTACGACTGCGCCGAGGATCTGAAGACTATCACAGAAAGCGACCGGATGTATCTGTTTTTCAGCGATTCCTGGGATAACCCGTCTCTAACCGGCCAGCTGTTTACGGCGAATCATGATGCCGGTTTCCTTGAGATGGTATATAATGAGTACGAAACGCCGCTGTGGCGGTTCTGTAAGCAACTTGAGGATACCAAGGCCGGTGTTTCCTGGGAAATGGTGGAACAGACGGAAACGGAAGAAGGCATTCTCTGCAAGCTTCGGGTGACCAATACGGGAGAATCGTACTTAAATCCCGCCTTCGAAAATGCGGTGATCACCAACTGCTTCGAAACCACCGAAGACAACCGGTATCTGGACACCTTCCCCTCAAAGGATCCGGCGCGCCAGTCCGTGGCCGTTCCCGAAAACGTAAAGCCCGGGGAGAGCTTTGAAATCGAGCTTCTGGCGCCGAAGGGCGGGGCATCCCAGACTTATCGCCTGTGCAACGAATACGGCGTGGCCTGCAGGGATGAACTGGTTCTGACAGTGAATTAGAAATAATATCAGCGCTCATGGGAGCGCAGATGCAAGGGGCAGAGACGGCGGAGAAAACCCTTCCTCCGGCGAAGACGATATCAAAAGAAAAGATATGAAACAATACGATAAAATCATCATCGGCGCAGGCCTCTACGGGCTGTATTCCGCGCTGTACTGCGGCAAAAAGGGGCAGCACGTGCTGGTGCTGGAATGCGATCCCACGCCCTTTCGGCGGGCCACCTACATCAATCAGGCCCGGGTGCACATGGGGTATCATTATCCCCGTTCCATCGCCACAGCCATCAAATCCGCAGGCTATTTCGACCGGTTTGTGAAGGACTATGATTTCTGCATCAACCGATCCTTCGATCAGATTTACGCCACCTCCAGCCGCTACTCCTGGACCGGACGGGCACAGTTCTTAAATTTTTGCCGGGCGGCGGAGATTCCCTGCCAGGAACTGTTTGCGGAACGCTACTTTAAGGACGGCATGTGCGATGGCGCTTTCCTGACGAAGGAATACACCTATGACGCCACGGTGCTTCGGGATTATTTCCTTCGGGAACTGGAAGATTACCCTTCAGTGGAACTGGTTTTCGGGGCACGGATCGGGCAGATCGAAGCGGATTTCGACGCCTATGTGCTTTCCGGGGAGGGCTTTGAAACCTGCCGCAGCGGATTTGTGTTAAACGCCACCTACGCCGGGGCCAACCAGATCCTGGATAAACTGGGATTTGAAAAGTTCGGCATCAAATACGAGCTGTGCGAGATTACCCTGTGCGACGTGGATGACTCCATGAAGAACATCGGCTTTACCGTCATGGATGGTCCCTTTTTCTCCATCATGCCCTTTGGCATGACCCAAACCCATTCTCTGACCGCCGTGTCCTTCACCCCACACACCACCTGCTACGAACCGGTTCCCCGGTTTGCCTGTCAGAAGGAGAGCGGCGGCTACTGCAGCCCCGAATGGCTGGGCAACTGCAACGACTGTCCGGCCAGGCCCGAAACCGCGTTTCAGTACATGGCCAGCCTGGCCACAAAGTACATCCGGGATGAGTACGGATTTAAGTACCGCAGCTCCCTGTTTTCCATGAAGCCCATTCTCATGAGCTCGGAAATCAGCGATTCCCGGCCCACCGTGGTGCGGGTATTCTCCGAAAAGCCCACATTTATCAGTGTTCTGTCCGGAAAGATCAATACGGTTTACGATCTGGATGAGGTATTGGAAGGATGATGAAAGAAAAGAATTTTGTGTCTGCCGTGGTCTATCTGCACAACGCAAAGGATCAGGCGGAACACTTTGCCCGCAGCCTGGCCACTTTTTTTGAGGACAATTTCGAACATTCGGAAATCATATTTGTAAACGACGATTCCACCGACGGAAGCGACGATGTGATCCGCAAGGTCAGCAAGGAAGTCCGCAAAACCACGGTTTCCCTGATCAATCTCAGCTATTTCCACGGACTGGAAGTGGCCATGACCGCAGGCCTGGATTTTTCCATCGGCGATTTTGTCTTCGAATTTGACCACGTCTACATGGATTACGAAATGGACGACGTGTTTGCGGCTTACCGCCGGGTGCTGGAGGGCTATGACATCGTCAGTGCTTCCCCCGACCGGAAGGAACGGCTGTCTTCCCGGATTTTCTATGCGCTGTACGCCCGGTTTGCCACCCATACCACCGAGCGGATGCACACGGAAACCTTCCGGGTGTTAAGCCGCAGGGTCATCAATCGCATCACTCAGATGAATAAAACCGTGCCCTACCGGAAAGCGGTGTACGCCGGAAGCGGTCTGAAAACCGACCACATGATCTATTCTGTGCGTCCGGACAGCACCCGTCCGGCTCATCTGCGGGAAGAGCGGCAGAATCGGGCGGATGTGGCAGTGGATTCCATCCTGCTGTTTACGGATCTGGGCTACCGGTTTTCCATGTTTATGTCTTTTGTCATGCTGGTGATGATGATTGCCGTCATCGTCTACACCCTGGCGGCTTATCTGGTCAGCAATCCGGTATCCGGCTGGACATCCACGATCCTGTTCCTTTCCGTGGCCTTTTTCGGTCTGTTTCTGATTCTGACCGTGGTGATCAAATATCTGCAGCTGCTGCTGCGGCTGGTGTTTAAACGGCAGCAGTACAGCTTTGAGAGTATCGAGAAACTGACAAAGTAAGCTTTGAGAGCATCGAGAAACGGACGAAGTGAACTTTGAGTGTATCGTGAAACTGATCAAGTGAGGAATAATATGAAACCCCTGATTTCTGTGGTTGCTCCCATGTATAACGAGGAGCAGCTGGCCCACACCTACTGCCAGGAAATGAAAAAGATGACGGATACCCTGGCCGACCGTTATGACTTTGAAATTGTACTGGTAAACGATGGTTCGAAAGACCGCACCTGGCAGATCATCCAGGAAGAGCAGGCCGCCAATCCTAAAGAGATTACCGCCGTGTGTCTGTCCCGGAATTTCGGCCTGGAAGGCGCGGTGCACGCCGGTCTGGTTACCGCCAAGGGCGACGCCGTGGTGGTGATGGACGCGGATCTGCAGGATCCGCCGGCGCTGATCCCGGAAATGATTGCCAAATGGGAAGCGGGCGCGGATATCGTGGTGGGAAGCCGCATCAAGCGCTCCAACGACAGCTTCTTTAAGAAAGCCGGCGCCGGGCTCTATTATAAAGTGCTGGATTTCCTGTCCGGCAAACTGAAACTGGAAAAGAGCGCTGCTAACTTCCGCCTGCTTTCCCGAAAAGCCGTGGATCAGGTGCTGTCGCTGCCGGAAGTCAACGGCGTGTTCCGGGTGGTGGTGCCCTTTGTGGGCATGAAAACCGACGTCATTGAATATGACCGGGACAAGCGCTTTGCAGGCAAGACCAAGTACAATCTGAAATCCCAGATTCCCTACGCCTTAGACAGCATTACCGGCATTTCGGTGGAACCGCTGCGCAAAATCATGTATCTGCAGGCCATTCCGATTCTGTTTGCCCTGATCTGCCTGCTGGGCTGTCTGCTGGGATCCGGGGCAAATCCACCCCTGTGGATCATTCTGCTGTGCCTTTCCGTTTTCTTTGAAATCGTGATGCTGTCTCTGGCCATTATGGCGGAGTATATCGGGCAGATTATGACGGAAGTGAAGGGACGGCCGGTATCCATTATCTATGAGACCACAGCCTGTAATAACGCAAAAGAGCATGACGCGAAGTCTGTGAATGCTGAAACCGAAGAGGGCGGTAATGAATAGTTGAAGGCCGTGAAGGTCATGGGCAGGCGCTATGCAGCATCCATTTGATCTTCGCTGATTCCTTTTAATCGTTTTTAAATCACACTTTATTAAATAAGCGGGAGATGATGTACCATGGAATTTGTCCGTCTCGGAAGATCCGGATTGAAACTTTCACAGGTGACCTTTGGCAGCGCGCTGACCATTGGCACCGAATCCTTAGAGCAGGATTACGCCGACGCCCTGATCGACGAAGCCTGGGGCCTGGGTATCCGTTCCTTTGACGTGTCCAACAACTATGGCATGGGGCAGGCGGAACTTCTCACAGGCGCCTCCTTAAGCCGGTATCCCCGGGAGGAATATGTGCTTTCCACCAAGGGTTCCTGGCCCATCGGTGACAGCGTGTATCATCGCGGCCTTTCCAGAAAGCACATTCTCTGGGCCTTCGAGGAATCCATGAAACGCCTGGGAGCGGAATACGTGGACATCTATTACGCCCACCGGTACGATCCGGAAACCCCCATGGAAGAGATCTGCCGCACCTTTAACGACCTGATCCGTTCCGGCCGCATCCGCTACTGGGGCACCTCGGAATGGCCGGCGGAGGCCCTTAGGGAGTGCCATGAAGTCTGCGACCGTCTCGGTCTGGAAAAACCCATTGTGGAGCAGTGCATTTATTCCTTCGCTGTGCGCAAAACGGAAACCAACGGGGTGAAGGAATTCTGCGACAGCCACGGGGTGGGCATGCTGGGCTTTTCTCCCCTGTGCCAGGGCATTCTTACCGGTAAATACCGCAACGGCGTTCCGGCGGATTCCCGCATCGCCAAGAAGGAAAAGATCGGCTACGATAAAACCGCCAATTTCTATCAGCAGAACCAGTCCCGCATCGACGGATTTCTGGCACAGTGCGACGAGTTCGGCATCCGTCCTGTGGACGTGGCCATTCAGTGGGGCATGCACAAGGGCATTTATCCGGTGCTGGGCGCCAGCCGTCCGGGACAGCTGACCGACACCCTTTCCCATGTGGCAGAGCCTTTCTCTGAAGAGACCTTTGAAGCCTTCGAGAGGATTTCATGATGAAATTATCCATTTCAAATATCGCCTGGCCTGCGGAATGGGATGAGGAGATTTACCGTCACATGCAGTCTCTGGGCTTTACGGGCCTTGAGATTGCACCCACCCGCATCTTTCCGGAGCAGCCCTACGGCGACCTGAACCGGGCTTTTGTCTGGGCTGAAGAGGTGCACACCCGTTTTGAAATCCCCTCCATGCAGTCCATCTGGTACGGCCGCACGGAGCGGATTTTCGGCACGGAAGAGGAGCGGAAGGCCCTGTTGGACTACAGTCTGGGGGCCATTCGTTTTGCAGCTGCCATCGGCTGCCGCAACCTGGTGTTCGGCTGCCCGAAAAACCGCAGCACCGACGCCGATTCCGATCCCAACACCGGCCTGGCCTTTTTTGGCAGCCTTTCTGACATGGCGGCAAAAGAGGGAGTGGTCATCGGCATGGAAGCCAATCCGCCCATCTACAACACCAACTTCTTAAACCGCACGGAAGAGGCCCTGGATTACATTGACCGGATTTCTTCTCCGGGCATGAAGCTGAACCTGGATCTGGGCACCATGATTGCCAACGAGGAAGATGTCTCGGTGCTGTACGGACAGACCGATAAGATCAGCCACGTGCATATCAGCGAACCCCGTCTGGCAAAAATCACTCCCCGGCCGCTGCACAAAGAGGTACTTCGCCTGCTGAAGGAATCGGGGTATGAAGGATACGTTTCCATTGAAATGGGAAAACAGGAAAGCCCGGAGGATGTGTATTCGGTGCTGGCATATGTAAGGGACCTGGTGGACCGCTTATGAAAACCAATCAGAAGATCAGCATACAGACGATTCTAAACGGGGCAGCCATTCTGGTCACCGCCTTTTTTGTGGTTCGCTTAGGGCTTATGCTGGGTCGGATTTTTGCTGACTCCCTGGCTCTTTCTTCCTACAACGAAGTGCGGGATTATGTGTGCTATCGCCTGTCCCACCTGATTCTGGAAGGCAAAAATCCCTACAGCTTTAACATGCTTTCCGACCTGCCGGTGCCCTTTATGGACCTGTACACGCCCTTCATTCCCCTGCTGGTTTGTGGTCTGTGCAAAGTAACGGGCATGAGCATCTTAGCCTCCAATTACGTGGTGAACCTGATTCTGGTGGCGGTGACGGTGTTCTTCCTCTGGCAGATTCAGAAATCCTGGATATCCGCCAACCGGCCCGCGGCGTTTCTTTCTCTGGTGCTGATCGCATCCACCTTTTTTGCACTGTTTCTTACGGCGGTTCCCCTGTGGAACGGCCATGCGGATACCGCGGGCATCTGCGTAACGGCCGCTCTCTATTACGTGGCGCAAAAACACCCGAAGCGCACCTGGCTTCTGGCGGCTTTAACGGTTTTTCTGATTTTCACCAAGCAGATCCTGCTGCTTCTGGCCCTGCCCATGTTCCTGTATCTGATGATTGTGGAGGTGCGGACGGCCTTTTCCTATTTCTGGAAATGCTTAGGTTTCGGCATCCTTGTGGTGGCTGTGATGCAGGTGTTTTTCCCGCTGTACTGGACGGAGACCATCTATGCCCAGTTCTTTGCCTTAAGCACCGACAGCAGCCTGTATTTTGCCCTGTACAACCTGGCTCACTGCTTCCTGCGCTATGCGCCTCTGGTGGTCTGCACCCTGGCGGGAGCCGTGGTCTATATCGTCCGGGACGTACGCAGCCATCCCGATCTGGGTCTGTTTGCCCGTATTGTCTCCTGGTGTAAGCGGGATTCCTTTACGGCCCTTCTGGTGTTAAACCTGCTGGTGGGCATTCCCGCCCTGCTGGTGCTGGCCCAGAACAGTGTGGACGGCTATAAATACTGTCAGGACATCATCGGCCCCAACCTGTACCTGCTGGCCTGTTTCCTGTGGTATAAAATCGGCGTCCGGGATTCTTCGCTGGTCACCTGCGCCTTTTCCATGGCCGCCGTGCTGTGCGTGCTGGCTTTCCCCACCACCCGATACACGGATGAGGAAGTACAGGCTTACCGCAATCTGGATCAGGTGATCGCAGAGCACGAGGGCGAAACCCTGTATCTGGGCATGAATTCCACCCAGTATATGGCCGCCAGGGATCTGTGGGAGCCGGAGAATATTTATTTCAACGACGGACACATGGAGTTTTTCCACCGGCAGTTTACGGACAACGAACTGATCAACCGGTTTTTCTATAACGAGGAGATTACCGCTGCTTCTGACCGCTACGTGCAGGAGATGAACGAGATGGTAAAGCAGCGCCGGTTTGGGCTGGTAGCTGTCTGCGGTGATCTGGTTATCGACGGAAGAAACCTGGATCAGTATTACACCTGTATCGGCACGTATCCCATCAAAAACGAAACCAACGGCAGTTTTGACGTTATGGTGTGGGTACCAAAGGACTAATCCAACGGCTTGCGGACCTTTTTTAAGCAAACTTTACGTGGTTATGGCCCTGGTGCCTTATGACGAAGCCAACGAATCCAAAGGAGCGAACAATGGAACAGCAAACACAATCCGCCGGCTGCCTTCGCGTCAACTGGATCGATTCCGCCCGTTTCTTTGCGATGATTCTGGTGATCGCCGGCCATCACGAGCTTTTTGCGCCCTATGGCAAGGTGTGGGTGTATTCTTTTCATATGCCCCTGTTTTTCATGCTGTCCGGGCTGTTTTTTAAACCGGCTTCCTTTGGCAAACCTCTGCTGAAATCCCTTGTGAAATACCTGCGGGCCTACATCCTGCCCTATGCCGTGGCGGTTATCCTCATGGCTTACGTCGCCGGCTGGGCAAGAGGCGCCGTCTTTGGCCGCTTCGGGGTGGAATCCTACGATGCGTCCTGGATCTTAAAATCCTCCTTTTTCTACGGAAACGGCTGGGGTGTGCTTTGGTTTCTTCCCTGTCTGTTTACGGCTTCCGTGCTGATGGCGGTGCTGTGCAGTCTGGTACAATCGGAGATTGTGCGGGCGGTGATTGTCATTGCGTTAAACGCCGCTGCCGGTCTGGTGCTTCCCGGTCCTCTGGTGCTGCAGCTGCATGAAGCCCTGATCGCCCTGGGTTTTATGTACGCCGGATATGTGCTGCGCCGGTATGTGCTGGATGATTCCCTTTTGCTGAAAACCTCTCTGCAAAAGAACGGGGTGGTTTGGGCCGCAATGATCCTCCTGGGCGTGATCTGGGTGTTCTGTGTGGCAAAACAGCTTTGCGTCAATATGGTCTGGTCGGACTATCCCCTGTATCCGCTGACGGTGCTGGCGGCCTTCGGAGGCTGCTTCTGGTTCCTTTTTGCGGCCGGCCGGCTGCTGGGCAAGGGTAGCCATCACACCATGGAAACCCTGGGACGAAGCAGTCTGCTGATCTACATCATTCACAGCTTAGAACACAATTTCTTCCCCTGGGAGCAGGCCATTTCCGTGATTTCCAGCCGCCTGTCTCTGCCGTATCACGCCGTATCCCTGGTCTTATTTATCCTGCGGGTGTGCGGCGTCATGGTGCTGACCCTTCTGGTTCTTCGGGCAAAGCAGCTGCTGACAAAGCTTCCGGAGGTGCTTCCCAAAACCGCCCGGGGACAGATGATCTGTCTGATCCTGTTTTCCGTGATCCTGTCCATTCTGTTTTTCCAGCCGGTGGTGGGCACATACAACACCACCGCCTTTGCCTTTTCATATCGCTACGGATTCATTTCCCGGGGCGTGGTGGGCTCGGTGCTGTGGCTGCTGGACATCCTGCTGCCCGGTTCGTTCATTAATTACCGGGGTGCGCAGATTCTTTCCATCGGCATGGATCTGTTCTTCATGGTGCTGCTTCTTGCGCTGTTTGCCTGCGTGCTGCGCAGGGGTGAGGAGCGCCACAGATCCGCCGCTTTCTGCCTGGCGCTGGTGCTTACCGCCTTTTCCGCCCCCATGTTTCTGACCTTTGAAAACATGGGCAAACTGGATTCCGTCATGGCGGCCTTAACGGCGGCCGGAACCATCCTTCTGATCAAGCGGAAGCAGGAATGGCTGGTGCCGGTGCTGGCGGCGGTGTGCGTCTGCGTCCACCAGGGCTACGTGCTTATGTTTGCCAATGTGTTCCTGGTGATTCTCTTTGCCCGGGCCATGGAAGAGGAATCGCCCCGCATGTTTAAGAAATATGCCGGGCTTTTCGCTGTGACCCTGATGGTCAGCGCCGTATTGTTCCTGTACACGAATTTCTTCAGTCAGGGAAACGGCGAAGCGATCTATCCGAAGATTTATGAGACAGCCCAGGCCCTGTCCGTAGACGGCGCGGTGCACAAGCAGCTGATCGAGCACGAAATCTTAGGCTTAAATCCCGCCTCCGAGGAACGGCCCTACCATCTGTTTAACTTCACGGAACTTCCTGTATTCCTGATTCTGTTCCTGCCGTATCTGCTGCTGGCCGCCCGGTTCTTTATGGGTTGCATCCGAAAAGCAGGCGATGTAAAGAGCCGTCTGAAGTATCTGGCTTTTGCGGTGGGCTGGATGACCCTGCTGCCGGATTTCCTGGTGAAAATCGACTTTGGCCGGTGGATGTATGCCTTCGTCTTTTACGGTATCGTGATTCTGCTGTATCTGATCGCCGTGAAGGATCCCGTGGCTGCAGAGGAATATGATGGGCTTCGGCAGTATTTTGCCAAGCACCGTCTGATGCTTTCACTGCTGTTGCTGTATCCCCTGATTCTGACTCCCTTTGGAGATATCTGGATCAGCCGGCTTTCCATGAACATTACGATCCTTCTGACGGGCGTTCCCGAAGGAACCTATCTATCGCTGAAATGGTTCTGACGCGATTCTTTGAATCGCGTTAAGAGGGTAAAGGTTTGAAATGCAACAGGCTTTTTAAAACCGGTCAACACCCAGCGCTGAAAACGCGTTAAAAAGTTAAAGGAAGACGATGAAAAAACTGTTTCAAAGCATTCTGGCGGCCGCGGGAATCATCCTGGCTCTGGAAGTGTTCGTTTTTAATTTCAAATTCTGGGAATCCCTGCGGTATGAAGAGCCCCAGGGGATGACCGTTTCGTTCCAGGGCCTGACGGAAGAGGAATCCGGCATTTACCAGTTGAATGCAGGAGAGGAACATGCCATTGAACTGGATCACATCGACGCCCATGTGTTCAATGTGTATCTGGATCTGGAGGCGGTCAGCAATTCCTATACCATTCCCGGGGAACGGGTGTGCATGAAACTGTTTTACACGGACGCTGCCAACGCCACCTACCGGGAAGTGCCCCAGACGGAAGTGGTTAACGGCATTGTGGAAAGCCGTTATCTTCGCATTCACACCATCGGAGACAGCGCCCGTCTGAAACTGCAGCTGACCGGGGAGGACGGCTCCTTCATCCGGATCCGTGAAGTGGGTGTCAACCGCACGCGTCCTTTTGTATTTCGCCCCCTGCGGTGCCTGATCCTGTTCGGCCTGTGTGTGCTGTTCCTGTGCTTTCAGCCGAAATCCCCCCTGTACGGGATGATCCTTCGCCGGGAGAGCAGAAGACAGAAAACCGTCATCGCCGCAGCCCTGCTGTTTCAGCTGGTGTGCATGACGGCGGTGGGCCTTCTGATTTCGCCCCAGCGGGTGTGGGAAAAGGACGGGTGGATGGCCCATAAGCAGTACGAGCTGCTGGCGGATGCCCTGATGGACGGACACGCCTATCTCAACGAAGAGCCGCCGGCTTTTCTTTCCGAAATGGAAAACCCTTATGACAACAACCTGCGCAACGAACTGCAGGCAAAAAGCGAAGAGAAGCCCTACCACGGGGATTTTGCCTACTTCAACGGCAAGTATTACTGCTATTTCGGCGTGGTTCCGGAAATCGCCTTTTTCCTGCCCTTTCGTGCCCTGACCGGTGGGCCCCTGCCCACCTGGATTCCCAACCTGTTCTGCTGTCTGGTGTTCTGCGCGGCCGTGTTCTGGTTTGTGTATGAGGCGGCTATCCGGTATAAAACCAGTCTGGGCCTGTATCTGCTTTTGTGCTTTACCTTCATCGCCGGAAGCGGTGTGCTGTATCTGGCCCATTTCGGCAACGTCTATTCCATGCCCATTGCCATGGGAACGGCATTAGGGCTTCTGGGACTGACCTGCTGGATTCGCGCCGCGGAAGACCCCGAAAGGGTGCGGATTCCCTGCCTGGCCCTGGGATCTGTGTGCATGGCTTTGGTGGTGGGCTGCCGTCCCCAGCTGGGACTGGCCATTTTCCTGGCCTTCCCTGTGTTCTGGAAGCAGCTGAAGAATAAGACCTTCTTTACCAGACACGGTCTGCCAAACCTGATCGCCGCCGGGCTGCCCTTTGTAGTAGTGGCCTTGGGCCTGATGTATTACAACCAGATCCGGTTCTTAAGTCCCTTTGACTTTGGCGCCAGCTATAACCTGACCGGCAACGATATGACTCATCGGGGATTTGTGTTTTCCCGGTTTTTTCTGGGCTTCTTCGAATACCTGCTGCAGCCTCCCAACGTGAAGGCTATTTTCCCCTTTTTCGAAGTCGTCACCGTACACTATGAGTACCAGGGCTTTTTAAGCGGCGAGCCTTATCTGGGCGGATGGCTTCTGTTTAATCCTGTGGGGCTTCTTTTGATTTCCTATATCTTTGCCCTGAAAAACCGGAAGAAACAGACCTTCCCCCTGGCCGGGGTGGGCAGCTGTTCTCTGGCATTTACCTTCATCCTCATCGCCGTAACCATCCAGATGAGCGGAATCACCATGCGCTATCATGCGGACTTCGGCTGGCTTCTGATGACGGCGGTGACTCTGGGCATTCTGATGCTGGTTCAGCAGGCGTCGGAAACCGGAGAGAAGATCCTGCTGCGGTGTGTGTACGCCGCCATCTTTATCCTGTCCGCGGCCACGGTTTTCTTAAATTATTACGCCCTGTTTGCGGACGGAAGATACGGCGCCCTGCGGCAATATCGGCCCATGCTGTTTTATCTGATGAAATTTATGTTTTACCGGCTGTAAAGCCGTTTAAACCACAGAGGTTTCGCTTGCAAAATACCCTTACAAGCGATATTCTTTTAACAGCGGTTTTCGCAAAGCAGTAAATATAAGGAGGAACGTCATCATGAAAATTTTAGTTATTAACTGCGGCAGCTCGTCCCTGAAATATCAGGTCATCGATACCGAAACCGAAGCAGTGCTCGCTAAGGGTCTGTGCGAGCGTATCGGCATTGACGGCCGTCTGGTCTATCAGCCCGCAGGCGGAGAGAAGGAAATTACCGAAGCTCCCATGCCCACCCATACCGAAGCGGTTCAGATGGTGCTGGATGCCCTGTTAAACGAAAAGACCGGCGTGTTAAAGAGCTTAGACGAGATCGACGCCGTTGGTCATCGTCTGGTGCACGGCGGTGAAGCCTTCACCAAGAGCGTGGTGATCGACGACGAAGTCATCGCCGCTGTGGAAGGCGTCAGCGACTTAGCGCCCCTGCACAACCCGGCCAACATCATCGGTGTCAACGCCTGCCGCGCCCTGATGCCCAACACCCCCATGGTCGGTGTGTTCGATACTGCTTTCCATCAGACCATGCCCCAGAAGGCATATATGTATGCCGTTCCTTATGAATATTATGAGAAGTACAAAGTCCGCCGCTACGGCTTCCACGGCACCTCCCACAGCTTCGTGTCTGCCCGTGGCGCCCAGCTGGCCGGCTTAGACTACAACAACAGCAAGATCATCGTCTGCCACTTAGGCAACGGTGCTTCCGTCAGCGCCGTGTTAAACGGCAAGTCCGTGGACACCTCCATGGGTCTTTCCCCGCTGGAAGGGCTGATCATGGGCACCCGTTCCGGTGACGTGGATCCCTCTGTGATGGAGTTCATCGCCAACAAGGAAAACTTAAGCCTGGCCGAAGTCATGACCATCTTAAATAAGAAGTCCGGCGTTCAGGGCATTTCCGGCGTTTCCTCCGACTTCCGTGATCTGCAGGCAGCCGCCGACGAAGGCAACGCCCGTGCAAAGCTTGCGCAGGATATGTTCGCCTATCGCGTGGCCAAGTACATCGGCGCCTATGCGGCAGCCATGAACGGCGTGGATCTGATCTGCTTCACCGCCGGCCTGGGCGAAAACGATGCCTACATCCGCAGCGAGATCGCTTCCTATCTGGGTTTCCTGGGCTTCAAGCTGGATGCCGAAGCCAACAAGGTTCACGGCGAAGAGCGCTGCATCACCACCGCAGACTCCAAGGTGATGGGCTATGTGGTTCCCACCAACGAAGAACTGGCCATCGCCCGTGAGACGGCTGCGCTGGTATAAAACTCCTTCGTGTGAGTGAAAGAAGAGAAGCGGCTGTTTAAAGCATTCTGTTTTAAAAGCCGGTTGCTTCAAAAGGCAAACCGTTTTGCCGATGTCATGTTTTAAGATCTGCAGGCTGCATGTTCCGTGAGAATATGCAGCCTGTTAAAATCTGTTGTTGACATCCGTGAAAACGATGATTATAATAGTTCAGTGCGTACAGGAGAAGGCTATGATTCTAGACCTTGAACCCGTCCTCGCCGCCGCAGAAAAAGAATTCGTCTTTCCGGTCTCTTTTGATGCCGGTGCGGTGGATGTATGGCAGGGGCGCTGCGAAATCAGCGGACCCGAATCCTTCCCCCTGCATGTGTGTTTCCACAAAGGAAAAGGCGTGCAGATCGAGGGAGAAGCGGACTTTCAGACAAAGGTCCCCTGTGACCGCTGTCTTACCGATGTCCCCGTAACCGTGCATGCCGATTTATCCCGCATGCTGGAAGTCAGCGGGCCCTATCTGGTCACCGGCGGCGATGACACCGAAAGCTTTGTATCCAGCGCGCACGAAATTGACATCGACGCTTTGGTCACGGACGAACTGCTTCTGCAGTGGCCATCCAAGGTGCTTTGTGATCCGGAATGCAAAGGGCTGTGCCCGGTTTGCGGACAGAACTTAAATCTTGCGGAATGCGGCTGTGATCGATTTGTACCCGATCCGCGCATGGCAAAATTTGCAGATCTGTTTTCCGGAAGTTGAACCGGCACGTCCATAGTAAGGAGGAAATGAAATGTCTATCTGCCCCAAAAATAAGTCATCCAAGGGTCATCGCAACCAGCGCAGAGCGAACTGGAAGATGGGTCCCGTAACCTTAGTGAAGTGCAGCAAGTGCGGCGAACTGATGGTTCCCCATCGCGTATGCAAGAACTGCGGTTCCTACAACAAAAAAGAGATTATTGCACAGGCGTAAGCATGTCTTTTTTGGGTGCGCTTTGATTTCATGCGCATTCATGGGATCTGTGTATGTCCAGGCTGTCGGATCCATGTCCGACAGCCTGTCTTTCGTTATAGGGAAGTTTGATATGAGCGAACATCGTGTACATGTGGCCGTTGATGCCATGGGCGGCGATCATGCGCCGCAGGAAATCGTAGCCGGCGCCTTAGATGCCCTGGCCAAATATCCGGATGTGTGCGTCACGCTGGTGGGACAGGAAGATGCCATCACAAGCTGTCTGGATCAGAAGACCTATGATACCTCCCGGCTTTTCGTGAAGCATGCTTCTGAAATCATCGAAACCGCCGAACACCCGGTAGCCGCCATCCGCAGGAAGAAGGATTCTTCCATGGTGGTGGGCTTAAACATGGTGAAGAATAAGGAAGCCGATGCCCTGGTTTCCGCCGGCAATTCCGGCGCTCTGTTAGCCGGCGGTACCCTGCTGGTGGGGCGTATTCGCGGCATTGAGCGCCCGCCGCTGGCGCCCCTGATTCCCACGAAATGTGGTGTTTCCATTCTGGTGGACTGTGGCGCAAATGTGGACGCGAAGCCCTCCAATCTGGTGCAGTTTGCCCGTATGGGATCTCTGTACATGCAGCATGTCATGGGCATGACGTCTCCTAGGGTAGCCATCGTAAACATCGGCGCGGAAGAGGAAAAGGGCAATGCGCTTGTGAAGGAAACTTTCCCGCTGTTAAAGGCTTGCGACGACATCAATTTCATCGGCAGCATCGAAGCCCGGGAAATCCCCAACGGTGCGGCGGATGTGATCGTCTGCGACGCCTTTGTGGGCAATGTGATCCTTAAATTATATGAAGGCATGGCCAAAACCCTTGTAGGCGTCATTAAGGAAGGGCTGATGAGCACTCTGATCAGCAAGATCGGTGCCATGCTGGCTTTGCCGGCTTTAAAGGGCACCCTTAAAAGGTTTGATGCCTCGGAATACGGCGGAGCGCCCCTTCTTGGCATTAACGGTCTGGTGGTGAAAACCCACGGAAGCGCCAAGGCGAAAGAAGTCTGCAACACCATCGGCCAGTGCATTACCTTCCAGAAGGAGGATATGCGAGGCGTGATCGAGCGCAATGTCGCCCAGGCTGCGGCTGCTTTAACCCCAGGCGCAGGAATAAACGCAACTTCAGGAGACCCCTCATGAACGACATCAAATACAACCAGATGGAATATGAAAAGCTGGTAAAGAACATCGTGGAAGTGCTTCACGTGGACGCCGCGGAACTGAAACCCGAAACCACCTTTGTGGAGGATCTGGGTGCCGATTCCCTGGATCTGTACCAGATTCTCATCGGAATGGAAGAAGAACTGCACATTACGGTGGACGACGAGGAAGTGGTGCGGGTGCGCACCATCGACGACGCCATGAAGATTCTGACCGCCCAGGCAAAATCGAAAAAGAGAGGCTAGGAATGGATCTTTTGCAACTGCAGAAGGATCTGGATTATCAGTTTCAGGATCCGGACCTTCTTCGCCACGCCCTGACCCACAGTTCCTATGCCAATGAACAGGGAATGGGCGCTGCTGCCAGCAACGAACGGCTGGAGTTTTTAGGCGACGCTGTCCTGGAACTGTGCTCCAGCGAATATCTGTACAAACACTTTCCGGAAAAGGCGGAAGGAGCCCTGACCACCCTGCGGGCCAGTCTGGTCTGCGAGCGGTCTTTAGCCATCACGGCCAGGGAACTGTCCTTAGGGTCGCTTCTGCTGCTTTCCCGGGGAGAAATTCATGAAGGCGGCGCATTAAGAGACAGCATTCTTTCCGATGCTGTAGAAGCGATTCTTGGCGCCATGTATCTGGATGGGGGCTACGAGCCCTGCCGGCGGTTTGTCATGCGGCATATTCTCTGCGACATCGAAGAAAAACAGCGGTTTTACGACAGCAAAACCCGGCTGCAGGAAATCATCCAGGCGAAGCCCGGCCATGTGCTGGAATACCGGCTGGTGAAAGAAGAAGGACCGGATCACTGCAAGCATTACACCATGGAAGCCTGGTTAGACGGCCGATGCATCGGCACCGGAGACGGCTCCTCCAAAAAATCTGCCCAGCAGGCGGCGGCATACGAAGCCGTGCGGGCACTGGAAACACATTATCCTTTTGATCTCTGATAAAGGGGACAGGATGTATTTAAAGAGTATCGAAATTCACGGATTCAAATCCTTCGCGAATAAAATCCTTCTGGAATTTCATAACGGCATTACGGCCATCGTCGGCCCCAACGGAAGCGGAAAGAGCAACATTTCCGACGCTGTGCGCTGGGTGTTGGGCGAACAGAGCGCCAAGCAGCTGCGCGGCGCTTCCATGCAGGATGTCATTTTCGCAGGTACAGCGGAGCGCAAGCCCTTAAGCTATGCCTACGTTGCCATTACCATGGACAATTCCGACCACCGAATCCCGGTGGATTATGAGGAAGTGACCGTGGCCCGCCGGGTGTATCGTTCCGGCGAAAGCGAGTATCTGTTAAACGGCAGCAGCTGCCGCTTAAAGGATATTCAGGAAATGTTCTACGATACCGGTATCGGCAAGGAAGGCTATTCCATCATCGGACAGGGCCAGATTGAACGGATCTTAAGCGGCAAACCGGAAGAACGCCGGGAGCTGTTTGACGAGGCCGTGGGTATCGTGAAGTTTAAGAAGCGCAAGGCGGCTGCCCAGAAAAAGCTGGCGGAAGAACAGGAAAACCTGGCCCGTGTGTCGGATATCCTGCATGAACTGGAATCCCGGGTGGGTCCTCTGGAAAAGCAGGCACAAGACGCCAGGGTCTGGCTGAAACTGAAGGAAGAGCAGAAGGGCCTGGATGTCAATCTGTTCCTGATTGAATCCCAGCGGCTGGAAAAAGAACTGGCGGAACTGGACGAAAAGCTTTCCGTGGCTAATGCGTCTTTGGCTGAGCAGCAGGCTGCGGCAGAAGAAATGCACCAGGCCCAGGATGAGGCCCAGCAGGCTTTGACCGCCTGTGAAGAGGCATTGGAAGATCTTCGTAAGAACAAATCCGAAAGTGCCCTGGTGATTTCCCGTCTGGAAAACGAAGTGGCTTTGGCGGAGGAGAAAATCCGTTCTGCCCAGGCGTCGGATGAAAGTCTGGGAGCCCGCAAAGGCGCCCTGGAATACGAAAAGGAAAACCACACGGCTCAGCTGGCTCTGCGCAAGGATCATCGGGCCCAGCTGGCGGAAGAAACCCGGGAAGTGTCCCGTCGGGTGGAAGAACAGCAGCAGGCCCAAGAAGAAGCCCTGCAGCGCATTTTAGAAACCGAGCAGGCCATTGAGGACGCCAAGGCGGAAAACCTGCGCCTGTTAGAGGAAGAAGCTGCCCTGCGGTCCCGCCGGGAAGCCTTAAAGGCCATGGCGGATCAGATCCGCATCCGGCAGTCCCAGATCGCTTCCCAGTTACTGGCTCAGAAGTCCGAACAGGGCGACGTGACCAGCCAGCTGGAATCCGCCAAAGAGCTGTTTGACAGCGCCGAGGCCGAGCACAGTCGTCTGACCAAAGAGGCCCAGGCGCTGGATGACAAAAAGAGCGGCTGGGAGCAGAAGCGCCGCCAAGCCCAGAAACAGTATGCCGAAGCCCAGGAAACCTACCATCGCACCACCACGAAGATGGAGTCCCTGCGCAATCTGGCCGAGCGCTACGAAGGCTACAATCTGGCCATCCGAAGCGTCATGGAGCTTAAGAATACCCACCCCGGCATCTGCGGCGTGGTTTCCGATCTGATTCACGCTTCTTCGGAATACGAAGTTGCCATTGAAACCGCGTTGGGCGGCAACATTCAGAATATCGTTACCACCGATGAAAACTGCGCCAAGGAAATGGTGGCCTTCTTAAAGAAGAACCGCTTGGGCCGCGCCACCTTCCTGCCCTTGACCTCCGTAGACCGCAAGCCCAATCCAAAGCTGCGGGATTATCTGCGGGAGCATGGGGTTTTAGGCATCGCTGAGGAACTGGTGGACTGCGATGACCGTTACCGAGGGATTGCCCGCTATCTGCTGGGCCGCATTCTGGTGGTTTCGAATATCGATTCCGCCATCGCCCTGGCGAAAAAATCCGGCTATTCCGTGCACATCGTTACCCTGGAAGGCGAGTATTTAAGCCCCGGCGGATCCATTTCCGGCGGCCGCTATAAAAACAACAGCAACCTGCTGGGCCGCAGACGGGAACTGGAAGAGCTGGAAGAGCAGGTCCATTCCTGCAAGGAAACCATGTCCACCCTGCAGCATCGCTTGGACGAAATTGACACCGCCTTAGAACTTTTGGCGGATGACCGGCTGTCCACCGCCGCTGCGCTGCAGGAAGCGCTGTTAAACCGCAATTCCGCGCAGATCCGCTATGAACAGGCGGTGGAAGAACAGAAGAAGGGCACGGCGGCTTCCCTGTCTTTGACGGACGAAAAGAAGAGCCTGGACGAGCAGTTAAAGGATATTGCAGCCGAGAACGATTCCCTGGAAAGCAAAAATACGGAAAACGAAAAGACCCGGGAACAGCTGGCCGCGGAAAGCGAAGCCCTGTCTGCGAAACTGACCCGGCAGCGGGAAGAGGAAGTACAGGTTTCCGACGCTTTGTCCGCTGTGCGCATGGAAGAAGCTTCCGTGCAGCAGCGTCTGTCCTTTGAAGATGAAAACATCGCCCGGATCGAAGAGGATTTAAAGAAGGACGACGAAAACTTAAAAGAACTGCTGCGTTCCGCCGAAGAGGCCCACGGACAGATCGCCTCCCGTCAGAAGGATATTGAAGAAATCAGCAAAACCATCGACGCCGCGAAACAGAAGCAGGAGGAACTGGACGCTTCCATCGAAGAGCAGTCCAAGGCCCGGGACGCGGCCAACGATGCCTACCGCAAAACCTTTGACCGGCGGGAAGAGCTTTCCGCCGAAATCCATCGTCTGGATAAGGAAGTATTCCGCTTAAACCAGAACCGGGAGCGTTCGGCCCAGAACCTGGAAACCCAGACCCATCAGCTGTGGGACGAATATGAACTGACGCCCCACGCGGCGGCGGAACTGTACAACCCCGACCAGAACGACCGCGGCCAGATGCGTAAGCGCCTGTCCGAGATCCGGGAGGAAGTGCGTTCCTTAGGCAACGTGAATGTCAACGCCATTGAGGAATTCGCCGAGGTCAACGAGCGCTATACCTTCTTAAACGGCCAGCACGCGGATCTGGAAAAGGCCCGGGAATCTTTGATGTCCATCATCGACGAGCTGGATACGGGCATGCGCAAGCAGTTTACGGAAGGCTTTGCCACCATCCGCAAGGAATTCGACGCCGCCTTTAAGGAGCTGTTCGGCGGCGGCCAGGGTACCTTAGAGCTGGTGGAAGATGAAGACATCTTAGAGACCGGCATCCGCATCATCGCCCAGCCCCCGGGAAAGAAACTGCAGAACATGATGCAGCTTTCCGGTGGTGAAAAGGCGCTGACGGCCATTGCCCTGCTGTTTGCCATTCAGAACATGAAGCCGTCGCCCTTTGCTCTGCTGGACGAGATCGAGGCCGCTTTGGACGATTCCAACGTGGACCGCTACGCCCAGTATCTGCATAAGCTGACGAAAAACACCCAGTTTATCGTGATTACCCACCGACGGGGCACCATGAACGCGGCGGACCGTCTGTACGGTATCACCATGCAGGAGCGCGGTATTTCCACCCTGGTGTCCGTAAACCTGGTGGAAGCCGACCTGACGTAAAGAGAAGAAAAACGGAGCTTACATGGAAGAGAAAAAAGGGTTTTTTGCCCGGTTAAAGGAAGGTCTGTTTCGCTCCCGGAACGGCTTCGTCAAGGAAATGGACGAGACCTTTCTGGGCTATGACGAAATCGACGAAGAGTTTTACGAAGACCTGGAAGGCATCCTCATTATGGGGGATCTGGGGGTGGAAACCACGGAACGCCTGATTGAGCATCTGCGCCAGCAGGTGGATCTGCAGGGCTTAACCAAGCCCGCCGAATGCAAAAAAGTGCTGGTGGACGCCATCCGGGACGAAATGATCATTTCCCGGTCCGATTTTGCCTTTGAGGAAGAGACCTCCGTGGTTATGGTGGTCGGTGTCAACGGGGTGGGCAAAACCACCACCATCGGCAAGCTGGCCACACGCTACCGCCGGGATGGCCTGAGGGTGCTGATTGCCGGCGCGGATACCTTTCGGGCAGCCGCGGGAGATCAGCTGCAGGAATGGGCCCAGCGGGCCGGCGTGGAAATGATCGGCGGCCAGGAAGGGGCGGATCCCGGATCGGTGGTTTACGATTCCGTTCAGGCGGCCAAGGCCAGAAAGGCAGATATGCTTTTGGTGGATACCGCCGGCCGTCTCCATAACAAGAGGAACCTGATGCAGGAGCTGGAAAAGCTGAACCGCATCATTGAACGGGAATGGCCCGGCGTGCGGCGGGAAACCCTGCTGGTGTTAGACGCCACCACCGGTCAGAATGCCCTGTCTCAGGCTCTGGAATTTAAGGAGATCGCTCCGGTGTCCGGTATCGTGCTCACCAAGATGGACGGTACGGCCAAGGGCGGTATCGCCATCGCCATCGCCACCCAGCTGGGAATTCCGGTAAAATACATCGGCGTGGGTGAGAAAGTGGAGGACTTAGAGCGCTTTAACGCGGTAGAATTTGTAAATGCCCTGTTCGGCGAAGATTGAGGGAGGATTTTATGCTTACACTGCAGGATTTTGAGGCAGCGTCTGAGATCGTTGGCCGCGTAACCAAGGAAACCAAGCTGATTTACAGCGATTTTTACAGCAAAGCAACCGGGAACAAAGTCTATCTGAAGCCTGAAAACATGCAGTTTACAGGTGCCTACAAACTTCGCGGCGCCTATTACAAAATCAGCACTCTCTCTGACGAAGAGCGTGCCCGGGGTCTGATTACGGCCTCCGCCGGAAACCATGCCCAGGGCGTGGCTTATGCCGCTTCCATGTACGGTGTTGCGGCCACCATCGTCATGCCCACCACCACGCCTCTGATCAAGGTGAACCGCACCAAAAGCTATGGCGCCAACGTGATTCTTCACGGAGACGTGTACGACGAAGCTGCGGCCAAGGCCCTGGAAATCGCCGAGGAAAAGGGCATGACCTTCATTCATCCCTTTGACGATCCGGCGGTCGCCACCGGTCAGGGCACCATCGCCATGGAAATCTTTAAGGAACTGCCCCTTGTGGAATACATCCTGGTTCCCGTGGGCGGTGGCGGACTGGCCACAGGTGTATCCACCTTAGCGAAGCTGCTGAATCCCAAGATCAAGGTCATCGGCGTGGAACCGGCCCAGGCGGCCTGCTTAAAGGCTTCCTTTGCGGCGGGCAAAGTCACCACCCTGCCTTCCGTGACCACCATTGCCGACGGTACCGCGGTGAAAACCCCGGGCAAGGAGATTTTCCCCTATCTGCAGAAAAATCTGGACGACATCATCACCGTGGAAGATGACGAGCTCATCGTTTCCTTCCTGGATATGGTGGAAAACCACAAGATGGTGGTGGAGAATTCCGGTCTGCTGTCTGTGGCTGCCTTAAATCATCTGGACGTGAAGGGCAAGCGGGTGGTTTCCATCTTAAGCGGCGGAAACATGGACGTGATCACCATGTCCTCCGTGGTTCAGCAGGGCCTGATTTTCCGGGACCGCATCTTTACGGTTTCCGTGCTGCTTCCCGATAAGCCGGGCCAGCTGGCTCAGGTGGCCGGCCTCATCGCTGAGCACCAGGGCAACGTGATCAAGCTGGAGCACAACCAGTTTGTCACCACCAACCGCAACGCGGCGGTGGAACTGCGTATCACCTTAGAAGCCTTTGGCGCCGAGCACAAGGACGAGATCCTGGTGGCCTTAGAAGAGAACGGCTACCGTCCGAAACTGGTGCGCACCCAGCTGTAAAGAAAAAATACTTGACACCCAGGCCGCGTTCTGCTATTGTAGAACGCGGCCTGCTGCGTCTATACAGTGATTCCAGACAAAAACAGGCCGAGAATCCGGACAGGGTGAGGAATGGCAATGGGCACAGAAATGGAAAACCGGCTGCGTCAGGGAGATCTGTACGATTTCTACGGCGAGCTTTTAAATCCTCATCAGCGCCGGATTTATGAAGACTATGTGTTAAACGACCTGTCTCTTTCCGAGATCGCCGAAGACGTGGGAACCAGCCGGCAGGCCGTGCATGATATCATCCGCCGGTGCACCCAGTCCTTGGAATCCTACGAAGAAAAGCTGGGGCTTTTAAAGCGGTTTGAGATGGTTCGAAGCCGCATTTCACAGATTCGAAGTGCTGCTTCCTCCAAAGAAACCGACAGCAAGAAAACGGTGGAAGAGATTGCCCGCATTGCCGAACAGATTTGGGAGGATCTTAACTGATGGCTTTTGACAGCTTATCTGAAAAACTCCAGAATGTATTCCGCAGCCTGCGGGGCAAGGGCCTTTTAACGGAGGACGACGTCAAAACCGCCATGCGGGAAGTACGCATGGCTCTTTTAGAGGCAGACGTTTCCTTTAAGGTTGTAAAAGACTTTGTCAAAAAAGTGACCGAACGCGCCGTGGGCAGCGACGTGCTTTCCGGTTTGAATCCTGCCCAGACCGTCATCAAAATCGTAAACGAAGAGATGATCGATCTGATGGGTTCCGAGACCACCGAACTTCCCCTGCAGCCCGGACAGGCCACCACCGTCATCATGATGGCCGGCCTTCAGGGTGCCGGTAAAACCACCACCGCAGCCAAACTGGCCGGGAAACTGGTCACCAAGGGCAAAAAGCCTCTGCTGGTGGCCTGCGACGTGTATCGCCCCGCCGCCATCGAACAGCTGAAAATCAACGGCGAAAAGATGGGGGTGGATGTCTTTGAGATGGGCGACGGCCACAATCCTGTGGACATTGCCCGGGCCGGTATGGAGCACGCTAGGAAGGGCGGCTACAACATCGTCATCATCGATACCGCCGGCCGTCTGCACGTGGACGAAGACATGATGCAGGAACTGGCGGCCATCAAAGAAGCTGTGGGTGTCCATGAAACCGTGCTGGTGGTAGACGCCATGACCGGTCAGGACGCGGTGAACGTGGCTTCCCAGTTTGACGAAAAGATCGGGATCACCGGCGTCATCGTAACCAAGCTGGACGGCGATACCCGAGGCGGTGCGGCTCTTTCCATCCGCGCGGTCACCGGCAAACCCATTCTGTACTGCGGCATGGGAGAGAAGCTTTCCGATCTGGAGCAGTTTTACCCCGACCGCATGGCTTCCCGCATTCTGGGCATGGGCGACGTGCTTACCCTCATCGAAAAGGCCCAGGCGGAAATCGACGAAAAGAAAGCGGATGAACTTGGCCGGAAGATGATGAAGGCCGAATTCGACTTCAACGATTATCTGGAATCCATGGAACAGATGAAGAAGCTGGGAGGCATTTCCGGCGTGCTGGGCATGATGCCAGGCATGAACGCGGGCCAGATCGCCGATCTGGAAAACGCGGTATCCGAAAAGCAGCTGGCCCACACCGAAGCCATCATCTACTCCATGACCCCCCAGGAACGGGCCAATCCAAAGCTTTTGACCCCGCAGCGCAAACGGCGGATCGCCGCCGGCGCCGGATTGGATATCAGCGAAGTCAACCGCTTCTTAAAACAGTTTGAACAGTCCCGGAAAATGATGAAGCAGATGCCCAAGCTCACCGGAAAACGGGGCAGAAGAGGCGGCGGCTTAGGCGGACTGTTCGGCGGCCTGTTCTAAGGCCTCCATTATTGGCAGATAACGGCTATAAAAATGTAAGACCGTTTCTGATAGATCCCCTTTTCCAAAGAGAAGGGATGAAAAAGCGCAGGTATTGCGCAGCAACAGTACTTTTGACGCGATCAAAGATCTGCGCCAAAACGATTCGATTCCATTTAAGGAGGAAAGAAATGGCAGTTAAAATCAGATTAAAGCGCATGGGTCAGAAGAAGGCTCCCTTCTATCGTATCATCGTTGCGGATTCCCGTTCTCCCAGAGATGGCCGTTTTATCGAAGAGATCGGCACCTATGATCCCACCCAGCACCCCACCGCTTACAACATCAAAGAAGATCTTGCCAAGAAGTGGCTTGAGACCGGCGCACAGCCTACTGAAACCGTCGCCCGTATCTTCCGCAGCGCAGGTATCCTTGCGAGCAAGTAATCTGTTTGTCCAAAGCGAGGTGGCGATATGAAAGAATTAATTGAAGTTATCGCAAAGTCCCTTGTCGACGCACCGGAAGAGGTTGTGGTAACAGAAAGCCACGCAGGCCGTACGACCTTTATCGAACTGAAGGTTGCCCCTTCAGACATGGGTAAGGTCATTGGCAGACAGGGAAAAATTGCGAAGGCGATCCGTGCCGTTGCCAAAGCTGCCGCGACACAGGAGAACCGCAAAGTTGTTCTGGACATTGTAGAGTAAAACCATATGGAAACCTATCTTCGTATTGGTGTTATCACCTCGTCGCACGGCGTTCGCGGCGAGGTGAAAGTTTATCCGACGACGGATGATCCCCATCGTTTTTCCGAGCTTTCCGAAGTGTATCTGGCTCCGGAAGACGATGCGAAACGGTTGGCCGTTCGTTCCGTCCGCTATACCAAAGACCGGGTGCTGCTTTCCTTAGAGGGCATCGACACTCCCGAGGAAGCCAATCTGCTGCGGCAGAAGGATCTTTACATTCCCCGGGATCAGGGCGTTGCTTTAGAAGATAACGAAAACTACTACGCCGATCTTTTGGGCATTTCGGTGGTCACCGACGAGGGCCGCAATCTGGGCACTCTGACTGACATCCTGGAAACCGGTGCCAATGACGTATACGTGGTCAAAAAGAAGGACGGAAAAGAGCTGCTGCTGCCGGCCATCCGGGAGGTGATTCTCTCGGTGGATGTGGAGCAGTCAAAGATGGTGGTGCACCTGATGAAAGGACTGGAATAGCATGGTCTTTCATGTGCTGACCCTGTTCCCGGAAATGATCGAAAACGCCGCTTCCTACAGCATTTTAGGAAAAGCCCTGTCCAGGGGCCATCTGTCTTTGGATGTGGTGAACATCCGGGATTACACCGACGATCCTCACCGGAAGGTGGACGACGAACCCTACGGGGGCGGTGCGGGCATGCTGATGCAGGCCCAGCCGGTGTATGACGCCTTTCGCGCCGTGGAAGCGCGCATTCCGGAAGGTCACAGAAAACAGGTGTATTACCTGTCCCCCAAGGCGCATCCCATGACCCAGACGGATGTAAAGCGCATGGCCGCAGCAGACGATCTGGTGCTGGTGTGCGGCCATTATGAGGGCATCGATGAGCGGGTGTTAGAGGAAATCAGCGCCCAGCCCTTATCCATCGGCGATTACATTCTTACCGGCGGCGAACTGGCGGCCTTAGTGGTGATGGATGCCACCAGCCGTTTCCTGGACGGTGTGCTTCACAACGCCGTTTCCGCCGAAACCGAGACCTTTTCCGGGCATCTGCTGGAATATCCCCAGTACACCCGTCCGCCGGTGTGGAAGGACAGAGAAGTGCCCCAGGTGCTGCTGTCCGGACACGCGGAAAACATCCGCCAGTGGCGCCGGGAGGAATCCATTCGTCTGACCAGGGCTTACCGGCCGGATCTGTATGAGAAGTTTACCGCGGAAGACGCCTTCCGCACCCGGCTCTGGAAGGATCGGAAAAACGGCGCATTGTTTTACAACGCTCTGGAAACCGCATCCCCCCGATTCTGTGTGCTTACCGGCACCGATGACGCCCTGTATGATATCAATTCCCATCAGGTCTGGTGCCGCGTCCGAAAGGATGCAGAAGAGGAAGACTTGCGGGCACTGTTCAAAGACCTTTTCGAAACGGAAGGTCTTACGTGTGAAACGGCACATGTGATGACGGCCAAGCCGGAGCAGATGAAGGCGCTTTTATCGGAATATCCCCAGGTTTCATACCGGGCCTGTTCCATGGCGGTATACACTCCAAGGCTTCTGCCTTCCCGTTCCAAATGGGCCCGGGGACTGGCGAAAACGGAAACGGCCGTCCCTGAGGAAATCCGGCAGATGATGGATGATGCAGAAGCCGTCATCGCTGCGGGACAGATCCCCATGGCCCTGTTTCATCCATCCGAAAAACCGGATTTCCGGTTCCTGGCCTCCTTTGATATTTATCTTTCGGATTATCAGGTTTTTACTTGCTTTTTCTGAGCATCTGTGGTACATTACGTCTGTTGCGAATCAAGAGATGGTCCTCTGGCGTTTCCTTCCTGCGTTTATGAAGAACGTTTTTACGAAACACTAAGAACATCAAAGAGCGTATCAAAAACGGAGGAATAAAAATGAGTAACATCGAAATCATTCGCCAGATTGAAGCCGGCGAAGTCAAGGAAACCATTCCGGAGTTTGCTGTGGGTGACACCGTAAAGGTGTACAACCGTATCGTGGAAGGCAACCGCGAGCGCACCCAGATCTTCGAAGGCGTTGTCTTAAAGCGTCAGGGCGGCGGCAACCGCGAAACCTTCACCGTTCGTAAGTTCTCCAACGGTGTTGGCGTTGAAAAGACCTGGCCGCTTCACAGCCCCAACGTGGAAAAGATCGAGATCGTTCGTCACGGTAAAGTTCGCCGTGCCCGTCTGAACTATCTGCGCGGCCGCGTCGGCAAGCGCGCGAAGGTTAAGGAAGCCATTCGCTGATAACTGGATTATGCAGCCTTTCTTATGGCTTGCGAAAAGTGATAAAGGGGCAGATGATTCTGCCCCTTTTGTTGTGTATTATGAAGAATAAAAAGCAGATTTCCTCACCCTTTGTGCGGGAAGCCTTAGGAATGAACGAGTCCGGCCTTGCCCCCAGCAAGAACCTGTCCTTTCGTTCCCGAAAAAAGAATACGGAAACCGAAAGCAAGGCGCCGGTGATCATTCTGCTGGCTCAGATCGCCGCGGTGATTCTGCTGGCTTTTCTTGTGATCCGCCTGTTCGGAAGTGTACAGAACGTATCCGGCGTTTCCATGGAGCCGGTACTGCAGGATGCGGATTCGGTGCTATTAAGCCGGCTCACCGGTTCTTTGCTGTCTCCGAAAAAAGAAGATATCATCGCCTTTTACCCCACAGGCTCCGCCGGGGAAATCAGTTTTAAGCGGGTGGTGGCGGTTCCCGGAGATACGGTGTACATTTCTTCCGGCGTGCTTTATGTCAACGACGAGACGGAGCACAGTTTAAGCACCCTGCCTCGCATCGTCGATGCAGGCGTGGCAGCCGAACCCCTGGAACTGGGACCAGACGAGTATTTTGTGCTGGGAGACAACCGCAACAACAGCCAGGACAGCCGCTATGAATCCGTGGGCCTGGTACATAAAAGCGATGTACTGGGCAAGGTATGGCTGCGCATCGGCAGAAGCCGGTTCGGCCTGGTGCGATAATCAAAAAAGATCATTCAAATGCCAAAAGTCCCGCTCCGCGCCGCGTTCGCATGGCGATGGAGGTGAGACTTCTTGTCGTTTGTATCATCTGGTTATAGAAATGGTATAAAATATGGAAGTGCAGTGGTATCCGGGTCACATGACCCGCGCGGACCGGGGGATGCAGGAAGACATCAAACTGGTGGACGTGGTGATTGAACTCCTTGACGCCCGAGCGGTGCAGTCTTCGGCCAATCCCCGGATTGCGGCTATCACATCCGGAAAGCAGCGCATCCGTTTACTGAACAAGGCCGATCTGGCTGATCCGGCGGTCACCGATGGCTGGATCCGCAAATTTGAACAGGAAGGCATTGCGGCCATTGCCATCGATGCCAGAAGCCGTTCCTCCTGCGCCCGGGTGAAACCCCTGCTGGCGGAAGTAACCAAAGCAAAGCGGGAGAGAGACGCTGCCCGGGGCATTAAAAACCGACCGGTGCGCATTTTAGTGTGCGGCATTCCCAACGTGGGGAAATCCACCTTTATCAACGCCTTTTCCGGAAAGGCCAGTACCAAAACCGGAAACAAGCCCGGTGTCACCCGGGGCAAGCAGTGGATTTCCGTGGACCGTCAGACGGACCTTTTGGATACACCGGGCATTCTGTGGCCCAAATTTGAAGACCCGGCGGTGGGCGTACACTTAGCCTGTATCGGCGCCATCCGGGATGAAGTATTTGACATGAAGGAGCTGTCCTATGAGCTGCTTCGGATTCTGCATCAGCGTTATCCGGGACAGACGGCAGCCCGTTACGGCATATCGGAAGAGGTTCTTTCCACAGATCCCGGGGCTTTGGCCTGTGAAAAGGTTCTGGGGGATATTGCCACGGCCCGGGGATGCATTCTTGCCGGCAGCGCGCCGGATACCCAGAAGGCGGCCCGGATTCTCATCGACGACTTCAGAAAAGGCACCTTAGGCCGTATGTCTCTGGAAGAGGCGGAATAAATGGACAAATCTACGAAAAAAATGCCGGAGTTATCTTCGGAGGAACTGGAAGATCTGGAATGGCAGCAGATCGAGATGGAAATCCTGGATCTGAACAATTCAGAGGGAAATTTTGACTTCACGGAAGACCCCTGGCACTTCCCTCAGCGGGAAACCACCAAATTCCGGTTTTCAAAAGAAGGGGAAGCCACGGGAAAAATGTCGGAAACCACCCGGCTTCGCCCGGCCCAGGAGGCGGTGCGCGCCCATAGAGCACAAGCTGCTTCCAGTCAGATGCATTCCATCGATGATACTCCAAAATCCGGGGCCGACGCTCCCGCATCCCCGGTAAAAAGCGTGCTGTCTTTCCTGATTCAGCTGGCCTGCGTGTTTGCCGCTTCCTGGCTGATTGTTACCTTTGTGGGACAGCGCACAGTGGTGGACGGCGATTCCATGCTGCCTACTTTACACAATGCGGAAAGTCTCTGGATCGACAAGCTTTCCTATCGGTTCCGGGATCCGGCCCGCTTCGAGATCGTGGTGTTCCCCTACGAATATGAGGCCAACACCTATTACATCAAGCGCATCATCGGCCTTCCCGGGGAGCACGTGCAGATCACCGATGCCGGCGACATTCTCATCAACGGCGAAGTGCTGCAGGAAAACTTCGGCGCCGAAACCATCTATATCCCGGGAATGGCCGCCGGTGAGGGCTTGACCTTAGGAGAAGATGAATACTTTGTTATGGGGGACAACCGGAACAATTCCAAGGATTCCCGGTTTGAAAGCGTGGGACCGGTAAAACGCGACCGGCTGTTAGGCCATGTGGTGTGGCGCCTGTGGCCCTTATCCAAATTCGGAACCGTGGACTGACCGCCGGCAGGCTTTGATGCCGGCAGAAGGGGAAGGATAAACATTTGAGTCAGAACGCAGAACAAAAGCCGGTGGGGGTCATTTCGGCAGAGCTTTCTGCCATAGCATCCGATTCCGTGGCCTTTTCGGACTTTATTGCCACCTACGAACCGGATGACCGCAAAGGGGTGCAGAAGCTGGTACAGACGGCCAAAGCCCGTCTTTCGCGCCTTCAGGCAGAGGAGCATCGCCTGGATACCATGCTTACCTATGAGCGCCGGTATGCCCAGGACTGTCCCTACATCTGCGGCATCGACGAAGTGGGCCGCGGACCTTTAGCCGGACCGGTGGTGGCCGCAGCGGTGATCCTGCCGCCGAACACAAAAATTCTCTATCTGAACGATTCCAAGAAACTTTCCGCCACCCGCCGGGAAGCCCTTTACGACGAAATCATGGAAAAGGCCGTAGCCGTGGGCATCGGCCGGGTTTCCCACCAGCGGATCGACGAGATCAAC
>JAZPYY010000077.1:0-4642 GCA_045544375.1 Shuttleworthella sp.
CTCTGATAACTGCATATACTCACCTATACATGCTTCTGATTCTCGATGTATTGTTTGATAACAGCAAGCGGAGCGCCACCTACCGTACTTACAAAATAACTATTCGTCCACAGACTCGGAAGCCTTGATTTAAGCCAGGGAAACTCCTGTCTTAATACTCGTGACGAGTACCCCTTAATTTGTTTAACGACTTTGTGTATGCCGTATTGAGGGTCTACTTCCATAAGCAGATGTACATGGTAAATTCATCAAGCTGCTTATCTACATCTCTTCCGGAATACATAACCCGAATCACTGTAACCAATTTCTTTGTCTTATCGGGGATATAGAAAATAACATAATTATCAACAGGCACAACTCGTGTATTTCGACTCTTCCAGGGCTCTCTTTCATATTGCCGGAACTTCTCCGGATACTCTCCCAAGGAAAGGATTTTTTCTTCGATCCGGTCAAGCTGTCCAGCTGCATTCTCAGGCGAAAGAAGATCAAATGCTATATACTCAAAGATACCGCGAAGACGTTCTCAGCCTGCTCCGTAAAGGTAACATCATATTTCATACATTATAATCCCTTCGGATATCCGCAAAAACCCGAGCTGCAGATTTGGTACGCCCTGCATGCATATCCGCATATCCTTTCTCAAGTTCCATGTCCAAAAGTCTCTGCGTTCATTCTCGAAATTTCAACAGGTCTCGCAGTTGGAATCTTTACCTCAAACGGAAGCCCCCTATTTAGAATGATCTGCTTATAAAACATATTGATAGCATTAGACGCCGGGATCCCCAAAGTAGCCAGAATTCCCTCAGCCTGTTCTTTAACATCCGGCTCTATCTTTGCTTCCTCCTGCAGCCGGGCTTTCCGTTTGTTATAGTACTGGTTCATGGACTTCAACGGACGGCCGCTTATAAGAATCGGCGGCTGGTCGGAATTCCATGCGGCCGCGATAAAGCCGTGGTTACCGAGATGCCGCATTCTTCCGATGTCTCACCCAAAGTCTTCGCGTCCATCATGCATCGGATGTATGCCGCCCAGACGGTGAGTCTCTTCCTTGTCCGGGATGTGATCGAATGGGAAGTAGGAATAAACGACCGCTTGCAGTCACGGCAGATGAACCGCTGCGTACCGTCCGGACGATGTCCGTTCCTTACTACATGCCCCCTTCGCAATAGATGCAGGCGACGCCTTCTTTCATGCGGGTTTTGATCAGAAAATCCTGCAGGTTATTATCACAGACATCAACGTCATTGGAGACGGTGTAATAAAAGGCAGTGCGATCGCAGAATGACAGGTTTCTGTAGGCGGTTATCACATCTTTCAGGGTGGCTTCGGGCATGCGGGACACTCCTTTCTGGTATTATTTGTTATATTATGCCAGAACAGGTGTTCGACATCAACCATGAAGTTGAAAATAGCCACCATCTTTTATGTGCTGATGTATGAGATCGCCTGTGCATGTTATGGACTGAATAAGGGCGCGTTAAAATCAGACACGACAGCTTCCACAGCGCAAAATGCGGACGGAACCGACACCTCAAAAGCACAGAACAATTTGCGCACCGCCGTGTATGTACTGGCGGCTATCCGCATCATCATCTGTCTGTTCCCTCAGAACGGCTGGCTTACCAACGAAGGCGGCGGCCTCTGGGGCATGCTGCGCAATCTGCCCTTCGTGGCGCTGGGCGTGATTGTGATGCTTGTGTATGATCAGAATCGGGAACAGATTGCAGAATTTAAGCGGATCTGGCTGTGGATCCTTCTGTCCTTCGCCTTTTACATTCCCGTGGCGGTGTTCGCAAGCCTGCTGCCCATCCTGGGTATGCTGATGCTGCCGAAAACCATCTGCTACATCGCCAGCATCGTGGCTTTTTACCGGAAAGTGGGTCGATGACCTGTCCCCCGTCTCAACTGCTCTCATAAAATGAACGATTCTCTGATCACATAAAAGAAAAAGAAAACGACCTGTCAGCGCAATCGCGGTATAGTAACATCAGATGCGTTTTTTGAAAGGAGGAGGATCCTCATGGCTTTTTTTGAGTGTTCCTATTATTCAAAAACTCTTGCGCGGGACGTGGCATTCTGCGTGATGCTTCCGGACAACAAGGGTTTCGCTCAGGATGGAGCGGCTGCTCCCGCGGATGGCAAATACCGCACCCTGTACGTTCTGCACGGTGGTCTGGAGGACTGCCACGCCTGGATGTATAAATCCACCATCGGTACCTACGTGGATACGTACCAGCTGGCCGTCGTTTCCATTTCCTATGAAAACAGCTACCTGACGGATCTGCGGGTGGGACAGCAGTACTGGACCTGGATGACGGAGGATCTGATTCCCTACGTCCGCCGGATTTTTCCCCTTTCCGAAAAGAGAGAAGACAACTTTGTGGCCGGCTCCTCCATGGGCGGCTACTGCGCCACGAAACTGGCGCTGCGGAAGGCCGACATGTTTGCAGGCCTTGCCATCTTCTCCGGCGCCGTGGACACCGGCGACGAGCTGAAGGGGACGGAAGATCCCATGAACTTCATGAATCCCTTCTTCCAGGACGCCTTCGGAAGTCCGAAAGAATACCGCGGCAGCGAAAATGATCTGGTGGCGCTGATGCGCGGCTTTGCGGATCATCCCCAGGATCTGCCCAGAATCTTCCATTGCTGCGGAACGGAAGACCGCCTGTACCTGGATAACTCGCTGTACCGCGACCTGGCCAGAAGTGTCGGTGCCGATGTTACCTGGGTGGAAAAGCCGGCAGGCCACACCTGGGAATTCTGGAACTCCTGCATTCCTCAGGCCCTGGAGAGCCTGCTTTAAGACAGAAGACACTGTCTCATTTTTCAGACATAAGTGATATACTGTATGGGGCTGAAATGTTTCAGACATTTCAACTCCATATATCATTCAGTAGTTTATAAGAGAGAGGGAACCCATGAAGAAACGAATCGTTTTAGCACTGACGGCACTTCTGTGCGTCGGCCTGATTGCGGCCTGCGGCCAGAAGAAGACAGATTCATCCGCACAGCCGGATAGCACGCCGGCCACCGAGGAAACCGCCGCGGAAGAAACCGGGGAAAAGGCCGAGGAAGAGACGGCAGCGGCCACCGAGGAAACCGCTACCGAAGAAGCCGCTGCGGAAGAAACCACCGACGAAACCGCCGCTGAAACCACTTCCGAAGAGGACGCCGCCGAAACCGCCGCCACCGAAGAAAACGGCGCCGAAGCCCGCACCTTTGCGGTCACCGACGCCGTGCTGAATTCCGTCAACTTTGCGGATGCCGAGCGCGTGCCGGTCATCGATGAAGAGCACGGCGTCATTGCCGAGCTGTTCCCGGGCGCTTCCGTCGTCTACACCATGCCGGAAGATTTTGCCGCGGGCACCTATGACATCTACCTGGAAGTGGGCCATTCCGCCTTCGCCTACGGATGCACGCCCTTCGGCATTTCCGTCAACGGCGGCCCGCAGGAGGTGCTTCCGATTCCCTTTGAAGGCGCCAGCGAAGAAAACGGCACCAACCTGTGGGATACCGGTGTTTTCGCCGCTGCCACCAACATCGACCTGAAGGCCGGTGACACCGTGGCCGTCATCGGAAAAGACGGATTCGCCTTCTCCGGCGGCATCAGCCTGCTGCCCCAGATGGGCGGATTGATCCTCACCCCCAACCACGAGCCCCTTCCGGTGGGCTACGGCGAAGGCGAAGTGGCTGCCCTGGAACAGGCGGATGAATCTGATCCCCTTTCCGGCAAGGACATCCTCTGGGTCGGCTCTTCCGTTACCTACGGACAGGCGGCCGGCGGCTATTCCATGGCCGACTACATCGCCGACAATCATCCGGCCACCCGTTCCTATAAGTACGCCATCTCGGGAACGACCTTAGTCAACGATGGCGACAAGCCGGGTTCCTACGTGGAGCGTATCCAGGAAGTGGATAAGGACTTACACGTGGACATGGTCATCATCCAGCTGTCCACCAACGATGCCACCAATGGCAAGCCCATGGGCGAACTGTCCGAGGGCACCTCCATGGCGGATTTCGACGTGGCCACCATCACCGGCGCGGAAGAATTCCTCATCGCCTACGCCAAAGAAACCTGGGACTGCCCTGTGTACTTCTACACCGGCAGCTACTATGAGAGCGAAGAATACGCCCAGATGGTGGAAGGTATCAAAGCCGTGTGCGACAAGTGGGACGCCGGTTTAATCAACCTCTGGGATCAGCAGGATATGCGCGATCTCTACGACACCGAGCAGTATCACGTGTACATGAGTGATCCGATTCATCCCACCCGTGAGGGTTACACCGAATGGTGGGGACCGCGTTTCGAGGAAGCGCTGCAGCAGTAAGACAGGGCTGCAGTGAGACTGGGGACAGGTCACTGTCCCATTTTCAGGAAGTGAAATAGCGCGCAAAGAGCGGAGCGGGAAGGTTTTCTCCCGCTCCTTTTTCTTTTTTGGTTGAGAAAAAACGGATTGGACCATATAATTAATCACATCAGTGAATAATATTTTGATTCAGTCGCCAAAAGTACTGATTCGCGCGGCTTCGCACTTCGTGCTCCCACCGCGCTCCCACAACTCGGGCTTTCGTGGAGGTTTCCCTCCACTTCGCCCTCGTTGTGGGGCACGCCAATAAGTCTCTCCTCCACCGCCACGCA
>JAZPYY010000078.1:0-23810 GCA_045544375.1 Shuttleworthella sp.
GATACCGGTGCGCCGGAAGGCAGCTGATGTGCCGCAAGCGGACAATCTGGGGCGCGCTTTTAGCCGAGGAAAGATCCACTCCCTACGGAGACTGCGCGCGAAGGCTCTCCTGAGCGTGCCTAGTCGCAGTTGGGAGTTAGCTCTCCGAGGCGTTGCGCCCGTCCGCGGTGGCATATCAGCTGTCGACGGCGCTGGTTCTCACTTGAAAAACCTATACATCTATAAAAAAACAGAGCAGGTCTCCCTGCTCTTGAAACGCTGGCCCACCAGGATTCGAACCTGGAAAATGACGGAGTCAGAGTCCGTTGCCTTACCATTTGGCGATGGGCCAATTTGCTGTCGCTTGCGCCAGCGAAAGATATAGTATCGAATTTTGCCCGGATTGTCAATAGGCTGATGGGATTTTTTTTTGCAGGCTGCGCTACAGGGCTTCAATATAAGTGCATTCTTCCTGCCAGTCCAGCCGGGCCCGCCCTAAGGTGCTGTTTATGAGAGCCTTTTCCAGGCTTTCGGTCTGCTCTTCGGGGATGACTGCCGAGATCTGCACAGCTGCGCCGAATTCCGATTCCCAGGTGGTAAGATTCGCCGCCCGCAGAGCTTTTTCGGCTGCGGACAGATCGGCGTATTCCACATCCAGCACCAGGTGCCGCCCTTTTCGGATTGCTCCCAGCTTTGCCGCGGAAAGGGCCTCTTCCGCCGCGCCCCGGTAAGCACGGGTTAATCCGCCGGTTCCTAAGAGCACGCCGCCGAAGTAGCGCACCACCACGATCAGAGCGTCGGTGACTTCTGCTTTCTGCAGCACGTCTAAGATGGGCCGCCCGGCGGTCTGGGAGGGCTCGCCGTCATCAGAACAGCGGGACAGTTCTCCCCGCTCTCCTAAGATGAAGGCACTGCAGCAGTGCCGCGCATCCCAGTGTTCCTTGCGCAGCGCAGCGATGGCCGCCGCAGCTTCCTCTTCCGTTTTCACCGGCATGGCAAATCCCAGGAAACGGGACTTCTTTTCGGTTAATTCCCCGGTACCGGGATTTGTAATTACGTTCATCGGCTATTCCCAAAAAACAGCCGGCCCGACACGCCCGGTACGTAAGATTCCGTGCAGGCAGTCCGGGCCGGCTGAACCGTTTTTTGTAAACCACTCTTGCGCTTAAGGCCATGCAGCCGTTACACTTCAAAAATCAGATCGCCGTAGGAAGGCATGGGCCAGTATTCCTTGTCCACCATCATTTCCAGTTCGTCCACCGGGAAGCGCAGGTTGCCCATGCAGGCGGTGACGGTGTCGTGATAGAAGTGGGCACGGGTGATGGTGTCCCCGATCTGCTCGCCTTCCGCAATGGCTTCCCGCAGGGCAGTAAGGCCGTCGCTGGCGGCTTTGACCCGCCTGGAGATCTCCCGCAGCAGGTCCTCTTCCACCGTGGTGTCTGCCGTCGGGCAGGCTAAACGGATGGCGTTGATGGACTCGGCTAAGGAGCCCTCATAGCGGATGACAGAGGGCAGGATGGACTTTCCGGCCATGTCGATCATCACCTTGGCCTCGATGTTGATCTCTTTGGCGTACTGCTCGTACTCAATCATGGCGCGGCTCATCAGCTCTGCCCGGGTAAAGACGCCGAAACGCTCGAACATGGAGACGGTCTGTTCCGTGGTCAGGGCGGGGATGGCATCCACCATGGAGCGGATGTTGGGCAGACCCCGGCGGGCCGCTTCTTCAATCCAGGCGTCGGAATAGCCGTTGCCATTGAAGACGATGCGCTGATGCTCGGTCATCAGTTTTTTGATGCAGTCGTGGATGGCTTCCTGCCGGTTATCCGAAGTTTCGATGTAATCGCAGGCATCAGCAAAGGCTTCCGCCACAATGGTATTTAAGACCGTATTGGGCTCGCCGATGGAGTCCTGAGAACCGCACATACGGAATTCGAATTTATTTCCGGTAAAGGCAAAGGGTGATGTGCGGTTGCGGTCGGTGGCATCCTTTAAGAAGTCCGGCAGGGTCTTGACGCCGGTGACTAACATCTCACCTTCGATGCTGTGGGTGGCGCTTCCGGTGCGGATCAGCTGGTGCATCACGTCCTCCAGCTGCTTGCCCAGAAACACGGAAATGATGGCCGGCGGCGCTTCGTTGGCGCCTAAGCGCTGATCGTTTCCGATGTCCGCCGCCGATTCCCGCAGGATATCCGCATGACGGTCCACCGCCGAAAGGATGCAGGCCAGCACCAGCAGGAACTGGATGTTCTCGTGAGGGGTCTTGCCCGGATCGAGCAGGTTTATGCCGTCGTCCGTGGTCAAGGACCAGTTGTCGTGCTTACCGGAACCGTTCACGCCGGCGAAGGGCTTTTCATGCAGCAGGCAGTGCAGGCCGTGACGGCTGGCCACCTTCTTTAAGGTTTCCATGATCAGCTGGTTGTGATCCACGGCCACGTTGCACTCGGCGTAAATGGGCGCAATTTCGTGCTGGGCCGGAGCCACTTCGTTGTGCTGAGTCTTGGCCGGAACGCCCAGTTTCCAGAGTTCCACGTTGACGTCACGCATGTAGGCGCCGATGCGCTCGCGAATGGATCCGTAATAGTGATCGGACATCTCCTGTCCCTTGGGGGGCATGGTGCCAAACAGGGTGCGTCCGGCGTAGATCAGGTCCTTGCGCTGCAGGTACTTTTGGCGATCCACAATAAAGTACTCCTGCTCGGCGCCCACAGAGGGGGTCACCCGGCGGGAGGTGGTGTTTCCTAAAAGGCGCAGAAGACGCAGAGCCTGCTCGTTGACCGCCTCCATGGAACGCAGCAGCGGGGTTTTCTGGTCGAGGGCCTCGCCGGTGAAGGAACAGAAAGCGGTGGGAATGCACAGAGTTGCACCGGCGGCATCCTTGCGCACAAAGGCCGGGGAGGTGCAGTCCCAGGCGGTGTAGCCCCGGGCTTCAAAGGTGGCGCGCAGGCCTCCGGAGGGGAAGGAAGACGCGTCGGATTCGCCCTTAATCAGTTCTTTTCCGGAGAAGGACATCAGCACCTTTCCGGAGGGCATGGGTGCCGTGATAAAGGAGTCGTGCTTCTCTGCCGTGACGCCGGTAAGGGGCTGGAACCAGTGGGTGAAATGGGTCGCGCCTTTTTCAATCGCCCATTCCTTCATTTCGTGGGCGATGACATCCGCGGTCTCTAAGTCCAGTTCCTTGCCTTCCTGGATGGTTTCTTTCAGTTTCTGATACGTCTTTCGGGGAAGACGCGCACGCATGGTGTCATCGTTAAATACGTTCTCGCCGAATATTTCTGACACGCTGATCCGGTTTTCTTCCATGGCTGCTCCATTCCTACGGGACACAATGATTTCCTTTTTCGCTCCCCTTTATCAGCATTTCGCCAGCCCCCGCTGGCAGGCGTGCCTGCGCCATGCGCGACAGACGAGAAGCGCCCGCAGCTGGTGCGGGCGCTCGCAGATTCGATAATTATGCTCAGGCCTTACCGACGGAACCGAACAGTTCCATCTTCTCTTTTACGGTAGCCTTGATGGCTTCGAAGCCCGGAGCTAACAGCTTACGGGGATCGTAGCCCTTGCCTTCCAGATCCTTGCCGGCTTCCACATACTTGCGGGTAGCGTCAGCGAAAGACAGCTGGCATTCGGTGTTCACGTTGATCTTGGCAACGCCAAGGGAGATGGCCTTTTTGATCATGTCGTCCGGAATACCGGTGCCGCCATGCAGAACCAGCGGAAGGTCGCCGGTCTTCTCCTGGATCTTTGCCAGGGTATCGAAGCTTAAGCCGGCCCAGTTCGCCGGATATTTGCCGTGGATGTTGCCGATACCGGCGGCGAGCATATCAACGCCCAGCTTTGCAACCATATCGCACTCTTCCGGGTCTGCGCACTCGCCGGAGCTGACAACGCCGTCTTCTTCGCCGCCGATGCCGCCCACTTCGCACTCGATGGACAGGCCCAGCTTATGGGACACGGCAACCAGCTCGGTGGCCTTGGCTACGTTCTCTTCGATAGGAAGGGAAGAACCGTCAAACATGATGGAAGTAAAGCCGGCCTTGATGCACTTGTAGCAGCCGTCGTAGGTGCCGTGATCTAAGTGCAGAGCCACCGGAACGGTGATGCCAAGAGAATCATGCATGGCGCGAACCATGGCGGCAACGGTGCCAAAACCGGTCATGTACTTGCCGGCGCCTTCGGATACACCTAAGATCACGGGGCTCTTTAATTCTTCTGCGGTCAGAAGAACAGCCTTCGTCCACTCCAGGTTGTTGATGTTGAACTGGCCAACTGCGTAGTGGCCGGCAACTGCTTTCTGCAGCATTTCGGTTGCGGATACGATCATGATTCCCTCCGATCTTCCATATAAGTTCTAAAATGATAAACGCTGCGGGCGGGCGCCCGTTACGCGTCTGATTATAGCGCAAAATCCGCCGGTACTCAACAAAAAAGATCACGGCTTTTTAAAATGTATGGGGCCTTCTGTTTGGGCAAATACCATGAAAAAAGGGCTTCGCCTGTGCGAAGCCCCATAACCGGATCTTTGATGATCTTCAGTTCGTTTCCGTCTGTGAATTAATCCTCAGCCAGAACCTTGTTGATTTCTTCGGACATCCGGTGAGCACCCAGCTCCTCCAGACCGTCCACATAGGACTGCCATGCAGCATCGTCTTCGATATCCACGCGGCCGGTAATGAAGTCCGGGATGTTGGTGGCCAGATAGGTGTCCACAGAGGTGTTTACCGCGCTCATTTCCGTAGCAACTTCGGAGGAAAGCAGGCCGGTGTAAGCCACGCTTAAGTTACCGGTTGCTTCAAACTTTGTTGCTTCCGCCATGCTGTGCAGGTTGCCTTCGCCCAGACCGATATCGGTGTTGTGCTGAGCGCCCATACCTACCAGGCGCATGCCGGCTACAGCGTCAAGCAGACCATCGGTGGTCTGAACGGCCGGAGCGTTCACCAGCCACTCTTCGCCGTCTCTGTCTTCCACATAGTACGCGCCGTCTTCCAGACCATACTCGGCGTAAAGCTCGTCGTCGATCTGAGAAAGCTGCTCTTTGTTTAAGCCCATCGTGAACATGATGGAACCTTCGCGGGTGTAGAGGTAATCGATCATGGTCAGCAGCTTGCCGATATCCTTCTTCTCCGCCTTATCCGTCAGAACGATGCCGGAAGAATAGATGGTGTTCTGGAAGAAGGTATCCGGCTGCACGTTCTTGCAGGCATCGGTACCATAGATGTCGTTGATCGGCTGAGCCGCGCCCTTGACGCAGATGTCGGCAACGTTCGGGTCGTCAGAACCGGCCGCCAGCATGTTTTCCAGCTGGTTGGTAACGCCGATCCACATACCCACCTGGCCGCCGTACACCGCCGGGGTGTCGATGGCGAAGAACATGTTGTCAGCGGAACGCTCTTCAAAGCGGGGATCAATCCAGCCTTCCTCGTACCAGTGGTTCATGCACTCCAGATAAGCGCGGGCGCTGTCGGTGTCGGCGCCGTAAGCGGTCTTGCCGTCTTTGGTTACATAGGTGCCGATGCGGCCGCCGCCGAAGCTGGAGGTCAGATCACCTTCACCGTAGTAGCCGGTGTAGTACATCTGCATGGCATAGCCGTCTGCAAATCCCTTATCCTCGATGGCATCCTGGAAGATATCCAGCATCCACTCCCAGTCGGAAATGTAAACCGGATCGGTTCCGCCGCTGGGGAAGACCACATCGTCGGTCCATTCGGTCTTATCCTCGTTCCAGCCGCCGGTGAAGGCTGCGCCGGTCTCGGGGTTCTTGCCGTATTCCACCAGCCAGTCGCGGCGGTACATAAAGCATTCCCACGGAATACCGATGGCATCGTCTACGCGATAGATCATCAGCATCTTGTCTTCGCCGTTGACACGGGAGGTCATCTGCTGTGCGTAGATCGGATTCTCCTCAAGCCACTTGGAGTAGTTGGGCATGTATTTGGCGATGTAGTCGGTCAGATCGATAACCACGCCCTGCTCATACAGAGAAGCGGGGGTATCGGAGGCGTTGACCATGCCCATAACGTCGGCGTATTCACCGGTGGAAAGCATGGTGTTGAAGTGGTCGGTAGCACCGTCTGCCGGGGGCTCGTCAAATTCGATGTTAATTTTAGCCGTGGTTCCGTCAGACGTCCAGTCCTGGGCCAGCAGATACTTGACAACCGCGTTCTCCTCGTAATCGTTGTAGTAGTAGCTATCGGGAGTCGTATCAATCAGCCAGGTAAAATCCGTGGACAGCGCCGCATTGCCGCTTCCGCCGTTACCGGTTCCGCCGCAGCCCGCAAGCACACCGGTCAGCGCCGTTGCAGCAACCAGGCCAAGGGCCAGCTTTTTCATCCGCTTCTGCTTCATTATGTGTTCCCTCCTCTTTCATCTCCTGCCGCCGGATGTCGTGCGGCTTTTGTGATGATCTGATGATAGCACCCTTTTTCGCCTTGTTTTGTCGTTATTATTATCGTTTTGTTGTAATTTTATCTGTATTATTCATTAATTAAAATCGGATAGGGGAGCCCTTGCTCCCCCATCCGATGAATGTGCCTCTTAACGAGGACGAATCAGATTCTCCATTCCGCCACCTGATGCATGCTTCGATACCGTCGGGGGCTCTCGTGATAAAACCGCCGGAACTGCTCTCCAAAATAACTCTGAGAGGGAATGCCCACATAAGAGCAGATTTCGCTGATGGGCCGGTCCGAATATTTCAGCAGATTGGCCGCCCGCTCCAGACGGAACCGCAGCAGATAATTCTGGAAGGTTTCCCCGGTCTCTGCCGGAAACAGGCGGGACAGATGGCCTTCGCTGATGCCCAGGGCATCCGCCACGTCGGAAAGATAGATTTTATCCTTATAATGCGCAGCGATATAGGCCCGGCTCTTTTCAATGTAGCCGGAGGCGTGCTCTCCCCGATCGTGCACGCGGCGGGTAAAGTCGATCAGGGCGTTGTTCATGATATTCTGAAGCTCCAGAATCGTGGCCCTGGGGCTTAACTGCTGCATATAAAAATCGCTCAGCTGATAGGCTTCCGCCGGCGGCATTCCGCCGGCGATGGCTGCGCGGGTATTTAAGGCCACGGCGGTGACCGCCAGATTGTACCACTGCATCACCGCATTGCCGGACAATTTTCCCACACGGTCCAGCATCGCCCGCTGGCACTCGTAGGCCTTTTCCACCTCTCCGGCACTGACGCAGGTCAGCAGTTCTTCCTCCTCCTGATAGGCGTGGTGAGACACGTCTTCGTCGATCTGGGACATTTCAAAGGTCACCTGCTTTGTCAGCATTTCCGGCAGATTGTTCTGAATCAGGTTATTGCCGAACACCAGCATGTCGTCGTCAACTTCCACCCCGTTGGCCGCTGCCGCCAGTTTCAGAATGCTCACCAGTTTCACAAAAGGAATGTAGACCACCGGCTGTTCCAGTCTCTGGGGGATACCGTAACTGCGGTAAAACCGATGCTGACTGACGGTATCCAGCTGCCGGATGCTCACCGGACCGCCCAAAACGATCCCGTCGGAAACTTTCATGGCATACCAGAGGATCTCCTGGGAATCCATGTACAGAAACGGAAATTCCTGCTCACCGGCTTTGCGCAGCAGACGCGTCCGAAGATCCGCATCCGTGTTCAGGGGATTTCCGGGATTGTCCTGACCGGCAATAAAAAATCTGTCTTTCGTGTTTTCAAATGGCGTTCCCTCCGCCACAAAGCAGTTTGTAATACCGGTGGCCACATGAAGCGTATCCGCAATAAATTCCCCTCTCATCGGCTCCCCTTCTTAAAAATGCAATCCGCTGATGATTCCGTATTATAGCACAATTCTGACAAGGATATCGTTTTTTGCGCGAAGCAATGAGCCATGCGCGGACGAGAAGAAAACAGCGATGCAAACTGGTTTGCGCGAAGCAATGAGCCATGCGCGGACGAGAAGAAAACAGCGATGCAAACTTGTTTGCATGAGCTGCTTTCTTCGAGGACGCATACGGCGAATGCCGTGACAACGAGTGAACGCTTGCGTTCACAAGTTTGTCAGGCATGGCTCAAGGGAAACAGATCGGATGGGCGGCTGGCCTGCCCATCCGATCAAAAATATTTGCGTATTCTGCCGCCGATAGTATATAATATGCGGATGACTGCGTATGTGCCGGCAGACGGCGCTTCTTGCAGAACAGATGATTACCGCATCCGTTATTTTCGGAGTAACCATAGGGAAGGAGACTGATAATGTCGCAGGAACTGCTGAAGGTGAAAGACCTGACCGTTCGTGTCGAAGAGAAGGAATTGCTTCACGGCGTAGATCTGTCCGTGAATGCCGGAGAAGTGCATGTGCTGATGGGACCTAACGGTGCCGGCAAGTCCACGTTCGGATCCACCGTCATGGGTGATCCCCGCTACGAAATCACCGGAGGAACCATCTGGTTTGACGGTGCCGACGTCACGGCGGAAACGGCGGACAAGCGCGCGAAGCGCGGCATGTTCATGTCCTTCCAGAATCCGGTGGAAGTGCCGGGTATTACTCTGGCCAACTTTATCCGCACGGCCATGGAAAACCGCACGGGCAAGCACATCCGCCTGTGGGATTTCCGCAAAGAACTCACCGCGGCCATGGAAATGCTGGACATGGATCCGGCCTACGCGGATCGTGATTTAAATGTAGGCTTTTCCGGCGGTGAAAAGAAGAAGGCCGAAATCCTGCAGCTTCTGATGTTAAAGCCGTCTTTAGCCATCCTTGACGAGACCGACTCCGGTCTGGACGTGGATGCGGTGCGCACGGTGTCAAAGGGTATTGAAGCCTACCGCAGCACGGTGGGCGGCGCTCTTTTGATCATCACCCACAGCACCCGGATTTTAGATGCCCTGGACGTGGACTGCACCCATGTTCTGGTGGACGGAAAGATTGCCGCTGAAGGCGACGCCTCCCTGGTGGAAAAGATCAACGCCGGCGGTTTTGAAGAGTTCGAGTAACGCAGGAGGAGCATTTTGGCTGAGAAAGAAAAAACATACGTCGAGGACATAGACCGGCGCATGTACGACTTCCGGAATTCAGATGAAGACAACTTTCATCTGCATGAGGGTCTGACGCCTGAAATCGTGCGTCAGATTTCCGAAGAAAAGAACGATCCTGAGTGGATGCGTGATTTCCGTCTGGCTTCCCTTGCCACCTACGAAGCCACCGACATGGTGGACTGGGGTCCGGAAATCGACGGTCTGGATATGGATAACATCGTCACCTACGTGCGTCCGAAGGACAACAAGATGGTGGCAGACTGGGAAGAAGTGCCCACGGATATCAAGGATACCTTCGAGCGCCTGGGCATTCCTCAGGCCGAGCGGGAATCCTTAGCCGGTGTGGGCGCCCAGTACGATTCCGAGCTGGTGTATCACAACGTGAAGGAAGAAGTGGCGGCCCAGGGTGTCATCTACACCGACCTGGAAAGCGCCCTGCACGGACCTTACGCCCAGATGATCCAGGATCATTTCATGAAACTGGTTCCGCCCACAGACCACAAGTTCGCCGCCCTGCATGGCGCGGTGTGGTCGGGAGGTTCCTTTGTGTACGTTCCGCCGGGAGTCTCCGTGGAGATTCCGCTGCAGTCCTATTTCCGTTTAAATGCCCCGGGTGCAGGCCAGTTTGAGCACACATTAATCATCGTGGACGAGGGTGCTTACCTGCATTTCATCGAGGGCTGTTCCGCGCCGAAGTACAACGTGGCGAACCTGCACGCGGGCTGCGTGGAACTGTTCGTGGGCAAAAACGCCACTCTTCGTTATTCCACCATTGAAAACTGGTCGAAGAACATGTACAACCTGAACACCAAGCGTGCCAAGGTGGAAGAGGGCGGAAAGGTGGAATGGATTTCCGGTTCCTTCGGATCCCATGTTTCCTACCTGTATCCCATGAGCATCTTAAACGGCCGGGGTGCCCGGGCGGAGTTTACCAGCGTTACCTTCGCCGGTGCAGGTCAGAACTTAGACACCGGTACCAAGGTGGTGCACAACGCGCCGGAAACCTCTTCCTACGTGAATACCCGTTCCATCTCCAAGGGCGGCGGTATCAGCACCTTCCGGAGCTCTGTGGTCATCAATCCCAAGGCCAGGCAGAGCAAGGCTGCGGTGTCCTGCCAGTCTCTGATGTTAGACGATATTTCCCGTTCCGACACCATTCCGGCCATGGACATCCGCACCAACGATGCGGATGTGGGACATGAAGCGCGCATCGGCCGCATCAGCGACGAAAGCGTCTTTTATCTGATGAGCCGCGGCATGAGCGAAGAAGATGCCCGGGCGCTGATCGTTTCCGGCTTTGCCGACAACGTGGGTAAAGAACTGCCGCTGGAATATGCTGTGGAGATGAACAACCTGATCCGCCTGGAAATGGTGGGTGCCATCGGTTAAAAGGAAAATACTGTGGAAAAGAATCTGATCATTAACCGGATTCCGTCGCTGACCTATCGCTGGCTTCGGATGAACGAAACAAATATAAAGGTACCCGAATCCCCGGCGGTCTGCGGCTGCGAAGTCCAGGTGCCGGCGGGCGTCGAAACCGAAACTGTTCCGGCGGACGCGGCCCTGGCCCTTGCCACCGGATCGGGAGAAGAAACCGCCGCCTGGATCTGCCAAAACATGACGGAAATTCCCCGCTTTGCCCTGAAGGACGAAACGGCCGCCGACGCGCCCCTTCGCCTTCGCTTTTCACCTGCCAAAGCAGGGGCCTACGCCTGTGAGATTACCGTCGGTGCGGGCAGCAGCCTTACCGTGGTGGAGTGGATGGATCTGTCTGCCTTAAAGGAAGAAGATGCCTTTGCTTTGCAGACCCGCTACGACGTGGCGGAAGGCGCTTCTCTGACCCTGATTCAGGTGCAGACGGGATCTGCCTGCGGAAAGGTGTTCTCCAATCTGGGCGGACACTGCGCCGAAAAGGGATCCTTTGCCCTGTACCAGATCATTCTGGGCGCAAAGCAGAGCTTCTACGGAAATACCACCGCCTTAGCGGGCAAGCGCTCCTCCATGACGGCGGACATCGCCTACTTCCTGCAGGAAAATGAAACCCTGGATATGAACTATCTGGCGGATCACACCGGAAAGAAAACCACCTGCAATATGTACGCCGCCGGCGTGCTCTGCGATCATGCGTCCAAGCTGTTTAGGGGAACCATCGATTTCAAGCAGGGGGCCAAAGATGCCGTGGGCAGCGAACTGGAAGAAGTGCTTCTCATGGACGAAAATTGCGTCTGCCGCACGATTCCCGTGATCCTCTGCGCCGAAGAAGACGTGGAAGGCAATCACGGCGCATCCATCGGACGGCTGGACGAGGGACTGATGTTCTATCTGCAGTCCCGGGGCATTGATCCGGAGGCCATTTACGAGATGATGGCCCGGGCCCGGGTGGAAGCCGTGGTCAACCGCATCCCGGAAGAAGAGACGAAGAAGGCGCTGCTGGAGATCTTAGACGCCGGTCTGTTCCGGAGATAAAACCGCTTACTTAGCGCTTCATCATACCCGGCGGAAAGTTTTTAAGCCCTGCCGGGAAGGAAGGAACTTATGCTTTTAAATGAACATTCGGTTCTGCGGGCGGATTTTCCGCTGTTAAACAGCAGAAACGTGATCTATCTTGACAACGGTGCCACATCCCAGAAGCCCCTTTGCGTGATCAACGCGGAATCGGCCTACTATGAGCGCCACAACGCCAATCCCCTGCGGGGTCTGTACGAGCTGTCCGTAGACGCTACCAACGACTACGAGGATGCCCGGGCCGAGGTGGCTTCCTTTATCGGGGCTTCCCGTCCGGAGGAGATCATCTTCACCCGCAACGCCACGGAAAGCCTGAACCTGGTTTCCTACAGCTACGGCTCCTCCCATGTGGGCGAGGGAGATGAGATCATCGTATCCGTCTCCGAGCACCACAGCAACCTGCTGCCCTGGCAGCGTCTGGCCCGGGAGAAGGGCGCGAAGCTGGTGTGGTTCGAGTGCGACGCCGAAGGGTATTACGATCCTCAGAAGCTGTCCGCCCTGATCACCGACCGCACGAAGATGGTGGCCATCGCCCAGATGTCCAATATCTTCGGACGGATCAACGACATCCGCGCCTTTGCCAAAATCGCTCACGAAGCCGGCGCGGTGCTGGTGTGTGACGGCGCCCAGAGCGTGCCCCACATCCCTGTAAACGTGCGGGATTTAGACGTGGATTTCCTCGCCTTTTCCGGTCATAAAATGTACGCTCCCATGGGCATCGGCGTGCTGTATGCCCGCTATGAGCTGCTGGAAGATATGCCGCCTTTCCTGTACGGCGGAGAGATGATCGAATATGTGACCCGGGATAACGCTACCTATGCCGAGATCCCGCACAAATTCGAAGCCGGCACGGTAAACGTGGGCGGCGCGGTGGGCTTAGCGGAAGCGGTGCGCTACATCCGCCGCATCGGCTGGGAAACCATCGAACAGCGGGAGTACGAGCTTTCCGCAAGAGCCATGGAAGGCATGAAAAAGATTCCCCACGTGCACGTCATCGGATCGCCGGATCCTAAGGATCACCACGGCATTCTGACCTTTACCATTGACGGGGTGCATCCCCACGACGTGGCGGCCATCTTTGACAGCGCCAACATCGCCGTCCGGGCGGGTCATCACTGCGCCCAGCCCCTGCATCAGTATCTGCGCACCCTGCTGCCCACCTTAGAGGTGCTTTCCACCACCCGGGCCAGCATCGGACTGTACAACACGCCGGAAGACATCGACGCCTTCCTGGCCTGCCTGGCGGGCATCCGCAGCGCAATGGGATACTACGAGGAATGAGTCAAAAGTGACAGGCACTTTTGTCTCCTTTGTGTCCGGCGGTGATTTTACGGTATAAAAGATGACAAAAGTGCCTGTCCCTTTTGTCACCTGTAAGGAATGAATCATGGCAAATAACACATTCTATAACGAGATTCTTACCGATCACAACATGCATCCGGTGCACAAGCACGAGCTGCCCGATGCAAACTATACCTTAGAGGGGGTCAATCCTTCCTGCGGCGATGACATCATCCTGAACCTGAAGGTGGAAGACGGCGTGATTACCGACGGCGCCTACACCGGAAGCGGCTGCGCCATTTCCCAGGCCTCTGCGGATATGATGCTGGATCTGGTCATCGGACGTCCCGTGGAAGAGGCCACGCGTTTAAGCGAGATCTTTCTTCGCATGATCAAGGGCACCGTTACGGAAGAGGAAAAGGAGGAACTGGAAGAAGCCTCCATCCTGCAGGATGTCTCCCACATGCCGGCCCGGGTAAAGTGTGCCGTGCTGGGATGGCATACCCTGGACGAAATGCTGAAAGAAGATGCGTAATACCCAAAAAGCGTAAAACCAGGCGGAAGCGAAACGTTTCCCCTCCCGGGATGGAAGAGAAAACCACCCAGGGTTTTACTGTACAAAAGTTAACAAAAACAGGCCGGTTATTGTCTTTTGATACCGGCCTGTTTTTGCTATAATAAGAGTTGGTGTTGTGACACGATTCCCGCTTCGATCCATCGGTATTTTCTGCGGGATCGAAAGCCGCAAAAAATGTTTCATGCACGCAGGAGAGGGGAAGAACGGAGGAGACAGATGCTTCAGTTTGCAATGGTTTTTACGGATCACATGGTGCTGCAGCGGGACAGGAAAATCGCCGTGTGGGGCACGGCGTCGCCGGACAGTACCGTAAGCATCGAGATTCAGGGAAAGAAAGAAGAAACAAAGACCGGCGCCGACGGAAACTGGCGCGCCGACATCGGTCCGCTGACCGTGTCTTTTGACGAACAGATGCATGTGGTCGAAAGAAATGATCAGGGTGCGGTCATCGACGAGAAGACCTTTACGGACGTTCTGGTGGGGGATGTGTGGCTGGCCGGCGGTCAGTCCAACATGGAATTCTACATGTATTACGACCGGGAACTGGAGGCCGAGAAAAAGGTCTGCGAAAATCCGGCCATCCGCCTGTTTGACTACCCGGAAGTTTCCTATGTGGGTCAGATCAATGAGGCTGATTATACCCAGAACTATGGCTTCTGGCGGCGCTGCGACGCCGAGAATCTTCCCCGGTACAGCGCCGTGGCATATTACTTCGCAAAGGATGTGCAGGCCAAGGAGCAGATTCCCATCGGCATTCTGACCGATAACTGGGGCGGAACCCCCATCGCCAGCTGGCTTCCCCGGGAGGTGGTGGCCGAAAACGGCGGTCAGTACCGTCTGGACGAATATGACGCGGCTCTGGCGGCGCTGGATCTGGACGCCTATGACAAACAGTTCATGGCGACGCCGCGGAATTTCAAAACCGAGCAGCTGGGGCTGGATCGCATTTCGGATCTGCTTCTGTTTGGCTGCACACCAGAGGAATTCCAGGCCGAAATCGCAAAAATCATGCAGCAGCTGGGCATTGATCCCGCAGCGGCGGCGGAAGGCGGCACAGATCTGATGCAGTTTGGCCCCCAGATGGGTCCGAAGCACGAATGGCGTCCCTGCGGTCTGTACGAATCCATGCTGCTGCCGGTGGTACCCTATGGAATTAAGGGCTTCCTCTGGTATCAGGGCTGTTCCGATGCGGATACGCAGCAGCAGGGCGAAGCATATTACACCCTGTTCCCGGCTCTGATTGCGCACTGGAGAAAACTGTGGGGCGATGACACCCTTCCGTTTTTATTCGTGCAGCTGGCCGGTTTCGGCAGCTGGATGGCTTCCGTGGGAACCTATTATCCCATCACCCGGGAAGCGCAGCAGCACACGGCGCTGACCGTTCCTCACACCGGTATGGCCGTGACCACGGATGCCGGTATGGAACTGGACATTCATCCGAAGGTGAAACGTCCCGTGGGACACCGTCTGGCGCTGCTGGCGGAAAACTATGTTTACGGACACCGGGATGTGCTGTGCGAAGCCCCCACGCTGGTAAGCGCGAAAGCAGAAGAAGGAAAGCTTACCCTCACCTTTGACAACGCCGGCGAGGGCCTGTCCTTCCACACAGATCTCCCCCAGGGAGATCAGGTGCCGGATGACCGGTTCTGCGGCCTTCAGGTATTCCAGAACGGCAAGGAACTTCCGGTACAGGATCTGAAAGCCGAGGCCCAGGGCAATACGGTGATCTTAACCGGCGAAGTCATCAAAGGCGGCGTTCCCACCCGGGCGGCCATTGCAAAAACCGGCTGGTACCTTGTGAACCTGTACAACAGTGCGGATATTCCTGCCCGGCCGGCAGAAATCGAGTGCTGAGGATACGGCAGTTCACGTTCCGTTTACATTCATATGGTTTCATAGAAAAGTATCTGTTATATTGGCCTTCATATGGGCTCTTTTGCTTTGAAAGGATGATTTATGAAAGCAGTACATCTTCAGACCGAGTACCTGACCAACCCTCTGGGCATCGACATCACCTCGCCCCGTTTTTTCTGGATCTGCGAAGAGGGTCTGGCCCAGACCGCCTATGAAATCGTCTGTACCAGAAACGGCAAGCCGGACTGGGAGAGCGGCAAAGTGGAATGCGCCGACTCCACCCACATCCGTTACGGCGGCGCAGCCCTTACAAGCCGCGATCGGGTGGAATGGAAAGTCCGCCTCTGGGATGAATCCGGCGAAGCCGGCCCCTGGAGCGAAGCCTTCTTTGAAATGGGACTGTTGCATCCCGCCGACTGGAAAGCCAAATGGATCAGCGGAAACTACCGCCCGGTGAAAAACACCCGCTGGCCGGTGGGCTGCTTCCGGAAGCGCTTTGCCTGCGGAAAAGAGATTGTCCGGGCCCGTCTTTACGTGACGGCCTGCGGCCTGTATGAAATGCAGTTAAACGGACTGCGGGTGGGCACGGCGGTCTTAGCCCCCGGAAACACCGACAACCGGGTGCGTCTGCAGTATCAGACCTACGATGTCACAGAGCTTCTTCGCCGGGGAGAGGAAAACGAACTTACCGCGGAACTGGCCGACGGCTGGTACCGGGGCAGCAGCGGTGCCTTCGCCTTTACCAACGTCTATGGCCGCATGACCAAACTGTTCGCCCAGCTGGAAATCGATTACGCCGACGGCACCGGTGATGTGATCTGCACCAACGATTCCTGGGATTTCTCCGGGGACGGTCCGCTGCTGTTTGCCGATATGAAGGACGGGGAAGTGTACGACGCCTCCCGCAGGCCCGGGTATGGCGGAAAAACGGTGGTATGCGCAGCGGAGAAGGCAGCGCTTACGGCCTCCAATAACGTTTTAGTGGAGAAGCATGAAAGCTTCGAACCCACCACCATCGTCACCCCCTCCGGAAAAACCGTGCTGGATTTCGGCCAGAACATCGCTGGTTTTGTGGCCTTTGACGCCCAGGGCAAAAAGGGCAGCAAGGTGCACCTTCGCATGGGCGAGATGCTGGATGAAAACGGCGAATTTACTCAGAAGAATATCCAACTGAAAACCCCGGCTCACGAAGTGGGCATGGTGGGCGAAATCCTGACCATCAGCGGTATGCCCCAAAAGGCCTCCAAAGAGCTGCGGCTTTCCCCTCTGCAGGAAGTGAATTTCATCTGCAGCGGCGGGGAAGATCATTATGAAACCCGGTTTGCCATTTTCGGATTCCGCTACGCGCTGCTGGAAGCCGATGAAGCAGTGAAACTTTCCAACATCCGCTCCATCGCCGTTTATTCCTCCATGGAAGAGACCTCCGCCTTCGAATGCTCCAATCCGCTGGTGAATCAGCTGTACCACAACACCCTGTGGAGCACCAAGGGCAACTTCTGCGACGTGCCTTTAGACTGTCCCACCCGGGAGCGCTTAGGCTGGACCGGCGACGCCCAGATTTTCTTCAACACCGGAAGCTTCCTGATGAACAGCGCGGCGTTTTACCGCAAGTACATGACCGACGTCTGGGATGCCCAGAAAAAGAACGGACTGGTCCCGGCGGTGGTACCCTACAACGGTGCCAAATTCTGCTACGAAAGCACCGGCTCCTCCGTGGGCTGGGCTGACGTGATGGAACTGCTTCCCTACCGTTACTGGAAGCGCTACGGCGATCTGGATCAGCTGCGGGCCTGGTATCCCCACATTAAAAAGTTCGCGGAATACCTGCTGTCCCACACGGGTCGAAAGAACGCCCGGGAGGGACGGAAGGATCCCAACAATAAGTACATCTACGAAAAGGGATTCCATTTAGGCGAGTGGGCCGAAGCGGAAGAGTTTGCGGATCAATTCGGCGTGGGCAGCGACCGGGCCACGGCTGTACGTACCGAGGAATGCACGGCCTACTTCTCCTATGGCATGCGTCATCTGGCCGAGATCGCCGAAGCCTGCGGCGACATGGAAATGGCCGCAAAATGCCGGGAGTATCAGAAGGGATCCGCAAAGGCCTACGAGGAGATGTTCCTTTCTCCGGTGCCGGAGACGGACCGCCAGGCAAAACTGGTGCGCCCCCTGTACTGCGACTGCGCCACGGAAAAAACCCGCCGGGAGGTGGTGGATCACCTGGTGGATGCGGTGAACCGCCGGGAAGGCTGCGTGACCACAGGATTCCTGTCCACGCCCCACATCCTTCCCATGCTTTCCGAAAACGGCCGCAGCGACATGGCCTATAAGATGCTGGAGAATACCAAAGCGCCGGGCTGGCTTTACGAAGTCAAAAGCGGCGCCACCACCGTCTGGGAAACCTGGGAAGGCGACGTCAGCCGCAACCACTATTCGCCCGGTGCGGTGTGCGAATGGCTGTTTTCCTACTGCGCGGGCATCCGGGTAGACGGGGTACGCCACTTTACCGTCGCACCCCAGCCCGGCGGAACCCTGTCCTATGCGGAGGCGTCCTACGACAGTCTGTACGGACACATCGCCAGCAGCTGGAAAACAGAAGACGGAAAAACAAGCTTTGCCATTACAGTTCCATCCAACACGACGGCAACGGTATGCCTGCCTGGTATAGCACCTGTGGAAGCAGGGCCGGGAGAGCACACCTGGACATTGTAAAGGAAGCAAAATGATTATAACCATTGACCGGCAGGCCGGATGCCATGGCAGGGAAGTTGCAAAAGCCATTGCGGATCACTACGGAATTATGCTGTACGATGCCGATAAGCTTCGGCAGGCGGCCGAAGAGGCCGGCGTGTTCGAAAGCGTCTCCACCTTCTTTGAGGAGCGCCCGGTAGACAGCCTGCTGTACTCACTTGCCATTCACGGCGGTTTTCCGAAAAACCAGCGGGAAACCGCCGAGCAGATGCGATCTCTGCTGCGGGGACAGTCCTTTGTCATGGTAGGACACTGCGGAAATTATCTTTTCGAAAAAGAACCCGGTAGCGTATCGGTTTTCATCCATGCCAGAAAACAGGACCGGATCAATTCCATTATGCGAAAAGAGGAGCTGACCGAGAAACTGGCCCGGGAAAAGGTACAGAAAATCGAAGAGCGCCGCGGCGAGTTTTACCGCCATCACACCGGAAGAATCTGGGGACTGGCGGAAGACTACGATCTGTCTGTAAACGCAAGTATATTTGGCATCCAGGCCACCGCGAAACTGGTGATTGCCTTTGTGGACGCCTGTCAGCTGAGATAAAAAAGACCTCCGACTCCGACTCGAAACGGATGTGTTTTTTTCCAGAAAGAAAGAGAAGGTCGTCATATGTCAACACGAATCATCGAGACTGCCCTGGGCAGGATTGCAGGAGAGGAAACCCATTCCTATGCGGTTTACCGCGGTATTCCCTACGCGCAGGCGCCGGTGGGAGAACTACGCTTTCGGGCGCCCCAGCCGGTGCAGCCCTGGGAAGGCATTCTGCAGGCAACGCATTTTTCTGCCCGCAGTTTCCAGAATCCGAAATCCACGGGATTTTACCGGAAAGAGTTTTATTCCAACCCGGATTTTCTGCCGCAGGTCAGCGAAGACAGCCTGTATTTAAACATCTGGACGCCGCTGAAATGCAGTTCGGACGTAAACGGATATCCCGTGGCCTTCTGGATTCACGGCGGCGGCTTTATGGCCGGCTTCGGAAGCGAACTGGAATTTGACGGGGCCGAATACGCCCGCCGGGGTGTGATCTTAGTGACCGTCAACTATCGCCTGGGCCCCCTGGGTTTTCTGGCTCTGCCTGAACTGGCGGAAGAGGACGAGCACGGCAGCACCGGAAACTACGGCATCTTAGATCAGATCGCCGCCCTTTCCTGGGTGCATGAACACATCGCTTCCTTTGGCGGAAACCCGGACAACATCACCATATTCGGACAGAGCGCCGGCGCCATGAGCGTGCAGGCCATTGTCCATTCGCCCCTGGCCCGGGGACTGTTCGCCAAGGCGATTTTGCAGAGCGGCGGAGGATACAACAACGGACTGGGAACGGTGCTGTCCAAGGACGTGGCCATGGAACGGGGAAAGGTGCTTCAGAAAGCCCTGAAAGCATCCACCCTGTCGGATCTGCGGTCCGCAGAGCCCAAGGCCTTCTTAAAGAAACTGCTGCCCCTGGTTTTAAAGGCCCGGGGACTGCCCTTTGCGCCGGTGGTGGACGGATGGGTGCTGACAGAACCCACGGACGCCGGACTGGAGCAGGGTCACACAGCGGACGTGCCCTACATTCTGGGATCCAACAGCGAAGACATCATGGTGAAAAAGGGAACCACCGGCCGGCCCAACGGAGCCATCTACAGAGGATGCATCGACTGGGCCAATCTGCGGGAAGCGAAAGGCGGACAGCCCTGTTACCTGTATTATTTCCGGCGCCGGATGCCCGGGGATAAGGCCGGAGCGTTCCACTCCGCTGAGCTGTGGTATGTGTTCGGAACGCTGGCCCGGTGCTGGCGGCCGGTGGAAGACTGGGACTTTGAGATTTCCAACTGGATGCTCAACGCCTGGACCAATTTTATGAAGTACGGTGATCCCAACGGCGAACCCGGAGGGTATGATCTGCAGGGGACGGAGATCTGGAGGCCGTATAAGAAGGAAGATCCCTTTATTCAGGATATCGGATAATTATGAAAACACTTCACAAATCTTATCCCAGGCCGCAGATGGTGCGGCCTGTGTTTTATTTGTTGGATGGGGAATGGACATTAAATGGGAAACCTATTTGTGTTCCTTTTCCGCCTCAGTCTAGGGCATCCGGTTATAACGGAGAGATCGGAAGTGAACTCGTTTATGAGCGATCTTTCCTGCTCTCAGATGTGCGCTGTGATTCGTGGGAAGGTGCGGACGACAGTGATGCGGCCATACCTGGTGATGTCTGCTGGATTCTGCATATCGGCGCGGCGGACGAGTCCTGCCGTGTGTGGGTGAATGGCCAGCTGTGCGGTTCCCATGAGGGCGGTTATCTGCCTTTTGCTTTTGATGTTTCGGATTTTGTTGATCCGACGAAGCCGATCCGGATCCGCATTGAGTGCCGGGACGAGCTGTCCGGCCTGTATCCTTACGGCAAACAGCGGAAGAAGCGGGGCGGCATGTGGTACACTCCGGTGAGCGGTCTGTGGAAGAGCGTGTGGATGGAGGCGGTTCCCAAAGACGGCATCAAAGACATCCGCATCTGTCCTTCCCTGGAGGCGGCGGAGATTTCCGTTTCGTGCTGGAATGGCGCTGCTTCGGAGGGGGAGGTTGTTCTTCTGGATGCCGACGGCAGAGAAAGCGGAGAATCCTTTGCCCTGTCTGCCGGGAAAGCGCGGATTGCTCCGGCGAACCCCCATCTTTGGACGCCCCAGAATCCTTTCCTGTATCGGTTCCGCATACGCATCAATGAGGATGCGGTGGATTCCTATTTTGCCCTTCGTGTCATTGAGGTAAAAGAGGACAAAAACCGCATTCCGCGGCTTTGCTTAAACGGCCGGCCTGTGTTTTTGCACGGTGTGCTGGATCAGGGCTATTATGAGGAAGGTATTTACACTCCGGCGGAGGCGGATGCCTACGAACGGGATATTCTGGGCATGAAGGCCCTGGGCTTTAACTGCCTTCGGAAGCACATCAAGATCGAGCCGGAGCGGTTTTATTACGACTGCGATCGCCTGGGCATGCTGGTGGCGCAGGATATGGTAAACAACGGCGCCTATCATTACATCCGGGAAACCGTGCTTCCCACGGTGGGCTTTAAGCAGAAGAGGGACACGGGGAAGGCCGTTACGCCCTTTGAAAAACGCCGGCGGGCCATCTTTGAAGAACAGATGGAAGCAACGTTAAACCACTTGTATTCCCATCCCTGCATCGTGCTGTATACCATTTTCAACGAGGGCTGGGGACAGTTTGAAAGCGACCGTCTGTACCGGAAATGCAGGGAAATCGATCCCACCCGGATTTACGACAGCACCTCCGGATGGTTTGCCCAGAAGGAGTCGGATGTGCGAAGCGAACACATCTATTTCCGCAACGAAGTGCTGCTTAAAAATCCCCGTCCGGTGTTCCTGTCGGAATGCGGCGGCTACGGTTATCCGGTGGCGGATCACCTGTGGAATCCCAAGGGCAGCTACGGATACGGCGACATGATGCACAGCCCGGAGGAACTTACCGACAAGTTTGCCCTGATGATCCACGAGATGGTGCTGCCCTCCGTGTACAACGGTCTGTGCGGATGCATTTACACCCAGCTGTCGGATGTGGAAGACGAGATCAACGGACTGTATACCTATGACCGGAAGGTATGCAAGGCCCTGCCTTTGCGCATGCAGGCTCTGGCAGACGAAATCGAAAAGACCCTGGAGGCCTGTGCGGTCATGGAAAGGAAAGAATAATGTACACGTTAAACAGCCGGATTCGCGATATTTACGCTCATCCCCTCGGACATGATATGCTGGATCGTATTTTATATGCCGCGGGTGTTCCCCGCACCCTGCTGAAAAATCCCATTGTGGGCAGCATGCGGCTGTCCTGGCTGGAGACCATTGCATCCGGGAAGCTGGATACCACGTTTTTTCAGTCCTTTATCGATCTTCTGAACATGCACCCGGAAAAGCCGGGGCGGGGGGACGGCCCGGTGAAGCACGCCTGGTGGAAAGAGGCGGTATTTTATCAGATTTATCCCCGCAGTTTCTGCGACAGTGACGGTGATGGTATCGGTGATCTGAAGGGCATTCTGTCCAAGCTGGATTACTTAAAATCCTTAGGGGTGGATGCCCTGTGGCTGTCTCCGGTGTACGATTCCCCCAACGACGACAACGGCTATGACATCCGGGACTACGAAAAAATCATGGCCGAATTCGGCACCATGGAGGATTTTGAAGAACTGCTGGCCGGTGTGCACGAACGGGGCATGCGGCTGATCATGGATCTGGTGGTCAACCACACCTCCGATGAGCACCCCTGGTTCCAGGAAGGACTGCATGATCCTACATCGAAATACCGGGGCTACTACTTCTTCCGCAATCCGGATCAGACCAACAACTGGACATCCTTCTTTTCCGGCCCGGCCTGGAACACCTACGAAGAGCAGAACGTCAGCGCCCTGCACCTGTTCTCCAAAAAGCAGATGGATTTTAACTGGGACAATCCCGACGTGCGGGATGATGTCATCGGCATGGTCAACCGCTGGCTGGATCGGGGTGTGGACGGCTTCCGCATGGACGTGATCAACTACATCTCCAAGGTGCCGGGACTGCCCGAAGGCAGCGAGGGCATCGCAGAACTCATCGGATTTAAGGGGATCGAGCACTATTTCTACGGCCCGAAACTCCACGAGTACCTGCACGAGATCCATGAGCGGGCCTTTGCACCTCACAACGCCTTTTCCGTGGGCGAATGTCCCGGTGTGGGCCTTATGACCGGACGTCTTGTCACCGGCGAAGAGCGGAAGGAACTGGACATGATCTTTTCCTTCGATCATCTGGATGTGCCGGGACATGTGCGCTACGACGACTACGCCTTCGACCTGCGCTATTACCGGGACTACATCACCGACTGGATGGAAAACTACGGAAACAACTGCTGGATGTCCCTGTTTTACAACAACCACGACAATCCCCGCATGTCCTCGAAAGTCCGTCCGGACGGCTCCTATATCCGCCGGGTGCAGAAACTGCTTCTGGTAATGCAGATGACCTTAAAGGGCACGCCCTTCTTATTCCAGGGGGATGAGATGGGCCTGGCCAACTATTCCTTTACTTCCATGGATGAAATCACGGACGTGGAAGCCCACGGTTATCATAAAGAGCTGCTGGAAAAAGGAAAAACGCCGGAAGAAGCCTTTTCCATCATCCTGTCCGGAACCCGGGAACACGCCCGTGTGCCCCTGCCCTGGAACCGGGAAAGCATGAAGGAAAGCGTCCTTCAGATGACGCCCGCAGAGCGGGCCGAAAAGCACATCACGGCCTTCCTGGACCAGAAAGAAAGCGAAGAAATCCGCACCGCCTGCCGCCGGCTGATCGCCCTGCGAAAAGAATATTCCACACTGATCTACGGAGACTTCCACCGGCTGATGGGACGGGGCTACGAAGAAAGCGGCTACGGATTTGCCTACGAGCGCCGAAGCGACGAAGCAGTATTCCGTGTGGAATGTAATTTGGGAGAAAAGACGATCCCGGCGTACCGGTCCAAAGAAAACGGCAGATGGCATTTAGTCTACGGCACCTTACGAAACCGAAAGGCAGAAGAATTAGGTCCCTTCGAAGCGCGGATCTGGAAAAAAGAACAGTAGACGGTCAGACGCATTACCAAAAACGATGCAACAGACGGCATTTTGTATCTGAGCTTGCATGCCCTGTGCCGTGAGCGCAGACAACTGAATACGCGGCACTCAATATCATAAGAGAAACATGCCAACGATTGCTTGACACATACCACGTGTGCCCCAAGGCTTGCATTCAGTTTTAGAATCTGATAACATATTTTCGTTGCAGGGTTAGTACATCGGTAGTATATCAGCTTCCCAAGCTGAGGAGGCGGGTTCGATTCCCGTACCCTGCTGAAACTTAAAACCGCGG